>NZ_JBITJK010000027.1:0-128942 GCF_044459945.1 Streptomyces sp. NPDC050164
GCTCCGCGACGGCACCTTCTACGAACCCCGCCTCCCCGAAGCAGCCATCGCATGACCAACCCAGGCTTGACGAAGGACATAGAGGCACCCCCCCCCGACGAGGTGGCCGCCGTGCTGGCATGGTTCGAACGAAAATCCCTGCCCAGGTCCGCGCTGGCCGACCGTATGCAGGTACGCGCCGCCCTGGACGCCTTGACCAAGAAACTGGACGGCACCACGGCAGCGGCGTCGACCATCCGCCGGAAGCGGGCCATCTTTCACAACGCTCTCGGCTACGCCGTAGACGCCGGACGCCTGACGGACAACCCCCTGCCACAGGTGCAGTGGAAGTCTCCGGAGCAGGTAGCGGAGGAACTGGACCCCGCCTCAGCGCCGGACCCCCGACAGGCTCTCACCCTGCTCGATGCCGTGCGTACGCAGAGCCCCCGTGGGCGACGCCTGGTCGCGTTCTTCGGCTGCATGTACTACGCGGCGGCGCGGCCGGCGGAAGTCATCGGCCTCCGTCTCCAGGACTGCGACCTGCCCCGCCGGGGGTGGGGCACTCTGCGCCTCCGGGAGACTCGCCCGCGCTCAGGGTCGGCCTGGACGGACAGCGGTGAGGCGCACGATCGGCGAGGGCTCAAGCACCGGGCCCGGAAAGCAGTCCGCACCGTGCCGATCCCGCCCGATCTCGTGAACCTGCTCCGGTGGCACGTCACGGCGTACGGCGTCGCCCCCGACGGGCGGCTGTTCCGGACGCAACGGGGCGGGCTCATCCAGGACACCGGATACGGCGAGGTGTGGGCGGAAGCCCGTGCGCGTGCTCTCACACCCGCTCAATGCGCGTCGCTGCTGGCAAAGCGTCCATATGATCTTCGCCACGCCGCCGTGTCCACGTGGCTCAGCTCCGGCGTGGAACCACAGGAGGTGGCCGCGCGCGCCGGCCACAGTGTGGCCGTGCTGTTCCGCGTGTACGCGAAGTGCCTGGACGGCGGCGCCGCCACGGCGAACGCCCGGATCGAGCGGGCACTGAAGAACGGCAGCTAGGAGGGCCGGAAGCTGCCCCACACCTGCCCCACACGGACTGGTCAGCACCCGAATCAGGGTGAGACACACTGGGAAAAAGCACCCATAACGATCAGGTCGGGTCCGTGAACACCGAAAGGGCCTGCGATCAGCATTGCTGCTGGTCGCAGACCCTTTCGGTCTTGTGGCGGCGCCAGGATTCGAACCTGGGAAGGCTGAGCCGGCAGATTTACAGTCTGCTCCCTTTGGCCGCTCGGGCACACCGCCGGGGTTGCTGCCCGTCGAACCGCCTTCTTCGCGGTGCTCCGTGGCAACGACGTAAACAATACCTGATGTGGAGGGGTGCTTCGCCACCCGATTGATCGGCGCCCGGAGGGCGGGGGGTGGCTAGGCTTGTCCGGATGCGGCCCGGGATCTGAACAGACCCGGCGGCCGCCCACGTACGCCGGTACGCACGATACGCACCCCGATACAAGGAGCCACAGGACATGGCCGACTCCAGTTTCGACATCGTCTCGAAGGTCGAGCGGCAGGAGGTCGACAACGCACTCAACCAGGCCGCCAAGGAGATCTCGCAGCGCTACGACTTCAAGGGCGTGGGTGCCTCGATTTCGTGGTCCGGCGAGAACATCCTCATGGAGGCGAACTCCGAGGACCGGGTGAAGGCTGTCCTCGACGTCTTCCAGTCCAAGCTGATCAAGCGTGGCATCTCGCTGAAGGCTCTGGACGCGGGCGAGCCCCAGCTCTCGGGCAAGGAGTACAAGATCTTCGCGTCGATCAAGGAGGGCATCTCCCAGGAGAACGCGAAGAAGGTGGCGAAGATCATCCGCGACGAAGGCCCGAAGGGCGTGAAGGCGCAGGTGCAGGGCGAGGAGCTGCGGGTCAGCTCCAAGAGCCGTGACGATCTTCAGGCCGTCATCGCCCTGCTGAAGGGCAAGGACTTCGACTTCGCCATGCAGTTCGTGAACTACCGGTAGGTCCGGTCGGGTCCTCGGGGCTCCCGGTCTGCTCGGGTGGGCTCCCGGTCTGCATGGTTACGAGAAGGGTGGGCACCCTGCCGGGTACCCACCCTTCTCGCCTGCTGGCTGCGGTCCATGGGCGCGTGCCGGGCACGGGCCGTGTAGTGGCGCGTGCCGGCTGCGGGCGGTGGGTGCATACCGGTCGTGGCCGTGGGCGCATACCGGCCGTGGACCGTGGGTGCCGTCAGTTGCGTGAGTTGCCGAACAGAAGACGGTAGGCGATCAGGAGGACAAGCGATCCGCCGATCGCCGCGGCCCAGGTCGTGCCGTCGTAGAAGTCCTTGGTGATCGGGTGGTCCATCCAGCGGGCCGATATCCAGCCGCCGATGAACGCGCCCGCGATGCCGATCAGGGTCGTACCGATGAGGCCGCCCGGGTCGCGCCCCGGCAGCAGGAACTTCGCGATGGCTCCGGCCAACAGTCCCAGGATGATCCAGCTGATAATGGTCATGCCGTGAACCTGCCCTTTCACGCTGTGCCCGCACTTTCCGGCCATGTGATCTTGCTCCCGGCAGGCCGTGCTCGTGCGTTGTGCGTCGTACGCCGGGCGTACCGCGTGCGTCGTCCTTGTCGCACGCGTTCACGCCGTCTTGGTCGGGAAGACGCCCTGGCGGTGCCCGTCGGTTGCGCTGATCAGTAGGGTGCGACGCATGACAGCCTCCGCTTCCGAACTGCGCCGCACCCTCGGCGTCGGGGACGCCGTCGTCGTCGGACTCGGCTCGATGGTGGGAGCCGGGATCTTCGCCGCGCTCGCGCCCGCGGCGCACGCGGCCGGCTCCGGGCTGCTCCTGGGGCTCGCCGTCGCCGCCGTGGTCGCGTACTGCAACGCCATGTCGTCGGCGCGCCTCGCCGCCCTGTATCCGGCCTCGGGCGGTACCTACGTGTACGGGCGTGAGCGGCTAGGGGAGTTCTGGGGGTATCTCGCGGGCTGGTCGTTCGTGGTCGGGAAGACGGCCTCCTGTGCGGCGATGGCGCTCACCGTGGGCACGTACGTCTGGCCGGGGCAGGCGCACGCGGTGGCGGTCGCGGCCGTGGTGGCGCTGACCGCGGTGAACTACGGCGGTGTCCAGAAGTCCGCGTGGCTGACGCGGGTGATCGTGGCGGTGGTCCTGGCTGTCCTCGCTGCCGTGGTGGTCGGGTGTCTGATGTCGGGCGAGGCCGATGCCGGGCGGCTGGACATCGGGGCCTCGGACGGTGCGGGCGGTGTGCTTCAGGCGGCTGGCCTGCTGTTCTTCGCGTTCGCCGGGTACGCCCGGATCGCGACCCTCGGTGAGGAGGTACGGGACCCGGCGCGCACCATTCCGCGCGCGATCCCGCTGGCGCTGGGCATCGCGCTGGTGGTGTACGCGGGTGTGGCGGTGGCTGTCCTTTCGGTGCTGGGGTCGGATGGTCTCGGGGACGCGGCGGCGCCGCTGGCCGACGCGGCGCGGGCGGCCGGGATGCCCTGGCTCGTGCCGGTGGTACGGATCGGTGCGGCCGTGGCCGCGCTGGGGTCGCTCCTCGCCCTGATCCTGGGCGTCTCGCGGACGACACTGGCCATGGCCCGGGACCGGCATCTGCCGGGCGCGCTGGCGGCCGTGCATCCGCGCTTCCAGGTGCCCCACCGGGCGGAGCTGGCCGTGGGCGCGGTGGTCGCGGTCCTGGCCGCCACGGTGGATGTCCGGGGCGCGATCGGGTTCTCCTCCTTCGGGGTGCTGGCGTACTACGCCGTGGCCAACGCGTCGGCCTGGACGCTGGATTCGGCGCCGGCGGCACGGGTGGTGCCGGTGGTCGGGCTGGTCGGGTGTGCGGTACTGGCGTTCGCGCTGCCGGGTGTTTCCGTGGTCGTGGGCGCGGGTGTGCTGGCGGTGGGGGCGGTTGCGTACGGCGTGCGGCGGGTGGTGCGGGCGGGGGCTGGGAGGGCGTAGAGCTGCCCTCTTTGCCGTGGTCGGGGGGCTTTTGCTGCGGTCCCGGTTATTGGCTGCTGCCAGGGCCCGCTCGGTTGCTGTCGGTCAAGGGCCTCTCATCGGGTCGGCCCGCTCGGGATGTGAAGTCCAACTGCGGCGGCATGCGTTGTGAGACTTGGCCGTCGCTCGGCTCGGCAACTGCTCGATCGCGGTCATGGATTCATGATGCAGGCCGCCACCGACAGCCGGTCGGGCCTGTGGATAACCCGTGGTCTGTGGAAGCCGGACGGCGTCGCCCCGCCGTCAGCGCACCGCGAACGGCTCGTTCGTCCGGACGATGTCGCGGCCCAGCGGGAGCAGCGAGACCGGGATGAGCTTGAAGTTGGCCACGCCGAGCGGGATGCCGATGATCGTGACGCACAGCGCGATGCCGGTGACGATGTGGCCGAGGGCCAGCCACCAGCCCGCGAGTACCAGCCACAGCACGTTGCCGACGCAGGACGGCGCGCCCGCGTCGCGGCGCTCGACCGTCATGTACCCGAAGGGCCACAGGGCGTAGACGCCGATGCGGAAGGCCGCGATGCCGAACGGGATGCCGATGATGGTGATACAGAGGAGCAGGCCCGCGGCCATGTAGGCGAGGAAGAGCCAGAATCCGCTCAGGACGAGCCATATGACGTTCAGGACGGTCTTCACTGGTTCCCACCTGCCATCTTCTCGAGCCGGGCGATGCGGTCCGCCATCGGCGGGTGTGTGGAGAACATCTTCGAAAGACCCTGGCCGGGCCGGAACGGGTTCGCGATCATCATGTGGCTGGCGGTCTCGAGGCGCGGCTCGGGCGGCAGCGGGAGCTGCTTGGTGCCCAGTTCGAGCTTGCGCAGGGCGCTGGCCAGGGCGAGCGGGTCGCCGGTGAGCTGGGCTCCGGAGGCGTCCGCCTGGTATTCCCGGGAACGGCTGATGGCCAGTTGGATGACGGAGGCGGCCAGCGGGCCCAGGATCATGATCAGCAGCATGCCGAGCAGGCCGGGGCCGTCGTCGTCGTCCGAGCGTCCGATCGGGATCAGCCAGGCGAAGTTGACCAGGAACATGATCACGGAGGCGAGGGCGCCGGCGACCGACGAGATGAGGATGTCGCGGTTGTAGACATGGCTGAGCTCGTGGCCGATGACGCCGCGCAGCTCGCGCTCGTCCAGGAGGCGCAGGATGCCTTCGGTGCAGCACACGGCGGCGTTGCGCGGATTGCGGCCTGTGGCGAAGGCGTTGGGCGCCTCCGTCGGGGAGATGTACAGGCGCGGCATGGGCTGGCGCGCCTGTGTCGAGAGCTCGCGGACCATGCGGTAGAGCCCGGGGGCCTCGAACTCGCTCACCGGGCGGGCTCGCATCGCGCGGAGGGCCAGCTTGTCGCTGTTCCAGTACGCGTAAGCGTTGGTGGCCAGCGCTACCAGGACGGCGATGACGAGCCCCATGCGGCCGAAGAAGCTGCCGATGACGATGATGAGTGCGGACAGTCCCCCGAGGAGGACTGCTGTCCTGAGCCCGTTGTGCCGGCGGTGCACGGTACGCCCTCCAAGTGGTGCGGCAGGGGGACCCTTCCTTGCTGATCTGCGGTGCCACTGGTGCCGTGATGTTCACGTCCAGTGGACCTTCCCGTACTGGTCAACGCCAGGCGGGAGGCACTAGTTCCCTTGTGCGCGCGGCGGGCGCTGTGGACCGCCCGGGTGAACGGCGCCGGGAAAACGGCACGCGCGCGTGGAGGGCCGGGTGCCCCACGCGCGCGTGGCGAATGCGCCTGTTGTTCAGAACAGGGCGGTGTCGGTGAAGCGCAGGACCAGCTGGGGTGCGCCGGACAACACGATGCCGAGGACTCCGGTCAGGGCGATCGCGGCGGTGAGCGGGGCCGGGACGCGGTGCTTCTCGGGTTCGCCCTCGGGGGCGCGGAAGAGCAGGGCCGTCCACTGGAGGTAGTAGAACAGCGCGATGACGACGTTGACGGCCATGATCACGGCCAGCCAGCCGAGGCCTGCGTCGACGGCCGCCGAGAAGACGGTGACCTTGGCGAAGAGGCCGATGATGCCCGGCGGCAGCCCTGCGAGGCAGAGCAGGAAGAACGCCAGGAGCAGCGCGGACAGCGGGCTCGACGCGTACAGGCCGCGGTAGTCGGAGACGCGGTTGAGGGATTTCGTCCGGCCGACGAGGGCGGCCACGGCGAAGGCGCCGAGGTTCACGGCGCCGTACATCAGGGCGTAGGCGACGGTGGAGCCGATCGACTTCTCGGCGTCGCCGGAGTACGCGGCGGCCGCGATCGGCACCAGGAGGTAACCGGCCTGGCCGACGGACGACCAGGCGAGCAGGCGTACCGCGCTGTACGCGCGCGTGGCCTGCTGGCGGAGGGCTCCGACGTTGCCCACGGTCATGGTGAGCGCGGCCAGGGCCGCCAGGGCCGGGCCCCAGACGTCGGCGTACGACGGGAGGGCCACGACCGTGACGAGGATCAGGCCGCTGAAACCGACCGCCTTGCCGATGACCGACAGGTAGGCGGCGATGGGCAAGGGCGCCCCTACGTAGGTGTCCGGCACCCAGAAGTGGAAGGGCACGGCGGCCGTCTTGAAGGCGAAGCCGACGAGGGTGAGGACGACGCCGGTCTGGGCGAGCGTGTGGAGCTGCCCGTCGACGTTCTGGATGCGGTCGGCGACCTGGATGAGGTAGAGGGTGCCCGTGGAGGCGTACACGAAGCTGATGCCCATCAGGCTGACCGCGGTCGCGGTGACCGAGGACAGGAAGAACTTCAGGGCCGCTTCGGAGGACTTCCGGTCGCCGTACCTGAGGCCGACCAGCGCGAAGGCGGGCAGGGAGGCGACCTCCAGGGCGACGATGAGGGTCGCGAGGTCGCGGGAGGCGGGCAGGAGGGCGGCGCCGGCCGCGGAGGACAGCAGCAGGAACCAGTACTCCCCCTCGGGAAGCTCCTTGCGGGCGTCCTTCAGGGCCGTGACCGACAGGAGGGCGGCGAGGAGGGTGCCGCCGAGGACCAGGAACTGGATGACCAGGGTGAAGCGGTCGGCCGTGTAGCTGCACACGGTGGCGTCGCCGGTCAGGCAGAAGGTGCTGCGGTCGCCGGCCAGGAGGGGCAGCAGCATCAGCGTGGCGGCGGCCAGGCCGGCCACGGACGTCCAGCCGAGCAGCGTCTTGCGGTTCTCGGCGACGAACAGGTCGGCGACCAGGACGACGAGTCCGACGACCGCCGCGATGGTGGGCGGTGCGATCGCGAGCCAGTCGACGGACTGGACCAGCGACGCGGCCAGGGGCTGGGCCGGGGAGCTCATCGGGTGCCTCCTGCGAGGAGCTGCTGGACGGCCGGGTCGCTCAGGCCGAGGAGGGCCTTGGGCCACAGGCCCGCGACGACGGTGAGGACGACGAGCGGGGCCCAGGCCGCGAACTCGTACGAGCGGACGTCGGTGAGCTTCGGCGCGTCCTGGGGCAGGGCACCCATGCAGACGCGGCGGACCACGATCAGCAGGTAGGCGGCCGTCAGCAGTGTGCCGAACGCGCCGATCGCCATGAAGGTGAGGAACGCGGGACGGCTGAGGCCTGCCGCCGGCTGGAACGCGCCGAACAGGGCCAGCATCTCGCCCCAGAAGCCGGCCAGGCCCGGCAGACCGAGCGAGGCGACCGCGCCGAAGGCGAGCAGGCCGCCGAGGCGCGGGGCCTTGCCGTAGAGCGCGGCTCCGGTCTCCTCGGCGAGGGTGTCGAGGTCGGTGGTGCCGGTGCGGTCCTTCAGCGCGCCGACCAGGAAGAAGAGCAGGCCGGTGATCAGGCCGTGGGCGATGTTGGCGAACAGGGCGCCGTTCACGCCGGTCGGGGTCATCGTGGCGATGCCGAGCAGGACGAAACCCATGTGGCCGACGGAAGAGTAGGCGATGAGGCGCTTGAGGTCGCCCTTCGCGCCCTGCTTGGCGAGAGCCAGACAGGCCAGGGATCCGTAGATGATGCCGACGACGGCGAGCGCTGCGAGGTAGGGCGCGAAGGTGCGGAAGCCGTCCGGCGTGATGGGGAGGAGGATCCGGACGAACCCGTACGTACCCATCTTCAGCAGGACACCGGCCAGCAGGACCGAGCCGACGGTCGGCGCGGCGGTGTGGGCGTCGGGCAGCCAGCTGTGCAGCGGCCACATCGGCGTCTTGACCGCAAGGCCGATACCGATCGCCAGAACCGCGATGACCTGCACGGATGTGGTCAGCGACCGGCCGTTGTCAGTGGCGAGTGCCATCATGTCGAACGTGCCCGCCTTGATCCCGATCAGGAGCAGGCCGAGCAGCATGACCACGGAGCCGAGCAGTGTGTAGAGGATGAACCGCCACGCGGCCTGGCTCCGGCCCTCGCCGCCCCAGCGGGCGATGAGGAAGTACATCGGGATGAGGACCATCTCGAAGGCCAGGAAGAACAGCAGCAGGTCGAGGACGGCGAAGGTCGCGAGCGTGCCGGACTCGAGGACGAGCAGCAGGGCGACGAAGGCCTTCGGGGTCGGACCCGCGGGCATCTTGAAGTACGAGTAGAGCGCGCAGAGGAAGGTCAGCAGCGCGGTCAGGACCAGAAGGGGGAGGGAGATGCCGTCGATGCCGAGGTGGATGCGTACGTCGAGTGCGGGAATCCAGCTGATGTCCGTGCTGGCCTGCATCTTCGACGGCTGGTCGTGGTCGAAGCCGAGCGCGAGGACGATCGCCGCGATGAGGACGGCGCCGGTGACGGTGACGCCGTGCCGGAGCACGGCCTGCTCGGGTGACTTCCCCTTCAGCCCGGGCGGGGCCGGCAGGAGAGCCGCGGCCGCGCCGAGGAGCGGCCCGACGACGACGAACGCCAGAAGGAACTGCATCACGGACTCGTTGATATCGATCACGCCTGCTCACGCTCCCGTGGCGACGAGGACGACGGCGACCGCGAGGACGACGGTGCCGGCGAGCAGCGCGCTCACATAGGTCTGGACGTTGCCGGTCTGGGCGCGCCGTACGGCGGCGCCGAGCCAGCGGGGCAGCGCACCCGCGCCGCGTACGTAGGTCTCGACGACCTCCCGGTCCAGGAACCGGACGAGGCTCGCCCCGGCCTGGACCGGTCGGACGAAGAGGGCCCTGTACACGGCGTCCATGTGAAAGCCGGCGGCCGCGTGGCGGTGCAGCGGGCCGAGCAGGAGCCGTCCGGGGTCGGCGGGGTCGGGGGCGTAGGCGATGTCTCCGTAGGCCGGCTTGTGGGTGGCGATGGCTTCCGCCTCGACCTGGGCGGCGTCGCCCTCGGGGTGGGCCGCGACCGCGCCCAGCGGGACGCGTGCGGTGAGAGCGGTGGTGTGCCGCCAGGCGCCGTAGGTGACGATGCCGCCGACCAGGGCCACGCCCGTGCCGAGGACGGAGGTGGTGAGGGTCGGGCTGAGGTCGCGGCCGTCGAACCAGTCGGGCAGCAGGCGGAACGCGAATCCGCCGAGGGCCAGGGACGGGGCGGCGAGCACCCACAGCACAACGGTCATCGTCAGTGGCTGCCTGCCGTGGTCGGGGGCTTCGGCGCCCCGGCCGCGGAAGGCCAGCAGCCACAGGCGCATCGCGTAGGCGGCGGTGAGCACGGCCGTGAGCAGGCCGGCGACGAGGACGATCCAGCCCGCGGCGGCGGGGGCGTGCTCGGTGTGACCGGTGACGACGTGTTCGGCGACGCCGAGGACGGCCTCCTTGGAGAAGAAGCCGCTGAACGGCGGGATCGCGGCGAGCGCGAGGAGCGCCACGGTCATCGTCCAGTAGGCGTCGGGGACGCGGTCGCGCAGGTTCCGCATGCGGGACATGGCGGCCAGCGAGTTGGTGCCGGCGGCGTGGATGATCACGCCGGCCGCGAGGAACAGCAGCGCCTTGAAGGCGCCGTGGGACAGGAGGTGGAAGACGGCGGCTCCGCGGTCGCCGACGGCGAGGGCGCCGGACATGTAGCCGAGCTGGCCGATCGTCGAGTACGCGAGGACGCGCTTGATGTCGTCCTGGGCGAGCGCGGCGAGGGCCGAGCCGGCCATGGTGACGGCGGCCATGACGGCGAGGACGACCATCGCGGCCTGGGAGGCCTCGAACAGCGGCAGGAGACGGGCGATGAAGTAGACACCGGCGGCGACCATCGTCGCGGCGTGGATCAGCGCGGAGACGGGGGTCGGGCCCGCCATCGCGTCGGGGAGCCAGGTGTGCAGCGGGAACTGCGCGGACTTGCCCGCCACGCCCGCCAGGAGCAGCAGGGCGATCAGCGTCGGGTGGTCGAGCGAGCCGCTCGCGACGGCGCCGAGGACCTTGGTGATGCGGAACGAACCGGCGTCGGTGGCCAGGGCGAACAGGCCGATGAGGAAGGGGACGTCGCCGAGCTTGGTGACCAGGAAGGCCTTGAGGGAGGCGGCGCGGGCCTCCGGGGTCTCCCAGTAGTGGCCGACCAGGAAGTAGGAGCAGATGCCCATGACTTCCCAGCCGACCAGCAGCACGATCAGGTCGCCGGAGTAGACGACCAGGAGCATCGCGGAGGTGAACAGGGAGACGAGAGCGGCGTACGAGGGGTAGCGCGGGTCGTCGCGCAGGTAGCCCGTCGAGTAGATCTGCACGCAGGAGGCGACGAGGCCGACGAGGACGGCGACGAGGGCGGCGAAGCCGTCGATGTGCAGGGCGAGTTCGACCGGGACCGAGCCGGTGGGGGTGAGTTCCGTGGCCGCGTTGACGGCCGCGTCACCGCCCTGGCGTACGGCGACCAGCGCGGCGAGCACCAGGGAGGTGAGCGTCGGCAGGACGGCGAGCGGGCGGACGAAGCCGGGTGCCGTGCGGCCGAGGAGCAGGCCGGCGACGGCACCGAGGAACGGCAGGAGGGGGACGAGGACGGCGAGGGTGGTCGTGGTCACGCGGTGGCCTCAGCCTTCTGGGCCTTGTCGGACTGCTCGGCCGTGAGGGCGTCGTGGTCGGTGTCGTCGGGGTCGTGCCGTTCGGCGGTGTCGCGGAGCTTGTCGATGTCCGCGGTGCCGCGGTTGCGGTGGACGGCGAGGACGATGGCCAGGCCGATGCCGATCTCGGCGGCGGCGATGGCGATGGTGAACAAGGTCAGGGCCTGGCCGGAGTGCAGGGTCTCCTCGGCGGTCTTGCTGAGCCAGACGTCGAAGGCGACCAGGTTGAGGTTGACGGCGTTGAGCATCAGCTCGACCGACATCAGGACCAGGATCGCGTTGCGGCGGGCGAGGACGCCGTACAGGCCCGTGCAGAAGAGCAGGACGGAGAGGACGGCGGGATAGGCGAGGTGCATCAGCGGGCCCCTTCCTGCTCGCTCCGGGGGGCCGGGGTGCTCTCGGCCGCGGTCGCCGTGGCGGCCTTCGCCTTGCGGGACAGGACGATCGCGCCGACCAGGGCGGCGAGGAGGAGGACGGAGAGGGCCTCGAAGGGGAGGACCCAGTTCTGGAAGAGGCTCGCGCCGGTTGCCTTGGTGGAGCCGGCGGCGGGGCCGTCCAGGTCGATCCAGGTGGTGCGGAAGGCGTCGACGACGACCCAGACCAGGGCGGCAGCGGCGGCGACGGCCACGGTGAGGGCGGCCCAGCGGTTGCCGGAGTCGGCGTCCGGGGAGCGGCCGATGGGGGCCCTGGTGAGCATCAGACCGAACAGGAGGAGGACGACGACGGAACCGACGTAGATGAGGACCTGCACCCAGGCGATGAACTCGGCCGTGAGCAGGAGGTACTCGACGGCCAGACCGCCGAGGGTCACCACCAGCCACAAGGCGGCGTGCACCAGCTGCCGGGTGGTGACGGTGACGAGCGCGGCGCCGAAGGTGACCAGGCCGACGAGGAGGAAGGCGATCTCGACGCCCGTCGGGGAAAGGAAGCCGTGGGTTTCGGCCGCGGCGTCGGTGGCCGGGCCGGCCATGAGGAGGCCTGCGGCTGTGGCGAGGGTCATTCCCGGCCCTCCTGCCCCGGCCTGGGCTGATCGGTCTGCTGCTTGGAGTCGCCCTGCGGGCGGGTCGGTCGCTCGGCTGCCCGGGCCTGCTCGTCGGCGTGCGGTTCGGTGGCGGGCGGGGCCTGCTGGGCGGCCAGCTTGTCGGCGGTCTTGCGGGCGGTGGCGAGTTCCTTCGGTTCCTCCGCGCCGGGGTCGAGGGCCGGCGGGGCCGGGACGGTCCACATCCACTCGCGGAGCTTGTCGCGCTCGTGGGTGAGGTCGCGGATGTCGGTCTCGGCGTACTCGAACTCCGGGGACCAGAACAGGGCGTCGAAAGGACAGACCTCGATGCAGATACCGCAGTACATGCACAGGGAGAAGTCGATGGCGAAGCGGTCGAGGACGTTGCGGCTGCGTTCGCGGCCGCCGGGGGTCGCCGCCGGGACCGTCTCCTTGTGGGAGTCGATGTAGATGCACCAGTCCGGGCACTCGCGGGCGCACAGCATGCAGACCGTGCAGTTCTCCTCGAACAGGCCGATCACACCGCGGGTGCGGGGCGGGAGGTCGGGCTGGGCGTCCGGGTACTGCGCGGTGACGGACTTCTTCGTCATCGTGCGGAGGGTGACGGCCAGGCCCTTGGCCAGGCCACTGCCAGGGATGGGGGCCATGGTTACTGGATCACCACCTTGACGATGCCGGTGAGGGCGATCTGGGCGAGGGAAAGGGGGACGAGGAGGGTCCAGGACAGTTTCTGGAGCTGGTCCTCGCGCAGGCGGGGGTAGGTGACGCGGAGCCAGATCACGATGAAGGCGAGGACGGCGGTCTTCAGCAGGGTCCAGACCCAGCCGAGGCCGTCGGCGCCCCAGGGGCCGTGCCAGCCGCCCAGGAAGAGGACGGTGGTCAGGCCGCACAGGACGACGATTCCGGCGTACTCGGCGAGGAGGAACAGGGCGAAGCGGAGGCCGGTGTACTCGGTGTACGCGCCGAAGATGATCTCCGAGTCGGCGACGGGCATGTCGAAGGGCGGGCGCTGGAGTTCGGCGAGGCCGGCCACGAAGAAGACGATCGCGCCGACGATCTGCCAGGGCAGCCACCACCACTCGAAGGCGTCGAGGATGCCGGGGAGCGAGACGGTGCCGGCCGCCATCGCCACCGAGGCGGCGGTCAGGAGCATCGGCAGTTCGTAGGCGAGGAGCTGGGCGGCGGTGCGCAGGCCGCCGAGGAGGGAGAACTTGTTCGCGGACGCCCAGCCGGCCATGAGCGAGCCGAGGACGCCGACGCCCATGACGGCCAGGACGAAGAAGACGCCGGCGTCGATGACCTGGCCGACGGCTCCCTCGTCCGGGCCGATGGGGATGGCGAGCAGGACGAGGAGGTAGGGCAGGAGGGCGACGGCGGGGGCCAGTTGGAAGATACGGCGGTCCGCGCCCGCGGGGACGACGTCCTCCTTCTGCGCGAACTTCACGCCGTCGGCGATCAGCTGGGCCCAGCCGTGGAAGCCGCCGGCGTACATGGGGCCGAGGCGGCCCTGCATGTGGGCCATCACCTTGTGTTCGGTCTGGCCGATGATCAGGGGGAAGGTGAGGAAGACGACGAACACGATCAGGAGTCGCAGGATGACGTCGAGCACGTCGTTCACCGCGGGCCTCCTGTGGGGTCTTCGGGGTTGTCGGTGGGCTGCCGGTTGTTCGCCGGTTTCGGGGTGTCGGGGGTGTCCGAGGGCTCGGGAGACTCCGCAGGCTCGGGGTTATCCGGACTGCGCGATGTCTCCGTGCTGTCGGGCGCCTTCGCACCGTCCGTCGACTTCGGGGGGTCCGGTGACTCCGAGGTGCTGTTCGGGGTCTTCGGGTCACCCGACGGCTCGGGAGTCGGCAACGGTCCGGCCTCGGGCGACGGTTCGGGAGCCGGTTCTTCGAAGGCCGGGCGGGCGTGGTGCCAGGGGGCGTCCGTGCTGCGCGGGGGGCGCGATGCCCTGCCCGGCCGGCTGCCTCCGGGTTCGGACGCGGCCCGCTGGCTGGCGGAGCCCTCCGATGTGCGCGCACGGCGCGGGCCGGCAGAAGCACCTGGCTGTGTCCGCTGCGACGCCGAGCCGTCACTCGCGCTGCGCGCCCGGCGCGGCGCCGTCGAGGTGGCCGGGGTACCGGGCTCGGCGTCCGGCGACTCCGGCTCGGTGTCCGGCGACTCCGGCTCGGTGTCCGGTGGCTGGGAGCCGGTCGCGGTCGCCGCTGGTTCGGCTTCGGTGGCCTGGGATTCGGGACCGGAGGCGGTGGATTCAGGACCGGTGGACGTCTGGCTTACCGAGCCCTCCGCCGCCGTGCGGGTCCGCCGCGGGGCGGCCGGGGACGAGGGAGGCGTATCGCCCGTCGTCCCCTGACTCGCCGAGTCCTCCGTCACCGAGCGGTCGCGACGCGGCCCCGCCGAAGCCGGAGCAGCCGACTCCCCGGGCGCGGCCTGACTGGCCGAGCCCTCCGCCACCGAACGGCTGCGGCGCGAGGGCGTCGGAGACGGCGTACCCGCGTCACCGGCAGCGGCCTGGCTCGCCGAGCCCTCCGTCGCCGAGCGGGTTCGCCGGACCGGGCGTTCGCCCGCGGGGCGGGCGGTGGCTCGGGGCGGGCGGTCGGCTGGCGTGCGGCCGGGGCCGCGGGCCGGGGCTGGGGGGAGTTGGCCCTTCAGGGGGCCCCATTCGTTCGGGTCGGGGACGCCGGGGGGAAGCATCTGGCGGCGCTTGGGGCCGCCGTGTTCCGACTCGCCCGGTTCCTTCGCGCCGGGCCAGGCCTTGGCGACGCGTGCGGCCAGCACGAAGTCCTTGCGCAGGGGGTGGCCTTCGAAGTTCTCGGGGAGGAGCAGGTGGTCCAGTGCCGGGTGGCCTTCGAAGGTGATGCCGAACATCTCGTGCGTCTCGCGTTCGTGCCAGGCGGCGCCCGCGTAGACGCCGACCGCCGAGGGCAGGGCGGGGGCCTCGTGCGGGACGGTCGTACGCAGGAGAAGACGTCGGAGCGGGGACAGTGCCGCGACGTGGGCCGTGACGCGAAAGCCCGTGCCCGGTTCGTCGACCGCGCTCAGCCAGTCGAAGTACGTGCAGCCGAGGCGGTCGCGTGCGGTCTCCAGGGCGGAGATCCAGGTCGTCGGCGGTACGTCGACGGTCAGGACCTCGTACGACTCCTCGGCCGTGGCGTCCGTGCCGAAGAGTTCCTCGACGTCGGCGGGGAGCCAGCCGGCCGCGGTCATCGTCCCTCCTCCGATGCCGAGGGCGAAGGCGAGGGCGAAGGCGAGGGCGAAGGCGAGGGCGAAGGCGAGGACGGGGCCGGCGGTCGCACCAGGCCGCTCTGCAACGCCGCCGCCGAAGGCCGCCCCGCGCCCGTGCTGCCATAGCGCTCCCCCAGCGACTCGCGGGCGATCTTCTCCTGGAGCTTGAGGATGCCCTGGAGCAGCGCCTCGGGCCGGGGCGGGCAGCCGGGGACGTAGACGTCGACGGGGATGATCTGGTCGACGCCCTTGGTGACGGAGTACGAGTCCCAGTAGGGGCCGCCGCAGTTGCTGCACGCGCCGAAGGAGATGACGTACTTGGGTTCCGGCATCTGCTCGTAGAGGCGCTTCACCGCCGGCGCCATCTTGTCCGTGACCGTGCCGGACACCACCATCAGGTCGGCCTGGCGCGGGCCCGGCGCGAAGGGGATGACGCCGAGCCGGATGAAGTCGTGGCGGGCCATCGACGCCGCGATGAACTCGATCGCGCAGCAGGCGAGACCGAAGTTGAAGACCCAGAGCGAGTAGCGGCGGCCCCAGTTCAGGATCACCTTCATCGGCTCGGGCGCGAGTCGCGCGAGGGCGCCGAGCCGCTTCGGCTCCGGAAGCAGCACGGGCTCGGGGCTGGAGGGGGTCACGTCCATGCCAGCACGCCCTTCTTGTATGCGTAGAGCAGGCCCACGGCCAGGAAGCCGAGGAAGATGAACATCTCCACCAGGGTGGTCGCGCCGTAGCCGGGGGCTGCGAAGACGGTCGCCCAGGGGAACAGGAAGATCGAGTCGACGGCGAAGATCACGTACAGGAAGGCGTAGACGTAGTAGCGGACCTGGGTGTGGGCCCAGCCCTCGCCGACGGGGTCGACGCCGCACTCGTAGGTCAGGAGCTTCTCGGGTGTGGGGACGACGGGCCGCAGCAGGCGGCCGGCCCCGAAGGCGACGGCGACGAACAGCACACCGACGACGGCGAGCAGCCCGACGACCGAATAGGACTGGAAGTAGTCCGCCGCGACGACGGTCGTGGTGACGACGGTCGGTTCCGGCACGTCCGTCCCTCGCTCCCTGAAACTCGGACTGGATCCTGCGACGGTTCCGCGGCTCCGGGGCACGGCCGGGAACAACGGACGCCGCCGTTCGTCGAACAACGAACGCCGCCGTTCGACGATCTGTACGCACGGGAGTCTAGGCCCTGATAAAGGCAGGGTAAGCAGCCCGTCACGCCCTGGCATGCGGGGGTGGGGTTTACCTCAGTTGATGCTGGCGGTCTGCCTCATGGTGCGGCTGCCCGCCGCCGGGCACGCTAACGCATATGACCGAACGCATCCCGTCCTCCGGCACGAGCACGGCCACGTCGGCGGCCAGCCAGGACGACCGCCCGCCACCGCCCCGTCTCGCCTACGACCGGCACACCTGGAAGGAGATCGCGCACCTCCTGGCGAACCTCCCCGTCGCGCTGCTCGGATTCACCTACGTCGTGACGGTGCTGTTCACCGGCCTCGGGCTGACGATCACGGTGATCGGGTTCCCGCTGCTCGCGGCCGGGCTCATGGGCGCGCGGCTGCTGGGCCGGATGGAGCGGGCGAGGGCCAGGGCGCTGCTCGGGGTGCGGGTGGACGAACCGAGCCGGCTGCCGCTGCGGGGCTCGAGCGGTTTCCTCCCGCAGCTGTGGATGTTGCTGAAGGACCCGGTGGGCTGGCGCACGGTGCTGTACGAGTTCATACGGCTGCCGTGGGGCGTCCTCACCTTCGCCATCACGCTGACCTCGTTGTTCGTGCTGTGGCCGGTGCTGCCGTTCATCGCGCGGGGCCTGGCCAACGCCGACCGGGCCATGGTGCGCGCGCTGCTGTCGCCCTCCGACGAGCTGGAGCGGCGCATCGCCGAGCTGGAGTCGGACCGGGGGGTCGTGGTCGACACGGCCGCCGCCGACCTGCGGCGCATCGAGCGGGACCTGCACGACGGGGCGCAGGCCCGGCTGGTCAACCTGGCCATGGGGCTGGGCCTGGCGAAGGAGAAGGTCCTGGAGGACCCGGACGCGGCGGCGGCGATGGTCGAGGAGGCGCACGGCGAGGTGAAGCTGGCGCTCCAGGAGCTGCGCGACCTGGCCCGCGGCATCCACCCGGCGGTGCTGACCGACCGTGGTCTGGACGCGGCCCTGTCCGCGGTCTCCTCGCGCTGCACGGTCCCGGTCAAGGTGACGGTCGACCTGCCGGCGCGGCCGGCCGCGGCCATCGAGGGCATCGCCTACTTCACCGTCTCGGAGCTGCTCCAGAACGTCAGCAAGCACAGCGCGGCGAGGTCGGCGTCGGTGGATGTGTGGCGGAGGAACGACCGGCTGCTCATCCAGGTGTGGGACGACGGCCGCGGGGGCGCGAGTCTCGACGGCGGTACGGGGATGAAGGGCCTGGCCGAGCGCCTGGACGCCGTCGACGGGCTGTTCGTCCTGGAGTCCCCCGAGGGCGGCCCGACGACGGTCACGGCGGAACTCCCCTGGCGCGACCGCACGGACGCCTCCGGCGCGGACAACCGCTAGGTCCTGCCACCGACCAGGTGCTATCGCCACCAGGCGGCGGGGCCGGTGGCCGGAGGAGGCCGGACCGTGGCCGCAAGCGCGAGGCGAAGGCCGGGGCGGGGGGCGAAGCCCCGAGGCGGGGGCGAAGCCCGAGGCGCGGGCCCCCCTGGCAACAGCGCGGGGCCGTGCCCGCACACGCTGGGCCGAAGCCGGGGCGCGAGGCCAAGGCCGCGGACGCGGAGCCCCGGCAACAGCACGGGACCGCGGCCGCACACGCCGGGCCAAGGCCACACGCCCGAAGCCAAGGCCGGAGCGCGAAGCCAAGCCCACACGCGCGAGGTAGGGAAAACCCCCCGTCCAAGACGCCGACGGACTCCATGGTCCGCCGACCTGCGGCGGAGCAGGGTGGAGGTACGGGACCACAGCCGCAGGACGAGGAGAAGGACGACGCCGATGGCCACGGAGTACGGACAGGGGTACGGGCTCGACGGCAGGCCCGGGTTCCCCGGGAGCACCGAGCGGCGGCACCGGCTGCCCGCCGCGCTGCGGGCGCCGGTCGAGGGCCGCACCTGGCGCGAGCTCGGATATGTGCTGCTCAGCCTGCCGATCAGCATCCTGCTGTTCACCTACGCGGTCACGATGGTGTCGCTGGGGGCGGGACTGCTGGTGACGTTCCTCGGCATACCGGTGCTTGCGGCGGCGCTCGCCGGGTGCCGTGGCTTCGGGGCGCTGGAGCGGCTGCGGGCGCGGGCGCTGCTGGGCATGGAGGTGGCCGACCCGGAGCCGCTGCGGATGAAGAAGCCGGGCGCCATGGCGTGGATGGGGGCCGTCCTCAAGAGCGGCGCCTCGTGGCGGGCCCTGCTGTACGCGGTGCTGCATCTGCCATGGGCGGTGTTCTCGTTCGTCTTCGCCGTGAACGTCTGGGTGCTGGGCTGGGCGCTGCTGACGTACCCACTGTGGTTCTGGGTGTTCCCGATGTACGCCGGCCAGGACGGGATCCAGCTGTACGGCGACGAGACACACCGGGTCTACCTCGACAACCCCTTCGAGATCACGGTGACCGCGCTGGTGGGCCTGCTGCTGACGATCGCCACGCCGTGGATCGTGCGGGCGCTGACGATGGTGGACCGGCTGCTGGTGCACGGACTGCTCGGGCCGTCGCGGCTGGCCTCGCGGGTGGTGGAGCTGGAGTCGGACCGGGGGGTCGTGGTCGACACGGCGGCGGCCGACCTGCGGCGCATCGAGCGGGATCTGCACGACGGGGCGCAGGCGCGGCTGGTGGCGCTGGCCATGGATCTGGGGCTGGCGAAGGAGAAGCTCCAGGAGGATCCGGAGACGGCCGTGCGGATGGTGGACGAGGCGCACGGTGAGGTGAAGACGGCGCTCCAGGAGCTGCGGGACCTGGCCCGGGGGATCCACCCGGCGGTGCTGACGGACCGCGGGCTGGACGCGGCGCTGTCGGCGGTGGCGTCGCGGTGCACGGTGCCGGTGCAGGTCGAGGTCGACCTGGCGGAGCGGCCGGCGCCGGCGATCGAGGGGATCGCGTACTTCACCGTGTCGGAGCTGCTCCAGAACGTCAGCAAGCACGCGCGGGCGACCTGGGCCGGCGTGGAGGTGTGGCGGACGGAGAACCGGCTGATGCTCCAGGTCGTGGACAACGGCGTGGGCGGGGCCGACACGTCCCAGGGATCCGGGCTGGCGGGGCTGGCGGAACGGCTCGACGCGGTGGACGGGATCCTGGTGGTGGACTCGCCGGCGGGCGGGCCGACCCGGGTGACCGCGGAGCTGCCGTGGCGGGGCGCGCACGTGAGGTGACCTTCGGTCGAGGGGCCGGGGGGCGACGCCCCTCCCCCTGAGGGCTGTGCCCGGCCTGGGTCTCCGCCCCCTGGAGCCCGGCCTTCGCCCCCACCCGCAAGCCTTCCCGATCATCCACCAGCCTTCCCCACCACCCGAATCGGCCAGATCGGTCGGACAACAAGCCGGTCCAACCCCCATCCAGCGCCCGATCCTGAAATGCTGGACCCGTCGCACGGGTGGGCGCGGAGCCGTTGTGGGCTGCGGACGGGCGGCGTCGGGCTGCGGGGGGCCGAACATCGTGGAGGACAGGGTGCGGGTGGTCATCGCCGAGGATTCAGTGCTGCTGAGGGAGGGCCTGACCCGGCTGCTGACCGACCGTGGGCACGAGGTCGTCGCCGGGGTCGGTGACGGCGAGGCGCTGATCAAGACCATCACGGAGCTGGACGCGCAGGGCGATGTGCCGGACGTCGTGGTCGCCGACGTACGGATGCCGCCGACGCACACCGACGAGGGGGTGCGGGCGGCGGTGCAGTTACGCAAGGCGCACCCGGGGCTCGGCGTGCTGGTCCTGTCGCAGTACGTGGAGGAGCGCTACGCCACGGAGCTGCTCGCGGGGTCCAGCCGGGGTGTCGGCTATCTGCTGAAGGACCGGGTTGCCGAGGTGCGGGAGTTCGTGGACGCGGTGGTGCGGGTGGCCGAGGGCGGTACGGCGCTCGACCCGGAGGTCGTCGCGCAGTTGCTGGGCCGCAGCCGTAAGCAGGACGTGCTCGCGGGGCTGACCCCGCGGGAGCGGGAGGTGCTGGGGCTGATGGCCGAGGGGCGGACGAACTCGGCGATCGCCCGGCAGCTCGTGGTCAGCGACGGGGCGGTCGAGAAGCACGTCAGCAACATCTTCCTGAAGCTGGGCCTCTCCCAGAGCGAGGGGGACCACCGCCGGGTGCTGGCCGTGCTGACGTACCTCAATTCGTGAAAGTCCTGACATGCGAGTCAGAGTGCCCGATCGTCTCAAAGTCGTGTCCAACATGCGAATGACCCGCAGAAGGCGACCCTTGCGGTCGTAGTGTTGATCCTGGGAATGCCTGCGGGAAGGCCTTCCCGGACAGCCGCCTCGAAGGAGGTCCAGTTCAGTGACCAGCCAGGTCAGTAGCCCAGCGGAGCAGGCCGACGAAGCAGTCCTAGGAGAGCAGCGCAAAGCGGCGGGCGCGAAGGACGTTCGCCGCCTCGACCGGGTGATCATCAGGTTCGCGGGGGACTCGGGTGACGGTATGCAGCTCACCGGTGACCGTTTCACCTCGGAGACCGCGTCGTTCGGCAACGACCTGTCGACGCTGCCGAACTTCCCGGCCGAGATCAGGGCGCCCGCCGGGACCCTGCCGGGCGTGTCGTCCTTCCAGTTGCACTTCGCCGATCACGACATCCTCACGCCCGGCGACGCGCCGAACGTGCTGGTGGCGATGAACCCGGCCGCGCTGAAGGCGAACATCGGCGACCTGCCGCGCGGCGCCGAGGTGATCGTCAACACGGACGAGTTCACCAAGCGGGCGATGCAGAAGGTCGGCTACGAGACCAGTCCGCTGGAGGACGGGTCGCTGGACGGCTACCAGGTCCACCCCGTGCCGCTGACCACGCTCACCGTGGAGGCGCTGAAGGAGTTCGACCTCACCCGCAAGGAGGCCGAGCGCAGCAAGAACATGTTCGCGCTGGGCCTGCTGAGCTGGATGTACCACCGGCCCACCGAGGGCACGGAAAGATTCCTCAAATCGAAGTTCGCGAAGAAGCCCGACATCGCGGCGGCCAACATCGCCGCCTTCCGGGCGGGCTGGAACTTCGGCGAGACCACCGAGGACTTCGCCGTCTCCTACGAGGTCGCCCCGGCGGCCACGGCGTTCCCGCCGGGTGTCTACCGCAACATCTCCGGCAACCTCGCCCTGTCGTACGGGCTGGTCGCCGCGAGCCGGCAGGCGGATCTGCCGCTGTACCTGGGGTCGTACCCGATCACTCCGGCGTCGGACATCCTGCACGAGCTGAGCAAGCACAAGAACTTCGGGGTGCGGACCTTCCAGGCCGAGGATGAGATCGCCGGTATCGGGGCGGCGCTGGGCGCGGCCTTCGGCGGTTCGCTGGCCGTGACCACGACGAGCGGCCCGGGTGTGGCGCTGAAGTCGGAGACGATCGGTCTCGCCGTCTCGCTGGAGCTGCCGCTGCTGATCGTGGACATCCAGCGCGGTGGTCCGTCGACCGGTCTGCCCACCAAGACCGAGCAGGCGGACCTGCTGCAGGCGATGTACGGGCGCAACGGCGAGGCTCCGGTCCCGGTGGTCGCGCCGCGTACGCCGGCGGACTGCTTCGACGCCGCGCTGGAGGCCGCCCGGATCGCGCTGACGTACCGCACGCCGGTGTTCCTGCTGTCCGACGGTTACCTGGCCAACGGCTCCGAGCCGTGGCGCATCCCGGACCTGGAGGAGCTGCCGGACCTGCGGGTGCAGTTCGCGCAGGGCCCGAACCACACGCTCGACGACGGCACCGAGGTGTTCTGGCCGTACAAGCGCGACCCGCAGACCCTGGCCCGCTCCTGGGCGATCCCGGGCACGCCGGGTCTGGAGCACCGGATCGGCGGCATCGAGAAGGAGGACGGCACGGGCAACATCTCCTACGCCCCGGCCAACCACGACTTCATGGTGCGCACCCGGCAGGCGAAGGTGGACGGCATCGAGGTCCCGGACCTCGACGTGGACGATCCGCACGGAGCCAGGACCCTCGTCCTCGGGTGGGGCTCGACGTACGGGCCGATCACGGCCGCGGTGCGGCGGCTGCGCCGGGCCGGGGAGTCGATCGCGCAGGCGCATCTGCGCCACCTCAACCCCTTCCCGCGGAATCTGGGCTCCGTACTGGAGCGCTACGACAAGGTGGTGATCCCCGAGATGAACCTCGGGCAGCTCGCCACGCTCATCCGGGCGAAGTACCTGGTGGACGCCCACTCGTACAACCAGGTCAACGGCATGCCGTTCAAGGCGGAGCAGCTCGCCGCGGCGCTGAAGGAGGCCATCGATGGCTGAGACGTCCACACAAGGCACGGGCACCATCGAGGCGCTTTCCCTCGTCCCCAAGGCCGAGGGCAGGCAGTCGATGAAGGACTTCAAGTCCGATCAGGAAGTGCGCTGGTGCCCCGGCTGCGGCGACTACGCCATCCTCGCCGCGGTGCAGGGCTTCATGCCCGAGCTGGGGCTGGCGAAGGAGAACATCGTCTTCGTCTCGGGCATCGGCTGCTCCTCCCGCTTCCCGTACTACATGAACACGTACGGGATGCACTCCATCCACGGCCGCGCCCCGGCCATCGCCACCGGTCTGGCCAGCTCCCGCCGCGATCTGTCGGTGTGGGTCGTCACGGGTGACGGCGACGCGCTGTCCATCGGCGGCAACCACCTGATCCACGCGCTGCGGCGCAACGTCAACCTCAAGATCCTGCTGTTCAACAACCGGATCTACGGTCTGACCAAGGGCCAGTACTCGCCGACCTCCGAGGTCGGCAAGATCACCAAGTCGACGCCGATGGGCTCGCTGGACGCGCCCTTCAACCCGGTGTCGCTGGCGATCGGCGCGGAGGCGTCGTTCGTGGCGCGGACGGTCGACTCCGACCGCAAGCACCTGACGGAGGTGCTGCGGCAGGCCTCCGCCCACCAGGGCACGGCCCTGATCGAGATCTACCAGAACTGCAACATCTTCAACGACGGCGCCTTCGACGCCCTCAAGGACAAGCAGCAGGCCGAGGACGCCGTGATCCGGCTGGAGCACGGCAAGCCGATCCGCTTCGGCAGCGACCTGGCCAAGGGTGTCGTACGGGACCAGGTGACCGGTGATCTGAAGGTGGTCGCGGTGACGCCGGACAACGAGGACCAGGTGCTCGTCCACGACGCGCACGCCGAGTCCCCGACCACGGCGTTCGCGCTGTCCCGCCTCGCCGACCCGGACACCCTGCACCACACGCCGATCGGTGTGCTGCGCTCCGTCGACCGGCCCGTCTACGACACGCAGATGGCCGACCAGCTGGACAACGCGATCGAGCAGCACGGCAAGGGCGACCTGGCCGCGCTGCTGGCGGGCGGCGACACCTGGACGGTCGTCGGCTGAGCACGACCACGCCGTACGGCATCGAGGCCCGGGACTGCTAGGAGGCGGCCCGGGTCTCGTCGTACGCCCGGCGGGCCTTCTCCACGTCGTCCATGCGCCGGTGCGTCCACTGCGAGAGGGCCCGCACCTGCTCGGCGGCCTCGCGGCCCAGGTCGGTGAGGGAGTAGTCGACGCGGGGCGGGATCACCGGCTTGGCGTCGCGGTGGACGAGGCCGTCGCGCTCCAGGGTCTGGAGCGTCTGCGTGAGCATCTTCTCGCTGACGCCCCGGCCCCCGTAGTCGCTGATCGCCCGGCGCAGCTCGCTGAACCGGTACGGCCGGTCCAGAAGCTCGATCAGCACGAGCACGCCCCAGCGGCTGGTGACGTGCTCCAGCACCAGCCGGTACGGGCACAGGGCCTCACCATCACTTACTGCCATGCCAGTACCTTACTTCAAAGTGGGCACTTTCCAGAAGTTGGCGCCTCTCGTAGGGTTAGTGCCATCGCACCCCACAAGGAGAGCCATCACCATGAGCATCGTCGTCACCGGAGCCACCGGAAACCTCGGCCGTCACGTCGTGGAGCAGCTGCTGGAGAAGGTCCCCGCCGAGCAGATCACCGCGGTCGTGCGCAACGCCGAGAAGGCCGCCGACTTCGCGGACCGCGGGGTACGGATCGCGCTGGCCGACTACAGCGCGCCCGCCTCCTTCGACGGCCTGTTCTCCGCCGGTGACAAGGTGCTGCTGATCTCCGGCAACGAGTTCGACAAGGGCCGTGTACAGCAGCACAAGGTCGTCATCGACGCCGTCAAGGCGGCCGGTGTGGCCCTGCTCGCCTACACCAGCGCCCCGGGCACGCTGACCGCCGCGCTCGCCGACGACCACCGCGGCACCGAGGAGCTGCTGCTGGACTCCGGCGTGCCCTACACGCTGCTGCGCAACGGCTGGTACCACGAGAACTACACCGAGAACCTCGCCCCGGTGCTGGAGCACAACGCGGTCGTGGCCGCCGCCGGCGAGGGCAAGGTCTCCTCCGCCGCCCGCGCCGACTACGCCGCTGCCGCCGTCGCCGTGCTGACCGGCGAGGGGCACGAGAACAAGACGTACGAGCTGGGCGGCGACACCCCGTGGAGCTTCGCCGAGTACGCGGCCGAGCTGAGCCGCCAGACCGGCAGGGAGATCACCTACAACCCGGTCTCGACCGAGGTGCTCACCGGGATCCTGACCGGCGCCGGCCTGCCCGAGCCGCTGGCGCAGACGCTGGCGGGCGTGGACGCCTCCATCGAGAAGGGCGAGCTGGTCGTCTCCACCGGCGATCTGTCCCGGCTGACCGGCCGCCCGACCACTCCGTTCTCCGAGGCCATCGCCGCGGCGCTCAAGGGCTGAACTCCCCCCGGCGGGCCCTTGAGCCGCCCCACCCCCGGCTGTCATGACCGTATGCCGATACGGGCATGACAGCCGAGGGCGCTCGGCGTTACCGTCGTGCGCGGAACACCACGTACGGAGGCGGAGGAGGAGCCCGTGAGCGGCAAGCCGAGGGGTGAGCGGCACATAGGAGTGCTGAACGGCTTCGCGGCCTACGGGATGTGGGGACTCGTCCCGCTGTTCTGGCCCCTGCTGAAGCCCGCCGGTGCGGGGGAGATCCTGGCCCACCGGATGGTGTGGTCGCTGGTCTTCGTGGGCGCCGCCCTGCTCGTGCTGCGCCGCTGGGCCTGGGCCGGCGAGCTGCTGCGGCAGCCGCGCAGGCTGGGCCTCGTCACGGTCGCCGCGACCTTCATCACCCTCAACTGGGGCCTGTACATCTGGTCCGTGAACTCCGGCCACGTCGTCGAGGCCTCACTCGGGTACTTCATCAACCCGCTGGTCACCATCGCGATCGGTGTACTGCTGCTGAAGGAGCGGCTGCGGCCGGTGCAGTGGCTGGCGGTCGGGACCGGCGCCGCGGCGGTCGTCGTGCTGACCGTCGGCTACGGCCGGCCCCCGTGGATCTCCCTCGGCCTCGCCTTCTCCTTCGCCACGTACGGGCTGGTGAAGAAGAAGCTGAACCTCGGCGGCGTGGAGTCGCTGGCCGCCGAGACCGTGATCCAGTTCCTGCCCGCGCTCGGCTTCCTGGTGTGGCTGACCGCACGGGGCGACTCCACCTTCACCACCGAGGGCGCGGGGCACGCGGCGCTGCTCGCCTCGGCCGGGATCGTCACCGCCCTGCCCCTGGTCTGCTTCGGCGCGGCGGCCATCCGTGTGCCCCTGTCCACGATCGGTCTGTTGCAGTACCTGACGCCGGTCTTCCAGTTCGTGCTCGGCGTCTTCTACTTCCACGAGGCGATGCCGCCGGAGCGCTGGGCCGGGTTCGCGCTGGTGTGGCTGGCACTGACACTGCTCACCTGGGACGCCCTGCGCACCGCCCGCCGGGCCTCCCGCGCACTCACCAGCGAGATCAGCGCGCCCAGCGCCACCAACGCCACCGGCACGATCAGCGCCGCCCGGAACGCCGACAGCGTGGCCTCGGGGCCGGACCCGGTGGACGCCAGGCCGTAGACCGCGGTCACCGCCGCGATGCCGATGGCGGAGCCGAACTGCGTGGCGGTGGTCAGCAGCCCGCCGGCCAGGCCCTGCTCCGACTCGGCGACCCCGTCCGTCGCGGCGATCGTCAACGGCCCGTAGGCCAGGGCGAACGCGAGGCCGGACAGCAGCAGCGTCGGGAACATCATCGCGTAGGACCAGTCCATGCCCACCGGCAGGAACAGGGCGTAGGCGGGCACCGCCAGGAGGAATCCGCCGAGGATCACCCGGGCGTTGCCGAAGCGGGCGACCAGTCGCGGGGTGAGCGTCGGCGCGAGGACCGCGTCGACACCCATGACGATCAGGGCGACGGCGGTCTGGAGGGACGACCAGCCACGCAGTTCCTGCAGGTAGAGCGTGACGACGAACTGGAAGCCGAAGAAGGCGCCGAGGAAGAGCAGCGCACCCAGGTCGGCGCGCACGACCGGGCCCTGCCGCAGGATCCCGAGGCGGACGAGCGGGTCCGGGCAGCGACGCTCGAACGCGACGAAGGCACCGGCCAGGAGCAGGGCCGCGAGCCCCGAGACCAGGGTGAGCGGCCAATCGTGCAGGCCGTGTTCCAGGCGTACGACGGTGTAGGCGGCCAGCAGCATGGCGCCGGCGGCGGTAATCGCGCCGGGCAGGTCGAAGGTGCGTCCCCGCGCGGGTGGGGCGTCCTGCCGGGGCACCAGGCGCACCGCCGCGACGAGCAGGGCGGCGGTCAGCAGCACAGGCGCGAAAAACACCCAGCGCCAGCCGAGCTCGGTGAGCAGGCCGCCGATGACCAGGCCGAGGGAGAAGCCGGCCGCGCCGGTCCCGGCGAAGACCAGCACGGCCTTGTTGCGCTTCGGCCCCTCCTCGTAGGACGTGGTGATCAGGGAGAGCGCGGCCGGGGTCATGAACGCGGCGGCGACGCCGGTGACGAACCGGGCGACGATCAGCATCCAGTCGTCCGTCGCGAGGCCGCCGAGTCCGGAGAAGGCGAGGAAGACGGTCAGCCAGAGCAGGAACATCCGCCGCCGGCCGAGCAGGTCGGCGGCCCGGCCGCCGAGGAGGGTGAAGCCGGCGTATCCGAGCACGTAGGCGCTCAGCACCCAGGCCGCCGTGCCGGTGGCAAGGCCCAGATCGGAGCGGATGGCCGGGATCGCCACCGCCATCATCGCGACGTCGGCGCCCTCAAGGAAGATCGTCCCGCACAGGACGAGCAGCAACGCCCAGGCACGCGTGCCCATCGGTCAACACTCCTCTGGTCAAGTTCGGTTACGCAAATGAGGGTCGGTTCCCTCTTGTAACCACGACCACCCTGCGGCAGCATCGACAGATATGGAAGAAGGCACTTCGAAGTCACCGAGTAACTGCGAGAGCACCGTGGACCACGGCGACGCGGATCCCTTCCAGTGGGACACCCGCGAGGACTGCCAGGTCCGGCAGATCCTCGACCGGATCGCCGACAAGTGGTCGCTGCTCGTCATCGCGCTGCTGGAGAACCGGCGGCTGCGCTTCACCGAGCTGCGCCGGGAGATCGACGGGGTCAGCCAGCGGATGCTGACGGTGACCCTGCGGTCGCTGGAGCGCGACGGCCTGGTGAAGCGGACGGTGCACCCGGTGGTGCCGCCGCGGGTCGAGTACGAACTGACCTCCCTCGGCAGGACGCTGCACACCACCATCCAGTCCCTGGTGACCTGGACGGAACGGCACCAGGAGGAGATCGCGGCGGCCCGCAGCGCGTACGACGCCCGCGAGGCGCGGGCTACGGCTTCCTAGGGAGGGCCCGGGCCCGGTGTGCCCGGGCCTTCTCCCGGTTGCCGCAGTGCTCCATCGCGCACCAGCGGCGGCGGCCCGGGCGAGAGGTGTCGACGAAGAGCAGGTAGCAGTCGTGCGCGCCGCACTCGCGGACGCGGTGTGCGTAGGGGCCGGTGAACAGGTCGATCGCGTCCCGGGCGATCGTGGAGAGCAGGTGGGCTCCGGTGGCGCCCGGGGCCCAGGCGCGGGTGCCGTCCGGCTCGATGCGGGCGGCGAGCGGGGGCCCGGCCGCGGCGGCGTTGACGACGCCCAGGTGGTCGGCTCGCAGCGGGCGGCCGTGGGCGCGGTCGGCGGCGAGCTGGAACACGGCGTCGCGCAGGGCGCGGACGCGCTCCAGCTCGTCCTCGGTGACGGTGATGTCCAGGCCGTCCGGGAGGCGGCTGCGTGCGGTCCAGGCGACCAGGTCGGCGGGCTCGTGCAGCACCTCGTACCGCGCGAACTCCCCGGGGCCGCCCGTCGTCAGCAGTTCCAGGCACAGGGCGCCGGGGTCGAAGCGGAAGGTTCTTCCCTCGTACGAAGTCAGCGTCAGTCCCGGCGTTTCCGTTGCGCGCTCATTCACGTAACCAGTATAAGTGGTTACATGGCAGACAACGCTCCGCACCCCCTCCACTGGAAGATCGTCATCGACGCGAACGACCCGCACGCACAGGCCGACTTCTGGGCCGCCGCGCTGCGCTACGAGGTCGAGGACAACAACGCGCTCATCGAGAGACTCCTGGGCTCCGGCGCCGTACCGGCCGAGCTCACCGTCGAGTTCCACGGTCGGCACGCCTTCCGGGACGTGGTCGCCGTACGGCATCCCGACGACCCGTACGACAAGGAGAGCGGGACCGGACTGGGACGGCGGCTGCTGTTCCAGCGCGTACCGGAGCCGAAGACGGTCAAGAACCGGCTCCACCTGGACTTGCACCCCGATCAAGGGACGCGCGAGGACGAGGTCGTACGCCTGGAGGGGCTCGGGGCGAGCGTGCTGCGGCGGGTGGCGGACCAGGGCACGGCATGGGTCGTGATGGAGGATCCGGAGGGAAACGAGTTCTGCGTGCACTAGTGCGGCGACAACCCAACTATCTGGCCGCTTAGCGCTCTTGACGGTAATTCAGCCGGGGCTTCACCATCCAGGCACCCCATTCACCTGTGAATCCGGAGCCCCCACATGAAGCTCTCCGTTTCCGCGCGTGCCGTGGCGGCCGGTGCCGTGGCGACCGCCATGCTCCTGACCGGCGGTGCCGTGGCGGACGCCGCGTCCGCTCCCCCGAGACCGGCCGCCGCGCCCGACCTACCCCTGGCGGGCGTCAAGGCCCACCTGTCCCAGCTCCAGTCCATTGCCACCGCCAACGGCGGCAACCGCGCGCACGGCCGCCCCGGCTACAAGGCCTCGCTCGACCACATCAAGGCCAAGCTGGACGCGGCCGGGTACACCACCACGGTCCAGCAGTTCACCGCCTCCGGCCGCACCGGCTACAACCTGATCGCCGACTGGCCCGGCGGCGACGCCAACCAGGTCGTGATGGCCGGCTCGCACCTCGACAGCGTCTCCTCCGGGCCCGGCATCAACGACAACGGCTCCGGCTCGGCCGCCGTCCTGGAGACCGCCCTCGCCGTGTCACGGGCGCAGTACAAGCCCACCAGGCACCTGCGGTTCGCCTGGTGGGGTGCGGAGGAAGTCGGCCTGGTCGGCTCCCGCCACTACGTCAACCGGCTGGCCACCGGGGACCGTTCGAGGATCAGCGCCTACCTGAACTTCGACATGATCGGCTCCCCGAACCCCGGCTACTTCGTCTACGACGACGACCCGGCGATCGAGAAGACCTTCAAGGAGTACTTCGCCGGCCTCGGCGTCCCGACCGAGATCGAGACCGAGGGCGACGGCCGCTCCGACCACGCGCCCTTCAAGAGCGCGGGTGTGCCGGTGGGCGGCCTGTACACCGGGGCGAGCCGGACGAAGACGGCGGCGCAGGCGGACAAGTGGGGCGGCACGGCCGGGCGGGCCTTCGACCGCTGCTACCACTCCTCCTGCGACACCACCGCCAACATCGACGACACCGCCCTCGACCGCAACAGCGACGCCGTCGCGTACGCGGTGTGGGAGCTGTCGCGGTAACGGCGCCTACTGGTTGCGGGCGCGTTCGGTCAGGCGGCCCATGCGGGCGCGGGCCGACTCCAGTTGCTCGATCTCCTCGGCTGCGGGGCCGTCCTCGGCGGCGAGTTCGGTCCACAGGCCGATCAGGTCCCGGCCCAGCTCCAGTCCCACCACGGGGTCGCGCACCGCGCGCCAGGCGGTGGCCGCGCTCTGCACGTTGCCGTAGGCGGCCTCCGCGTCGCCCGTGCGGCGGCGGGCACCGGCCAGGTCGAGGGACAGCCGGAAGGCCCGGACCGGGTCACCCGCCAAGTAGGCGATGTACGCGGTGAGTTCGCCCAGCCGGAGCACCTCGGGGTGCTCCGGCCCGAGCGTCCCGGACGCCTCCGCGACGGTCCGGTCCGCCAGCCCGGCCGCCGTGTCGATCCGGCCTTCCTTGACGGCCTCGTTGATCCGCGCGATCGGCTCCGCGAGGAGGGCGGGGGCGGCGGGATCGCCCGGGGCGCCGAGGGGCTCGTCGCCGAGCACGGCCTCCGCGACGGCGTCGAAGCCCCGGGCGGGAGTCGGCTTGGCGTCGGCTTCGGCCGCGAGCAGCTCCGCTTCGGACATCGGCTCGGGCTCCCGCCTGCGGTGGGGTACCGGGCCGGTTCCGGGGAGGGGGAGCGGCCTGGCGTCCATGAGCGGGGGCGGCCCGAACTCGCCGGTGGGGGGTGTGACGGTGCCGGGAGGGGTGACCGGGCCCGGGGGCGTGGAGGTGCCCGAAGGCGTGGATGTGCCGGGCGGCTGGGGCGTGTCGGGGGGCGTGGGCCAGGCCGGTGGTGCGTCTTCCGGTTCGGTCTGCAGCGACTCCGGTACGGGTCGCGGCTCGAACGTCGGTGGGAGCTGATCGTCCGGCTGCGGTTCGGGCACCGCCCGCAGCGGGAACGTCGGTGGCGTGCCACGGCCCGGCTCCGGTACGGGGCGCAGGACGTGCGTGGCCCTGTCGCCGCGCGGGTGCTGCCGCTCCGGCGCGGGCGGCGTCGGTCCGGGCGGCGGAACGGGCGACTCCGTCACCGCGCCGGCCGCAGGAGTTTCCGTGGCGACGGCGTCCTTTGGCGGGGCCGTGCGGACCGGCTCGGCGGTGAAGCGGCTGGAGCCGTCCGGGTCGACCTGGAGCGGCACGACGTAGCCGATGCGCTCGTCGTGGACCGTGGCGAGGACGGGATGGCCGGTGGCGAGGGCGATGTGGTGGAGGCGGTTCAGAACGGCCTGCTGGATCTCCTCGCCGGGGGCCGCGAAGACGGGGACACCGCCGACCGACGCACCGTCACAGACACCCCCCGCGCCTGCTCCCGACCCCGCTCCCGCCGGGTCCGTTCCGGCCCCGGGGACACGGACGTCGATCGGCGCCGCCGGGGTCGCCGCGCGTGCGGCCTGCTTCTGTTCCCGCTTCTTCTCGCGGCTGAGTCGAGACATCGTCCCCTCAATCGGCGTCGTACCTACTGTCGAGTGTGTCCGCTCGCATCCGTTTCTCACGTCACCGCGGTGTCACAGGCTCGTCCCAAGGGTTCCGGGACCCGGCATGGATCGTTCCGGTTGGCATGAGGATCGAGAGTACGAGGGAGGAGAGGGGCATGCAGACAGGCATGCGGCAGGGACCGGAGATCTGGATCCGCGGCCCGGTGACGACCACGCAGGAGCCGGGGCCGCCAGGGCCCGCTCACACCCATGCCGCCACGCGGCGTTTCTCCTGGGTCGGCACACACGGCGGCGCGGGGGTCTCCACCCTCGCCGCGGTCTACGGCGGCCATGACAGCGGCCGCGCCTGGCCCGGGCCGGGCGACCCGCCGTCCGTGCTGCTGGTCGCGCGGACGCACGCGGCCGGGCTGGACACGATCGCCGGGGCGGTGGAGATCTTCCGGCGCGGTCAGGCGCCGCCCGGCCTCGACCTCGACGCCGTCGTCCTCGTGGCGGACGCTCCTGGCCGGCTGCCGCGTCCGCTGGCCCAGCGGGTCAGGTCCCTGGAGTCGGTCATCGACGTGTACCGCGTGCCGTGGGTGCCGGCCTGGCGGCTGGGCGAGCTGGGGCATCCGCCGCGCGAGACATCGGCCCTGGTCCGGCTGACGGGAGCGGCGCGCTGACGGCGGTGTCCCTGTCGGCCGGGGAGATCGCGGCGGGCGTACGGGCCCGGGAGCTGCGCGCGGTCGACGTGGTCGCGGCGGCGCTGGAGCGGATCGAGCGGGCCGATCCGGAGCTGTGCGCGTTCGTGGAGGTGTGGCGCGAGGAGGCGTTGCGGCGGGCGGGCGAGGTGGACGCGCGACTCGGCCGGCGTGCCCGGGATGTCCCCCGAAAGGAGGAAGCGCTGCCGCTCGCCGGGGTGCCGATCGCCGTGAAGGGGCGGCACGGGCTGCGTGCGGCGGGGCCGCTGCTCGCGGCCGGGTGTGTCGCCGTGGGTGCGACCTCCGTGCCCGGGTCGGGGACGCCCTGGCAGACCTGGGGTCTCGGCGCCCGGGGCCGGACCGTCAACCCGTGGCGGGCGGACCGTACGCCGGGCGGTTCGTCGGCCGGGGCCGCGGTGGCGGTGGCGGCCGGGCTGGTGCCGCTGGCGACGGGCGGCGACGGGGCCGGGTCGGTGCGGATCCCGGCGGCGTGGTGCGGGGTGACCGGCCTGAAGACCACGGCCGGACGGCTGCCCTCCGCCGACCGCACGGGGCTCGCCGTCCCCGGCGTGCTCGCCCGTTCGGCGTCGGACGCGGCGAGCTGGTGGCGGGTGGTGTCGAAGGAGCCGGTGCTCGCCGGCGCGCCTCTGCCCGTCACCGCCGTCTGGTCGTCCGACCTGGGCTTCGCCGGGCCCGACCCGGAGCCCGTCGCGCTCGCCCGGGCGGCGGTCGACCGGCTCGTGGCGGCGGGTGTCGTACGGCCCGTACGGCCGCGGGTGCCGTTGCGGCTCGCGGACCCCGGGCCCGCCTGGCTCGCCCTGCGCACACCCGGCGCCGATCCGGGCGAGGCCCACCGCGTCCGGGCGGAGAACGACCGGCGGCTTGCCGGACTGTTCGCCGAAGCGCAGCTGCTGCTGACGCCGACCACGCCCACCGCACCGCACGGGCACGACGGCCCGGGAGACCGCTACTCCACCTCCCTCACCTGGGCGTTCAACCTCAGCGGACACCCGGCGCTGAGCCTCCCGGCGGGCTTCGGCGGTGACGGCTGCCCGGCCGGGGTGCAACTGGTGGCGCCACACGGCCGGGAGGCGCTGCTGCTGGGCGTGGCGCGGGCGGCGGAGGTACACATCGGGAGCTGACGGCGACCTTCCTCTTCGTCCTGGGTAGCGCCCGTTCCGACGGCAACACCGAGCTGCTGGCCCGACAGGCAGCCGAGCAACTCCCCCCGGACGTCGAACAGCAGTGGATCGACCTCACCGAGCACCCGGTGCCCGTTCGGGGACCTGCGGCACGACAGCGACCACGTCCGCCCGGCCGAGGGCAACCTGGCCCTGCTGCTCGACGCCACCCTCGCGGCCACGGACATCGTGATCGCCTCGCCCCTGTACTGGTACTCGGTCTCCGCGCACCCCAAGCGCTACCTGGACCACTGGTCGGGCTGGCTGCTCACGCCCGGCATCGACTTCAAGGCGACCCCGGCCGGACGCACCCTGTGGGGCGTCACCGCGCTCGCGCACCCGCAGCCGGAGATGGCCGACCCGCTGGTCGGGACGCTCAACAACTCGGCCGCGTACATGGGGATGCGGTTCGGCGGAGTGCTGCTCGGCAACGGCAGCAAGCCCGGTGACGTGCTGAACGACACCGAGGCGCTGACCCGGGCGAAGACGTTCTTCGAGCAGGAGGCGCCACTGGCCCGGCTCGTGTACGAGTACTGAGCGCTGCCAGGACTGGCCCTGCGCGGGGACTGTGCGCTAGGCGGTGATGTCCTTCGTCGTGAAGCGGGCCCAGGCCGCCGAGCCGAACACCGCCGCGTACAGGGCCTGGAGGCCCAGGTTCTTCGCCAGGTCGTCCCAGTAGACGGGCTCGCGCATGAGGTCGGCGAAGGACAGCCAGTAGTGCGAGAAGAAGTACGGCTGGAGGGCGTGCAGTTGCGGGATCTGGTCGAGGATCTGGACCGTGATCAGCAGGCCGACGGTGGTCGCCATCGCCGCGATGCCGCTGCCCGTGAGCGTCGAGACGAACAGCCCGAGCGCGGCGACGCCGATCAGTGACGCGGCGACGACCAGGGCGATCAGCAGGGCTCTGCCCAGGCCTTCGGCGAAACTGATCCGGGTGCCGGAGATGGTCGTCAGATCGCCGAGCGGGAACAGCAGCGCGCCGACCGTCAGCGCCGAGACGGCCACGACGAGGGTGGCGGTCAGGCAGAAGATGACGACGGTCGCGTACTTGGTGAGCAGCAGACGGCCGCGGCCGGCCGGGGCGACCAGCAGATAGCGGAGCGTGCCGGCGTGTCCCTCGCCGGCGATCGCGTCGCCCGCGACGACACCGATGGCCATCGGCAGGAAGAACGGGAGGGTGGCGGCCAGCGCGGTGAAGACGAGGAACAGGCCGTTGTTGGTGATCTGCGAGATGAAGGCCGGCCCTCCCCCGCCGCCACCGCCGGGCGACGAACCGTCGCTCGTCTCGATCTTGATGGCGATGCCGACCAGGACGGGCACGCCCGCCAGCACGGCCAGCAGCGCGAGGGTGCGCCAGCGCCGGAAGGTGGTGGTGAGCTCGCTGCGCAGCAGCCCGAAGGTCCACAGCGGGCTCACCGGCCGTACGGTCCGACCGACTTCAGCCCGCGACATCGAAGCCCTCCCCGGTCAGCGCGACGAACGCGTCCTCCAGCGAGGCCCGTTCGACCGTGAAGCCGCGTACGCGCACACCGGCCGTCACCAGCGCGGTGTTCACGTCGGCGAGGTCGCTCTCCGGTGGTTCGCCGGTCACCCGGTCGTCCGTGACGACGACGTCGCCGACGCCCTGCTCCTTCAGCACCCGGGCCGCCTCCGCCGGGTCCGGCGTGGTCACCACCAGCCGGCCGCGCGCCCCGGCGGACAGCTCGGCGACCGCGCCCTGGGTGATCAGACGGCCCTGCGTCATCACGGCCGCGTGCGTGCAGACCTGCTCGATCTCGTCGAGCAGGTGGGAGGAGAGGAAGACGGTCGTGCCGTCCGAGGCCAGCTCCCGTATCAGGGTGCGGATCTCGCGCATGCCCTGCGGGTCGAGGCCGTTGGTCGGCTCGTCGAGCACGAGCAGCCGGCGCGGCTGGAGCAGCGCGGCCGCGAGGCCCAGACGCTGTTTCATGCCCAGCGAGTACGCCTTGGCCTTCTTGCCCGCGGCGGCCGTCAGGCCCACCCGGTCCAGCGCGGCGGCGACCCGGGCCTTGCGGGTGCGCGGATCGGCGGCCGGGTCGGCGCAGTCGTAGCGGATCAGGTTGTCGCGGCCGGAGAGGAAGCCGTACGGGGCCGGGCCCTCGATGAGGGCGCCGACGTGCGGCAGCACGGCGCGGGTGGCCCGGGGCATGGGCTGCCCGAGCACCCGTGCCGTGCCGGAGGTGGGTTCGATGAGGCCCATCAGCATGCGGATGGTGGTGGTCTTGCCGGAGCCGTTGGGTCCGAGGAAGCCGAAGACGCTGCCCGCCGGGACGGTCAGGTCGAGGCCGTCGACGGCGAGTTGTCCGCCGCGGTAGCGCTTGGTGAGCGCGCGGGTGGCGATGACCGGTTCCCCGGCCTCGGCCCGCACGTCGCTGTGCTCCCGCTCCGCGGCGGACGGTTCACCCATCGGCTTCCTCGTTCTCTCCGAGTCCCGTAGGAGTACTGGACTTAACTCCCGGCGTCGGCCGCCTTCACGAGCGCGTCCTTGGTGACCATGCCCACGTAGACCTTGCCGTCGTCCGTCATCAGGGCGTTGACCAGGCGGGTGGAGAAGACCGTGCCCGAGCCGAACTTGCCGGTGACCTTGTCGCCGAGCGAGTTCACGAAGCCGCCGAGGTCGCCGCCGGCCTCGCCGGAGGGCATGCCCTCGCCGCCGGTGTCGAAGGTGGCTATGGAGTTCCAGCCCTCGCCGATGGTCTTCATTCCGTCGAGGCCCTTGCCGAGGTTCTCCTCGGACTTCGGGGCGTGCTTGCGCGCCTCGCCCTTGTCGAAGCCCTTGCCAGAGGCCTTGTCGGAGGCCTTGTCGGAGGCCTTGTCGGAGGCCTTCTCCTCGGTGACCTTCGCGCCCTTGGGCGGGGTGAAGTCGAAGGTCGACGCGGCCGGCTTGGCGAAGCTGACCTGGGTGAAGCCCGCGTCGACGACGGCGGCGCCGCCGCTCGCCGGGGTCAGCGTGAACTTCAGCGGCATGCCGGTCTTCGCGTCCACGGCCACGGTGACCGCACCGACCGTCGTGCCGGACTGCTTCGGCTTGATGAGCAGCTTGTAGGCGTCCCGGCCGGCGACCTGGGCGGTGCCGTCCACGGTCACGGAGGTCGTGTCGTCGACGGCCTTCAGGGCCTCCTCGGCGAAGTCCTTCGGCGTGGCCGGCGGCTGCTCCTTCTCGTGCCCCGGGCTGTCGGAGGCGGTGCCGTGGTAGACCTCGTTCGACTTGCTGTCGTAGCCCCAGACGTCCTTGCCGTTGTGGACGATGCTGTACTCGGCGGCGTTCTCCAGCAGCGACAGCTTCTGCTTGTCCGGGCCGTCGGCCGCGACGCGCAGGGTGTGCGTGCCGGAGGCCAGTTCCGTGAGCTTGGCCGTCGGGTCGGCGGAGGAGGCGCCCTCGCCCTGGCCCGCGGCACCGGACATCAGGCTGCTCTCCAGCCCGCCGAGGTCCGGCAGGCCGAGGTCCGTGCTGATCTTCACCGTGCCGGACAGCTGCTGGACGTCCGACTTGGCCATCTTCTCGATGAGCTGCTGTGCGGTGATCTTCGGGAGGTCGGGGTCACCGGAGTCGGCGAGTGCGGGGACCAGCCCGATCGTCGCGGCCGCCACCCCCATCACCGTGACCGGGACGACGTACCGCGCGGCTTTGCGCCGCCCGGAGCGCTGCTCGTCGACCTCCCCGCCGGTCGTGCTGTCGTCGGATGCGTACGGTGCCATGTGTGCCCTACCTCCGTGGTCGGCGGCGGCTGTCCGTGTCGTCCACGCACTCGTCCCTGAGCCGCCATTCTCACCCGAAGTGGTGAGGAGTGGTGTTTTCCGTGGTGTCCATCTGACCAAATCGGCCAGGGAGATACGTCAGACCCCGGGCTCAACTCCACGTACTGCTGCGGTATGACACGAGAGGGCGACTTCTCCCCCGACCCGTAGGGGTCGTACGGGGAAGAGGCGCTAGCCGGCCCGGTGCACCACCGCGTCGGACAGCTCCACCAGCGCCGTCTTCGCGGTGCACTCGGGCAGCGGCGCGAGCGCCGAGCGGGCGGCCTGGGCGTAGCGGATGGTGTCCTGGCGGGCCTGTTCCAGCGCCGGGTGGGCGCGCAGCAGGCGCAGGGCCTCGGCGTGCCGGTCGTCGTCGGTGAGGTCGGAGTCCAGCAGCTCGCACAGGGCGATGTCGTCCGCGAGCCCGAGCCGGGCGGCCCGCTCGCGCAGCCGCAGCACCGGCAGTGTGGGGATGCCCTCGCGCAGGTCGGTGCCGGGGGTCTTGCCGGACTCGTGGGAGTCGGAGGCGATGTCCAGGACGTCGTCCGCGAGCTGGAAGGCGACGCCGAGCCGCTCGCCGTACTGGGTCAGCACGTCCACGACCGTCTCGTCGGCGCCGGACATCATCGCGCCGAACCGGCACGACACCGCCACCAGCGAGCCGGTCTTGCCGCCCAGCACGTCCAGGTAGTGCTCGACCGGGTCGCGGCCGTCCTGCGGTCCGGCCGTCTCCAGGATCTGCCCGGTCACCAGCCGTTCGAACGCCTCGGCCTGCACCCGCACCGCCTCCGGGCCGAGGTCGGCCAGGATGTGCGAGGCGCGGGCGAAGAGGAAGTCGCCGGTGAGGACCGCGACGGAGTTGCCCCAGCGGGCGTTCGCGCTCGCCACCCCGCGGCGCACGGCGGCCTCGTCCATCACGTCGTCGTGGTACAGCGTGGCGAGGTGGGTCAGCTCCACGACGACGGCCGACGGCACGATCCCGGGCGCGTGCCGGTCGCCGAACTGGGCGGAGAGCATCACGAGCAGCGGACGGAACCGCTTGCCGCCGGCCCGGACCAGGTGCTGGGCGGCCTCCGTGATGAAGGGCACCTCACTCTTGGTGGCCTCGAGCAAGCCTTCCTCGACAGCCGCCAACCCGGCCTGGACATCGGCTTCCAGAGCCTGGTCCCGCACGCTCAGCCCGAACGGCCCGACGTCGGTCACGAGGGGTCTCCTGTCTGCTGGTGTCTGCCGGTGATTACGCGGTTTGTCGATAGGTCGCTGCCATCACTCGAGTCAGCGTATCCGGTCACGTTTCGATCACCACCAGCGCCCATGGTTACAGGCCGGGTGGTATCCGATCACGACCGCAATGTTTTCGATCGGCTCATAAGAACAGACATTTATCGACTTACCAGGAGATAGTGGGCTATGCATGATTTGCCGCGTTGAGTAACTGAATTCCCGTTGGTGGAAATTGCCCCATGGACTCGTGATCAGTGAGTTGAATCACGTTATCCCCCGTGACGCCCCACTCCGACACCGGCCCGTACCTCCTTCCGCCGAACGCCAGTTGAGCCTTGGCTCTCGCAAAGGATCAAGCGGCTCATATGCCCCTGACCAAGGTCGACCGGCGCAATGTGTGACTCCGGTGCTTGTTCCCGACATGTGCTCTCGCATACGTTCCGGGCCTGTCCGGCGGACGCCGAATCCTGCCACCGCCCGGACTCCCCACAAACCCACTCACTCACGCAGGGCAGGAGCGGGGGACCCAGGTAAGTCGCCGGTCCGCGCAGCGGAACGGCTCGGGGTGAAGCCGCGTACGGCACACAGTGCCGTGGGCGGCCGGGCACCTCCCGGCCCGAACCCGACAGCTCACCTCGCAGGCGCCGGAGAGGAACATCCCCATGCCCCGAGGCAAGCACCGCCGCCCCAGAACCAATCCGCTCACCCGTCGTGTCGTAGCCGCAGGCACCGGCGGAGCGGCACTCACCCTCCCGCTCCTCGGCGCGACGCACGCCAGCGCCGCCCAGCCGGCCCAGAGCGCGCCCGCCGCCGCACAGTCCGTGCCGCAGGCGGCCCAGCCCGCCAAGTCCCTCACGTATACGGTGTCCAAGGGCGACACGCTCTACCGCATCGCGGACAAGTACGACGTATCGGGCGGCTGGAAGCAGCTCTACAAGGACAACCGCGCCGCCGTCGGCGACAAGCCGCAGCTGATCCACCCGGGTCTGAAGCTGAAGGTGAAGACGGCCAAGGCGGACGCCGCGAAGAAGACGGCGACCAAGTCCTCCGCCCCCGCCAAGCCGGCCGCGAAGCCCGCCGGCGGCGTCGCCGAGGCCACCCAGGCCTCCGCGAAGACCTACGCCAACAACCTGGACGGCTGGATCCGCGAGGCGCTGGACATCATGGCGCAGAAGGGGATTCCGGGCTCGTACGACGGCATCTACCGCAACATCATGCGCGAGTCGTCCGGCAACCCCCAGGCGATCAACAACTGGGACTCGAACGCCGCCAAGGGCACCCCGTCCAAGGGCCTCCTCCAGACCATCGACCCGACCTTCCAGGCCTACCACGTGGACGGCACGTCGTGGGACCCGTACGACCCGGTCGCCAACATCACCGCTGCCTGCAACTACGCGGCCGACCGCTACGGCTCGATCGACAACGTCAACGGCCCGTACTGAGCCGTCTGAGCCGTCCCGCCCAGCAGTCGTTCGAGGACGACGGCGATGCCGTCGTCCTCGTTCGACAGGGTGACCTCGTCGGCCACGGCCTTGAGTTCGGGATGGGCGTTGGCCATCGCCACGCCGTGGGCGGACCAGTCGAACATCGGGATGTCGTTGGGCATGTCGCCGAAGGCGACGGTGTCCGCCGGCCGCAGCCCCAGGTGCTCGGCGGCCAGCGCCAGGCCCGTCGCCTTGGTGACGCCGCACGGCTGGAGCTCGACCGTGCCGGGCCCCGACATCGTCACCGTCGCCAGCGACCCGACCACCGAGCGGGCCGTCGCCGCCAACTCGTCGTCGCTCAGGTAGGGGTGGCGCAGCAGCACCTTGCTGATGGGCTCGCCCCACAGCTCGTCGCGCCGGTCGACCCGCACGGCGGGCAGGGTCGGGTGCGGCATGAGATAGCCAGGCTCGATGAGCGTGAGCCCGTCGACCCCGTCCTGGTCGACCGCGGCGTACACCTGCCCCACCTCGGCCTCGATCTTGCCGAGGGCGGTCTCGGCCAGCTCCCGGTCCAGGGTGATGGACCACAGCAGCCGGTCCGCGCCGGCGTCGTACACCTGCGCGCCCTGCCCGCACACCGCGAGCCCCGTACAGCCGAGGTCGTCCAGGAGCGGCCGCACTCTCGGCGCCGGCCGGCCCGTCACCACGAGGTGCTGGGCACCGGCGTCCGCCACCCGCGCGAGCGCGGCGAGGGACCGGTCGGACAGGGTGTCGTCGCCGCGCAGCAGCGTCCCGTCCAGGTCGGTGGCGATGAGTGAATATGCGATGGGTGCGGCCATGATCAGAGAATACGGACAGCGCGCCCTTTCGTTTCACCGTGCGGCGGACGCCGATTGCCCGGTTGAAGGCCTCTGCACCAGTTGGCAACAACATGGTCCGCTACCTACCCGTGGGGCCGTCTCGGGCGGTACCTTCCAAGTGTCCAGGGGGGACTTGATCGGGGGGTCAGGTTGAGCAGTGGGCGCATACGTGTGGCTCGGCCCGGGGAGCTCGGCGAGGGGGAGAAGGAGCGCTGGCGCGCGCTGCGCGCGGCGTCGGAGACACCGCGCAACCCCTTCATGGAACCGGAGTTCACCGAAGCCGTCGGCCTGGTGAGGCCGCAGGCGCGGGTCGCGGTGGTGTACGAGGGGCTGGAGCCGGGCGGCTTCCTGCCCCATGAGCGGGGCCCGTTGGGGCAGGGCCGGGCGATCGGGCTCGGCGTCTCGGACGCGCAGGGCGCGATCCTGCGGCCCGGACTCGATCCGGACACGGGTGAACTGCTGCGGGCCTGCGCGCTGTCGAGCTTCGCCTTCGACAACCTCGAGGCCGAGCAGCGGCTGTTCGTCCGGTACGCGGCCGAGGAGCACGCCACCTACGTCATCGACGTGGAGAAGGGTTACGAGACGTACGAGTCGGTGCTGCGCGCCCAGTCGCCGAAGTTCCTGAAGACCACCCTGGCCAAGGAGCGCAGGCTGGGCCGGCAGGTCGGCGAGCTGCGGTTCGTCTTCGACGAGCGCGATCCGGCCGCGCTGCGCACGCTGATGGAGTGGAAGTCGGCGCAGTACCGCAGGACGGGCCGCCGTGACCGGTTCGCCCGGGAGTGGATCACCCGGCTCGTGGGGCGGCTGGCCCAGACCCGGGCGCCGGAGTGCAGCGGCACGCTGTCCGTGCTGTACGCCGGGCAGCGGCCGCTGGCCGCGCACTTCGGGCTGCGCTCCGCCTCGGTCCTGGCCTGCTGGTTCCCGGCCTACGACCCGGAATTCGCGAAGTACTCACCGGGTCTGGTGCTGCACCTGCGCATGGCCGAGGCGGCGGCCGCCGAGGGCATCGGCATGCTCGACCTGGGGCGGGGCGCGGCCGAGTACAAGGACGCGCTGAAGACGGGCGAACTGCCCGTGTACGAGGGTGCGGTGACGCGTCCGGGAGTGGGCGCGGCACTGCACTGGCTGAGCCGCGAGCCGGCGCGCCGCGCGCACAGCTTCGTCCGCGGCAGGCCACGGCTCGCGTCGCTGGCCACGCGGACCCTGAAGGGCGCGGCTCGGCTGCGCCGTACCTGACGACGAGGGGGGAGGGCGCATGACCCGTTCGGCACGTGCGCAGGAGGAGATACGGCGGTTCCTGGACATCGGGGCGGTGCAGGTCGCCGAGTTGGACCTCGACGGTGACGAGGCGGTGCTCAGACCGGGCCCGGGGAGTCCGCCGGTGACGCACGGCGAGGTGTTCGTGCTGGTCAGACAGGGTGGGCGGCCCGTGGGGACGCTGCTCGGGCGGGTGCCGGAGGGGGCGGATGCGAAGTCCGTGCTCGCGGCGCGGGCGCGGGCGGAGTGTGCGCCGGGGCCCGCGCAGGCTCGTGGACCCGGAGCAGCCGGTGAACCGCCGTACACGAGTGTCGTCATCGCCACCCGGGAGCGTGCCGGACAGCTGGCCCGGGCGCTGGACTCGCTGCTGGAACAGGACCATCCGCGGTTCGAGATCGTCGTCGTGGACAACGCTCCCGTGACGAGCGAGACGCGGGAGTTGGTCGAGCGGAAGTACGCCGAGCGCGTGCGGTACGTCTGCGAGGCGGTGCCCGGCCTCGCGGTCGCGCACAACACGGGGCTCGCGGCCGTGCGGGGCGAGGTGGTCGCCTTCACCGACGACGACGTGGTCGCCGACCCGCGCTGGCTGAGCGAGCTGACCGCGCCCTTCGCCGCCGACCCGGGACTCGGGTGCAGCACCGGGCTGATCCTGCCCGCGCGGCTGACCACCCCGGCCCAGGTGCTGCTGGAGAGCCACGGCGGCTTCGCGAAAGGCTTCACTCCAAGGACGTACGACCCGGCGCGTCCGCCGGGAGACGAACCGCTGTTCCCGTTCACGGCGGGGCGGTTCGGCTCCGGTGCCAACATGGCCTTCCGGACGGCCGCCCTGCGGTCCGTCGGCGGTTTCGACCCGGCCACCGGTGCCGGCACGGCCGCCCGGGGCGGCGACGACCTCTACGGCTTCGTCCGCGTCCTCGCCGAGGGCCACCGGCTGCGCTACACCCCGTACGCCCTGGTGTGGCACCACCACCGGGAGACCTGGCGGGACCTGGAGACCCAGGCGTACGGCTACGGCGCAGGACTCACCGCCTATCTCACCGCGGTGCTCGTGAACCGCCCCGCGCTGCTGCCGGCGTTCCTCGCGCGGCTGCCCCGGGGCCTCGCCCACGCCCGCACGCTGACCGCCGTGCGCGAGACGGAGGGCGGCGGGGCGCCGGGCGACCACGACGTGCGGACGCATCCGTGGCCGCGGCGGCTGTCGCGGTTGCAGCGCAGGGGGATGGTCTACGGGCCCGTCGGCTATCTGCGTGCGCGGCGGGCGCTGCGCGCGCGTGTTGAGGGGGCGAGATGAGGACGTCTGCACGTACGCGTGGTGAGGGGCAGGGGGACGGCAGAGGCCGGGCGGAGCGGGGTACGCGGGACGGTGAGGGGCCGATATCGCCCCCGGGTCCGGTCCGCTCCCCGGCCATCCCGGTCTTCCTGTACCACTCCGTGATGGACGATCCGCCCAGCTGGATCGCCGAGTTCACGGTCACGCCGAAGCAGTTCGCCGCGCATCTCGACGCCGTGGTCCGCAGCGGCCGTACGCCCGTCACGATCAGCACGATCGCCGATCATCTGGCCGGGCGCGCACCGTTGCCGCCCCGCCCCGTGCTGCTCACCTTCGACGACGGCTTCGCCGATCTGCCCGGCCCCACCGCCGAGGCGCTGGCCGAGCGGGCGCTGCCCGCCACCGCCTATCTCACCACCGGCGCCATCGCCCCGGGCGGCCGCAGTCTGCTGCCGCCCGCGCCGATGATGACCCTGGACCGGGCGGCGGAGCTGGAACGTTACGGCATGGAGATCGGCAGCCACACGGTCACGCACGCGCAGCTCGACACCCTGTCCGGCAAGGACCTGGCGTACGAACTGCGCTCGTCGAAGGCCGTGCTGGAGGACGCCCTCGGGCACGAGGTCCGCCATCTCGCCTATCCGCACGGTTACAACAGCCCGCGTGTGCGGGCGATGTCGGCCCGGGCCGGCTACGAGACGGCGACCGCCGTACGGCACGCGCTCAGCTCCGACCGCGACGAGCGCTACCGCCTCGCCCGGCTCATCGTCCGGCGTACCCACACCGTCGCCGACGTCGAGGGCTGGCTGGCGGGTGCGGGCGCGCGGGTCGCGCCGTACCGGGACGGGCCGAAGACGATCGCGTGGCGGTGGTACCGGCGGGCCCGCGCGGTGGTGCGCGGGCCCGAGTTCGCGGGCTGATCCCTGCCCGAGTTACTTGAGCGGCTGGTTGAAGTACGGGTCGGCGACCGCCTTGCGCAGGCTGTCCCAGGCCGCGTCGTTCGCCAGGGCCAGGTTGCAGTGCGGTCCGGGGTCGCGGTAGTTCCACTGGAGGGCGGCCTTGACGCCCTTGAGGCCCTTCAGCACGCCGGGCACCTGCGCGTACCACTCGGCCTGCCGCTGCGGGCGGGCCGAGTCCGCGGCGGTGCCGAACTCGGAGAGCATCAGCGGCTTGTCGTCGGAGATGTTCTTACGGATCCAGTCGTGCGCGGCGTGCTGTGTCTGCGCGAACGTGAGCCAGCCGGTTTTGTGGCAGCGGTAGTAGTTGTACTGGTTGTAGCCGATCCAGTCGACATACTCGTCGCCGGGATACATCCGCTTCATCTCGTCGGCGTGGTCGAGGTAGCCGGTGGTGATCCACGTCCACACCACGTTGCCGACGCCCAGTTCGCGGAACCGGTCGTGGATGTGCCGGTAGGCCTTCACGTACTCGGCGGGGGTGCCGTTGTCCGGGGTGCGGGTGTCCATCTCCAGGTCGAAGGAGAGGAACACCTTCTTGCCGTAGTCCTTGATGCGCCTCGCCTGGACGTCGATGACGGCCTCGTCCAGCTCGCCGGAGGCGATCTGCTTCCAGGTCGGCTGCTGCTGCTTCGTGCCGCCCCACCACTTGCTCTCCCAGGACAGCAGCAGCAGGTGGTCCTCGCCGACGCGCTGTTCCTCCGGGGTGAGCAGCTGGCCCTCCCGGCGGGTGCCCTCGGGCAGGGACATGTCGTGGTACGTGTACACGATGTCGAGCTCCCGGCCGACGCGCTTCTCGTAGGCGCGGACCTTCTCCGGCAGGTCGTCCCGCTCGTGCGGCACGAACGCCCCGAACCAGGCGCCGCAGGGCGGTTCCAGGAGCGCCGTGGGGCGGCAGTCCGCCTTGGAACCGGCGGCTCCCGGGTCCGGCCCGGAGGCGTTCCGGAGGGTGAGTCCGGCGACCAGGACGGCGCTGACGATCGTGGCGGATGTGATCAGCAGACGGCGCCGGCTCGATGCGAACGGGCCGGCGGACGGCTGCCCCTCGTGCGGCTGTGGCCTCCTGCGGTGCTGTCCGGTCGTGGTCGGCTTGCGGCGAAAGGGACGGTGGGGACGGTTGAACCTCACTGAGCAGAACCCTTCGGTGTCCTCGGAGTCGTCCTCGGCGGCGGGGAGGCGCGCAGCGGCGGACAGAACGCGGCGAGTGTGGTCAGCAGCGCCAGCGTCAGCAGCACCCGCTGCGCGCTGAAGGTGTGCGTGGCGATCAGCACGGTCGCGACGAGCATCACGGCGCCGATGCTCAGGAACAGCATCAGCATCAGCCGCTCCAGCAGGTCGGAGTGGCGGGCGAAGTCCGGGTCCCGGCGCTCGACGGGCCCTTCGGCGGGCCGCGCCCTGAGCGCGGGGGCGCAGACTCTGACCACGGCCGCGCCCGGGCCCGCCGCCAGGAAGAGGGCGACGGCGGCGCCCCGCAGCGGCGATCCGCCGGGCAGCGCGAGCGCGGCGAGAGCGAGCCAGCCGCCGAACGGCGGCAGCATCCGGACCACGAGTTCCTGCGGTGTCATCGCTGCGCTCCCTGCGCCTGCTTCAGTACGTAGAGCCATCCGGCGCTGTTCTCCGCCACGAGCTGGAACCGTGGTGAGGCGGCGACGGACTTCTGGATGCGGTCCAGCTGCGTCTTGTCGAGCTGTCCGTTCATCTCGGAGTTGGCCAACTGCCCCTGCGTGAGCAGGAAGTAGGCCCGGGCCGGCCGCTCCACCCCGGCCATGTCACTGGCGAGGGTGCCGGCCGGGTTCTTGACGATCCGGTCGACGTGGCTGCGGGCGTCGTCGAGGAACCAGTAGTGGTCGACGCTCCAGTAGGAGGCGTACGCCAGCGGGTAGTTGCGGTTGGCGGCCACGACGAGCGAGCCGTCGGGCGCCTGGTCGAAGAGCTGTCGTACGAGGGCCACTTCCTGCGGCGGGAAGTAGTTGATCCGGTCCTTGCCCGAGTAGGCCGGGACGAAAGCCAGGGTTCCGCCGAGCAGTGCGGCCAGCCCCACCCACGCGCCGAGCCCTCGTCCGCGGGCCTTCACGGGGGCGGCCTGCCGGCTGCCGGCCTCCTTCGCCGCGGCGTCGGCGGCCAGCGTACGGACCTTGGGCAGCAGCGCGGCGGCGGCGAAGAACGCGGCGCCGGGCAGCATGAACAACAGCACCCGGAAGATCATCTCGCTGCCGTAGCTGCTCGCCGCGAACATCGGCAGCGGGGCCGCCGCGATCAGCACCAGGGGCCGGGCCCGGTGCCGCAGCACCCGCTGGCGCAGGACGCCGACGGCCGCGAGCAGCAGGACGGAGCCGGACAGCAGCCGGGCCGCCCAGGAGGTCGCTATCGCTCCGGCGCCGGTCGGCGTGGCGCCGTATCCCGTCTCCACATTGGCGCCGACGTCACCGACGGAGCGGATCATGTCCGGCATCGCCGCGGACAGGAAGGGCAGCGCGGCCGTGAGACACCAGGCCAGGAAGATCACGACGGTCGTGACCGCCGGGACCCAGTCGCGGTAGCGGCGGCTGAGGCACAGGGCGATCAGGCAGACGACCAGCATGCCCGGGGTGAGCTGGTGGGAGATGACGATCGCCACGAGCATGACGGTGAGCACCACCGTCCACACCGCCTGCCGGGGCCGCCCACGTCGCCCGGCGGACCGGCCGAAGCGGCGCAGGACCAGGGCCAGGACGCCGACGTGCAGCGCGTAGGCCACGGACTGGGGGGAGAAATAGTCCTGCCCGACCCAGTTGGCGACGTAGAAGAGCCAGACGGCGGTCCAGATCAGCCGCCGGTCCTCCGTGAAGGTGCGGTAGATCAGCAGCAGCGGGAGCAGCAGCATCAGGCTGGAGGCCAAGGGCCACCAGGCCATGAACATCGCCGCCGAGTCCACGCCCAGCAGCCGCATCAGGGCGGCCTGCGCGGCGAAGAAGCCGGGCCACTGGTCGTACACCGCCATGTCGCCGACCTGGTCGGCCGTTTGCAGACCGCCTGCCGTCAGCAGATGGTCGATGACCGCCTCGTGCTTCCACGCCCAGGCGTACAGCGGGGTCGGGTAGAGCACGGCCTGCGTGGCCCGCTCCATCACCAGCAGCCCGAGGACGTACGCAGCCGCCCAGGCACCCGGCCGGCGCGGATCGCGGACCGTGAACCAGAAGCCGGTGGTGAGCGCCACGAGGCCGGCCCAGAAGGTCGGGTGCAGCGCGGTGACCAGCCCGTAGTCGTCGAGCCGCGAGACGTCGGTGTGCCGCATGGCGTACGCCCACAGGGCGAGCGCGACGAGCAGCGGAACGCCGGGCCAGGCCGGCGCGCGCCGCCCCGACCGGGCAGGGGGCAGGTCGGACAGGTCCGTCACGGGCTCATGGGCGGGGCTCGACGACTCCGAGGAGGAGGGGCTGGCGGACTGGCTGGAGGCTTCGGGGCTGCTGCCGGGGGTGCTCGCGCCGTCCCGTGCGGGTGTGGGTTCTGGCGTGGATCTCTCCCTCGGAGTTACTGGCGGACGCACGGTGGTTCCCCCCTGGCGGTTCGGCTCTGGTGGCTCTGTTCGGCTCTGGAGCTTGATCAGGCGCTGGGTCGGCCGTTCGGACTTCTGCGGTGCGCCAGCCCCATGGCCGACGCGGCGCGGCGGCAGACCGGCAGGAGCAGGACGAGTACGACAAGTACGGCGAGCAGGGGCGGCGCGACCGGTGCGAGCGCCGCACGCCACACCCAGCCGCCGACCGCGACGAGATACAGAACCCCCCAGCGCCCCGGCCACGTCAGCCGTCCGCCCGCGCTCGCGAGCAGCAGCCACAGCGGTACGAGACACAGCAGCTGGCAGACCGGCGGCGCCCAGCGAAGCAGCGGCTCGGGCCCGTCGAGCCCCACCGCGTCCGCGAGGAAGCCGGCCGTCTTCACATACAACGCCCCGTCCACCGGCCGCGGTTCCCGACCGAGCGCGACCGGTGCGGCGTACAGGGCGAGCAGGGCGGCGTACAGCGCCGTGCCGGGCAGCCACGGGTCGCGCCGGGTGCACAGCGTGATGGCGGCGACGAACACCACGAGCAGCAGGCCTCCCGCGGTGAGCGACGGCAACGGCAGGCCCTCCAGCAGCTGACGCCCCGTCAGTGCCGCTTGGGTGGCACCGTCGAGCCAGGGCAGGTCGCGCAACGGCGCCCAGAAGAAGACGGTGGCGACGCCGAGCAGGCTCCAGAGGGCGCCTCTCAGCCGCCGCTCCCGGGTTTCGTCCTCGGCCTCGGCGGTTCTCTCGTACCCGGCGGTGTCCTCGTAGTCGGCGGTTCCCGCGCGCTGGGGTGCTCTCGGCTCCCCGTGACTGTCTCGGTCCTCGCTCGTATCCGCCGTCTCGACGGCCTCGGCGCTCGCCCCCTTCTCCGCGGCGTCCGGATGCTGCTGCCCGTCCGGGTGATGCGGCCGCACGATCAGCGCCAGCGTGTCCGCCTGGAGCGCCTCGCGTTCGTATCCGGGGCACCCTATGAACAACGTGACCGTGTCCTCGTCGCCGTCCTTGGGCTGGTGCGCGGCCCGTCGGGCCCAGGTCGTGCCGTACCCGGCGGTGGCGTTCAGTTTCGCCCAGCGGGTGCCGTAGGAGGGATGGGAGGAATCGGCGGGCGTACGGGCCGCGGGAGCGCTGCCGTCGTGCCGCAGTGCCACTCGCAGCCCGGCCGTGGAGACCACGGCGATCAGCGTCATGCTCAGCAGCACCGCCCAGCCGGCGCCCGCGATCCCGGCCGGGGTGAACAGCACGGCCGCGCTGCCCAGCACCAGGGCGCACATGGCGCCTTGGAGGGCGGCGAGCACACCAGTGCGCCCCTGCACGCGCAGTACGCCGATGTACAACTCCACCACGACCCGCGGCAGCGCGCCGAGGGCGAGCAGCCGCAGCACGGTCGAGCCGTGCTCGGCGTAGTCCGGACTGAAGGGCGTGAGGATGTAGGGGGCGAAGAGGACCAGCACCAGCACGACCGGGACCAGCAGCAGCGTCATGCGCCGCAGGGCGCCCCGGACGCCGTCGGCGAGCTGTCGCGGGTCGTGGGAGGCGTGCGCGGTGAGGGACGAGGCCATGTTGATGGCCATGAACTCCATCGTGCCGCCGACGGTGTACGCCACGTAGAAGTAGCCGTTCTCCGCGGCGCTGAAGCGGACCGCGACCATCACCGGCAGCAGGTTGATCATCGCCAGGCTGAACAGCGCGCCCAGCGAGTCCCCCGCCAGGAAGCGGCCCATGTCGCGGAGTTTCGGGGGCTCCTTCTCGCGCTCGAGTTCGGCCTGGCGCGGGATGAGCCGGCGGAAGATCAGCCAGCCCAGCGGCAGGGTGGAGAAGGCGATCGCCACCGCCCAGGAGACGAAGATGCCGAGGACGGGCAGCGTGCCGGCGAAGACGGCCAGGAGGGCCAGTTTCCCGACCGAGAACACCGCGTTCCCGGCCGGCACCCACTCCGCCTTGCGCAAACCGGTGAGCACCCCGTCCTGGAGCGTGAGCAGCGCCCAGGCCACGCACGCCGCGACGAACACCGCGCCCGCCATGGGCGTGCCCAGGGGGGCGTACGACGCTCCCCAGGCGTCGAGCGTGAGCAGGAAGACGGCGGCGGCGAGCGCCACGATCAGCGAACTGGCCGCGTACGTGCCCCACACCAGGCGTCCGGTCTCCCGTCCCGCGCGCGGGACGAAACGGACCACGGCGCCGATCATCGTCGTCGCCGTGATGCTGGCGAGCAGCCGCATCGCGGCGATGGCGGCGGAACCCTGGCCGACGGCCTCCTCGGAGTAGTAGCGGGCGGCCACCAGCCAGAATCCCAGGCCCAGTACGGCGGAGACGCCGGTGCTGAGCATGAGGAAGTAGGCGTTCTTGAACAGCGAGTCGTGCGTGTGCTCGTCGGCGGCGGCAGGCTTCGGTCCGCCGCCGTCGGCGCGCGTGGTGGCGGGCTCGTGCACCTGGATCTCAGCCACGGGACTGACCCAGCCCTCCCGGTTCCGGCCTGCTGCGGGGTGGTTCTCCCGGTGCCTCGACCGGCCGTGCCCCAAACCGCTGAAGCACCTCGACGACCGTCCGGGCCCGCAGCGGGTCCACGGGCAGCGCGTGCCGCGCGAACCAGCGGGCCGCTTCGGGGGCCGGTGAGGGGTCGGTGAACTCCGCGCCGGCGTAGTCGTCCAGGGGCGGGTCGTAGAGGTAGCCGACGACGACGCCCTGCCGTGCCAGTGCCGCGATCGCCGCGTCCCGGTCCGCCACGAACAGCGGGACGCGGAACAACGGCTGGGTGCCGTACGCGTCACGCGGCTTGGCCCAGGGCGTGGACAGCAGCAGTTCCGTGCCCGCCCGGCAGGCGTCCAGCACGTCGTCCAGCCGGTCGAGCTTGCGCCCGATGCGACGCAGCCGCAGCCGGCCGGACTCCTGGCGGTAGTCGTGCATGTCGACGCGTACCCAGGGGTGGTGGGCGTCGAGCCCGGGCACCCGGCGGGCGGCCCGCGCGAGTTCGTCCGGGCGCAGCGGCATCCGGATCTCCTCGCGGTCGGCCAGCCCCAGCAGCCGGATCGCGGCCCAGGCGGCGCGCCGCAGCCGCAGCCCTCGCACCGCCGCCTCCGCGTACGGCCGGATCGCGTAGGCGAGTTCGGAGCCCGGTCGGCGCGACGTGAGCAGTCCCGCGCAGGTCTTCTCCACCGCGTCCCGCAGCCCCGGGTCGGCGAGGGAGAGCATGCCCCCGGCCTTCGCCCCGACGTGCTTGGACAGGCTGAACGCGGAGGCCTCGCCCCACGCCCCGACCGGCCGGTCCCCCACGCGGCTGCCGATGGCGTGCGCCGCGTCCTCGAACAGCGGGATCCCCAGCGCGTCGCACTTCTGCCTGAGGCGCGGCGCCGGGTCAGGATTCCCGTACAGGTTCGTCGTGAGCACGGCCGACACCGATCTCCAGGTCTCGTCCGGCACGGCATCGATGTCGATGGACGCGTCGAGCGGGTTCAACGGCGCCTGCACCGGACGCAGTCCGGCCGCGAGCACGACGAAGAAGATGACGTCGTCGTTGACCGGCGACATCAGCACCCGGCCGCCGGGCGGGCACCAGTGGCGCAGCGCCACGTACAGCCCGAAACGGCACGACGGTACATACACACATTCCCGGCCGAGCCGCACGCGCATGGTCTCTTCCAGCCGCTTGAGCTGCGAACCACGCCGTACCGAGCCCGGACCGGCCTCCCCAATGGCCATCCGCCCCCCTGGTGTGCCGTCGGAACGCCCCCTCCCCGAGGCCTTCCGGCACCCGCCCAGAGTCGCCCCGTTCGCACCGCTCCGTCAAGATTGCGTCGCGTCCTGTGGATAACTTCCGGCACGCACGAATGCGGCGTCCCGTCCGCCGCGCCGGAGTCGCACCGTCCGGTCCCACCCGGGCCCACCTGCCCCGTTCGCCCGTATCGCCTCCTCGGACACTGCCCAGGACCGGTGTGCCACCCGTAACGTGTGGCACGACCACGAACACGTGGCGACGACACGGCACACCCGAAAGCGAGGCAGCACCCGATGCCCCCCTTCGATGTCCCCGAGGGCGACCCCTTCGGTCCGCACAACCTGCCGTACGGCGTGTTCTCCCTCCCCGGCTCCTCCCACCGGACCGTAGGCGTCCGGCTCGGCGACCACGTACTGGACGCCGGCGCGGCGGCCCACGCGCTCGGCTCCCCGTACGCCTCCCTGCTCGCGCGGCCGACCCTCAACCCGCTGCTGGCCGCGGGCCGCACGGCCTGGTCGGACGTACGCCGGGCGCTGACGGCATGGGTGACCGTGCCGTCCCACCGCGAGACCGTCGCACCGATGTTCCACCCCCTGTCCTCGGTGACCCTGCACCTCCCCTTCGAGGTCGCGGACTACGTCGACTTCTACGCGTCCGAGAACCACGCCCGGAACGTCGGCCGGATCTTCCGCCCCGACGCCGAGGACTCCCTGACCCCCAACTGGAAGCACCTGCCGATCGGCTACCACGGCCGCTCCGGCACGGTCGTCGTCTCGGGCACGGACGTCGTACGCCCCGCGGGCCAGCGCAAGGCGCCCACGGACCCGGCTCCCGTCTTCGGCCCGTCCGTCCGCCTGGACATCGAGGCGGAGGTCGGCTTCGTGGTCGGCGTGCCGTCCCGGATGGGCGAGCCGGTGTCCCTCGACGGCTTCCGCGAGCACGTCTTCGGACTCTGCCTCCTCAACGACTGGTCCGCGCGCGACATCCAGGCCTGGGAGTACGTCCCGCTCGGCCCGTTCCTCGGCAAGTCCTTCGCCACGTCGGTGTCGGCGTGGATCACCCCGCTGGACGCCCTGGAGGACGCCCGGGTGGCCCCGCCGGCCCGGACGCACGAGCTGCTGCCCTACGTGGACGACGGCGACGAGGAACCCGGCGGCTACGACCTGCGGATCACCGTCGCCGTGAACGGCCACGTCGTCTCCGAGCCGCCCTTCTCCACCATGTACTGGACGGCCGCCCAGCAGCTGGCCCACATGACCGTCAACGGCGCCTCCCTGCGCACCGGCGACCTGTACGGCTCGGGCACGGTCAGCGGCCCGGCGGATCGCGAGCGCGGCTCCCTCCTGGAACTGACCTGGAACGGCCGCGACCCGCTCGAACTCCCCGACGGCAAGCGGACGTTCCTGGAGGACGGCGACGTGGTGACCCTGTCGGCCTGGGCGCCGGGGCCGGACGGTGTGCGAGTGGGACTGGGCGAGGTGACGGGGCGGGTGGTGCCGGCCTGACGGCGCTCCACGACCCGGATCTGGCCGACACTCGCCCCTCCCGGCGCTTCCGATGCCGCTGGAACCCTGACTCACACCGCCCGGCACCGTCATACTGGGCGTCGGGCGGTGTGCCCGCACGCGCGCTGTGCACGGCACGTTCGGCGCGTTCGTCGGTGCGTACGTCAACCGCGTCACCGGTGCGCACATCAGCCGCCCTCCCCCGCACGACCCGTAGCCGCCCTTCTTCCGACCAGGAACCGGAGCCCGTGGCAATGACCGTCTGCCTGCTCCTGCTGAGCGTTGTCGCCGTGACGGCCGCCGTACCCGTTCCCCGTGCGCTCACCCGGGCCGCCTGGCCCGAGCGGGAGCCGGTGGTCGCGCTGTGGGTGTGGCAGTGCCTGGTCGCCACGGTCCTGCTGTGCTGCGTGACGGCACTCGCCCTGGGCGCCGCCGCCGTCTTCGGCACGGTCCGCGCCCAGCTCTTCGCGCCGGCTCCGCCCGCGGTGACGGCGGCGTACGACCTGTCCACCACCCCGCCGTGGGCCGCCGCCCTCACCCTGCTGCTGGCCTGCGGTGCCGCCTGGACGACCGCGATGCTCGCGCGTGAACTCGTCGAGGCGCGCCGGCGTCGCGGCCAGGCTCGCGCCCACCTCCGCGAACGCGCCCCCGACCTGCCGGCCGGACTGCCCGCCGCCCGCGGCCCCCTCCTGGTCCTGGAGGACGAATACCCCGACGCCTGGTGGATGCCCGGCAACCCGCCCCAGCTGATCGTCACCACGGGCGCGCTGCACCGCCTCACGGACCACCAGCTCGACGCCGTCCTCACCCACGAGCGCGGCCACGCCCGCGCCCGCCACGACTGGCTACTGCACCTGTCCACCGCCCTGGCCACCGGTTTCCCCCGCATCCCGCTGTTCGCCCACTTCTGCGACCAGACGCACCGCCTGGTCGAACTGGCCGCCGACGACACGGCCTCCCGCCGCTGCGGCCACCTGACCACGGCCCTGGCCCTGATCGAGCTCAACCAGCACCGCGGCGTCCTGTCCTGCGCCTCCAGCCACCGGCTGCTGGGCGAGCGGGTCGACCGGCTCCTGGAACCGCCGCCCCGGCTGGGCCGCCGGCACCGGGCCCTGACGACCACCACGGCCGCGCTGGTACCGCTGCTGCCCCTGCTGATCGTGTTCGCGCCGGGGCTGACCGCCCTGTCGTAGCCCTACCGGCCCGGGCGGCCGGTGGCGCCGGCATGGTCACCGTCGGCGGGCTCGGCTGGGCCGCGCCTCCGCGGTCGTGGAGCTGCGGGGCCGCCCCCTCACCCGCCGGCTGCCCCGCACCGCGCGTTTTCCCGGCGCCGGGCTCCCAGGCCCGTACGGCTACGACAGGGCGTACGCGGCACGGCACTGTGGCGACCCGCTGCGCGGCACGGCCGGGAGCGCAGGCCGACGCCCAGGCCAGGCGGGCGGACGCCCAGCCCTGCCGATGCCCCGGCCGGGAGCGCAGGCCAATGCCCAGGCCGGACCAACGCCCAGCTCTGCCGATGCCCTGCCCCTGCCCCAGCGGGAGCTCGGCCCTATATCCAGTCGGGCTCCGGCTCCCCGTCCAGCTCCGGCCAATCCTCCGGTCCGCCCGGGTCCTGGCCGGGCGCCTCAGCCACCGTCGAGCCGGCCACCGCAGCCGAGCCGGCCACCGGAGCCGCGCCCTGCGGCCCGCCCAGTGACGCGAGGACCTCCAGCACACCCTCCCCGTACGTCGCGAGCTTCTTCTCGCCCACCCCGCTGATCCCACCGAGCTCGGCCACCGAGTTCGGCCACACCGTGGCGATCTCCCGCAGCGTGGCGTCGTGGAAGATGACGTACGCCGGGACGCCCTGCTCGCGAGCCTGCTCGGCGCGCCAGGCGCGCAGCGCCTCGAAGGCCGGCAGCAGTTCCTCGGGCAGCTCTGCCGCAGCCGTCTTGGCCTTGCGCTCGCCCCGCCCGGAGCCCGACGATCCCGACGCCCCCGACCGGGAGGTCACCGGCTTCTTCGGCTCCTTCCGCAGTGGCACTTCCCGCTCCCGCCGCAGCACCTCTCCGCTCGCCTCGGTCAGCACCAGCGTGCCGTACTCGCCCTCGACCGCGAGCAGCCCCTGGGCCAGCAACTGCCGGATCACACCGCGCCATTCGCCCTCGGTCAGCTCGTCGCCGATGCCGAACACCGACAGCTGGTCGTGGTCGAACTGAATCACCTTGCCGGTCCGCTTGCCCAGCAGGATGTCGACGATCTGCACCGCGCCGAACTTCTGCCCGCGCTCCCGCTGCAGCCGGACCACCGTCGACAGCGCCTTCTGCGCCGCGATGGTGCCGTCCCAGGTCTCCGGCGGGGTCAGGCAGGTGTCGCAGTTGCCGCAACCGGACGGGTCCGGGTCCTGGCCGAAGTAGGCGAGGAGCTGGCCCCGGCGGCACTGGGCCGTCTCGCACAGCGCCAGCATCGAGTCCAGGTGGGCCTGGGCCCGGCGCCGGAAGGCCTCGTCGCCCTCGCCGGACTGGATCAGCTTGCGCTGCTGGATGACGTCGTTCAGCCCGTAGGCCATCCAGGCCGTCGAGGGCAGCCCGTCGCGGCCGGCCCGGCCCGTCTCCTGGTAGTAGCCCTCGACCGACTTGGGCAGGTCGAGGTGGGCGACGAAGCGTACGTCCGGCTTGTCGATGCCCATGCCGAAGGCGATGGTCGCCACCACGACCAGGCCGTCCTCCCGCAGGAAGCGGGACTGGTGGGCCGCGCGCGTACCCGAGTCCAGGCCCGCGTGGTACGGCACCGCCTCGATGCCGTTGCGGCTGAGGAACTCGGCGGTCTTCTCGACCGAGTTGCGCGACAGGCAGTAGACGATGCCCGCGTCGCCCGCGTGCTCCTCGCGCAGGAAGCTCAGCAGCTGCTTCTTCGGGTCCGCCTTCGGCACGATCCGGTACTGGATGTTGGGCCGGTCGAAGCTCGCCACGAAGTGCCGGGCCGACGGCATGTTCAGCCGCTCGGTGATCTCCTGGTGCGTGGCGTGCGTGGCCGTCGCCGTGAGCGCGATCCGCGGTACCTCCGGCCAGCGCTCGCCGAGCAGCGACAGCGACAGGTAGTCGGGCCGGAAGTCGTGGCCCCACTGGGAGACGCAGTGCGCCTCGTCGATCGCGAAGACGGAGATCTTCCCGCGTGAGAGCAGGTCGAGGGTGTTCTGAAGCCGCAGCCGCTCCGGCGCCAGGTACAGCAGGTCCAGCTCCCCGGCGAGGAACTCGGCCTCCACCATCCGCCGCTCGTCGAAGTCCTGCGTGGAGTTCATGAACCCGGCTCGTACGCCGAGCGCCCGCAGCGCGTCCACCTGGTCCTGCATCAGGGCGATGAGCGGGGAGACGACCACACCCGTACCCGGCCTGACCAGGGACGGGATCTGGTAGCACAACGACTTGCCGCCGCCGGTCGGCATAAGCACGACAGCGTCGCCGCCCGCCACGACGTGGTCGATGACGGCTTCCTGCTCACCGCGGAAGGCCTCGTAGCCGAAGACCCGGTGCAGCGCGACCAGCGCCTCGCTCGCGTCGGCGCCGAGCGGCCCGGCGAGGCCGCTGCCCGCACCGCCCCCGTTCCCGGTCACCGCGTCCAGTTCCGTCATCACACCCGTCCCGCCCGTAGCGCCCATCGTTCCGTCCCCCGTGCGTCGCGCCTCGACCACTGCGTCCACCATAGGCGCCCGCACCGACAGCTCCGGAGTTATCCACAGGCCGCCCCGAACGCCTGCGTCAAGGACACGAACCTCGCTCACACGTTCGCGGGAGACCCCGCCCGTTTCCGCCCGATAGTCTGAAAGACCCGGCGAGACTCCGTCCCATGGGAGCACTGATGAGCGTCGCACCGAAGGCGTCCACGCCGAGCTGGCCGACCCCGCCGGAAGGCGGCTGGACCGCCGACGACCTGGACCGCCTCCCGAATCTGCCTCCGCACACGGAACTGATCGACGGGAGCCTGGTCTTCGTGAGTCCGCAGACCATCTTTCACGAGCGCGCCATTGACTTCTTCAAGTGGCAGCTCCAGTCTCTGGCACCAGCGGAATTCGAGGTCTTTCGGGAGTTCACCATTGACATCGACCGCCAGAACAGGCCCGAGCCGGACGTGGTCGTGGTGCGCGGGAACGTGGTGAAGGAGCCGGACCAGACCCGGTTCCCGGCAGAGGCCGTTCTTCTGGCCATCGAGGTCGTATCGGACGACTCCGTGTCCCGTGACCGCGAGACCAAGCCCCTCAAGTACGCGCGAGCCAAGATCCCCCACTACTGGCGCGTCGAGAGCGAGAAGGGTCGCGCTGCGGTCCACGCCTTCGAGCTGGAACCGACCACGGGCGCCTACACCAGCGTGGGCATCTTCCGCGAACGGATGAAGGTCGACGCCCCCTTCGCGCTGGACCTGGACCTGACCAAGATCAAAACGCGGCACGAGCAGAGCGAGTAACCCGGCCCCGCGAGGGACAGCGGCCCGGCACCCCCTGAGGGGAACCGGGCCGCTGTCTCGCAGCAAGCGGAGCGTCAGCGCACGAACACCCCCGCCTGCCCCGCCAGATCCAGGAAGTACTGCGGCGCCACACCGAGCACCAGCGTGACCGCCACGCCGATCCCGATCGCCGTGATCGTCAGCGGCGACGGCACGGCCACCGTCGGGCCCTCCGGCCGTGGCTCGCTGAAGAACATCAGCACGATGACGCGGATGTAGAAGAACGCCGCGATCGCCGACGAGATCACACCGATCACGACGAGCGGGGCGGCCCCACCCTCCGCCGCCGCCTTGAACACGGCGAACTTCCCGGCGAAGCCGGACGTCAGCGGAATGCCCGCGAAGGCCAGCAGGAACACCGCGAACACGGCCGCCACCAGCGGCGAACGCCGGCCGAGCCCCGCCCACTTGGACAGGTGCGTCGCCTCGCCGCCCGCGTCGCGCACGAGCGTGACCACCGAGAAGGCGCCGATCGTCACGAACGAGTACGCGGCCAGGTAGAACAGCACCGACGAGACACCGTCGGGCGTGGTCGCGATGACACCCGCGAGGATGAACCCGGCGTGCGCGATCGACGAGTACGCCAGCAGCCGCTTGATGTCGGTCTGCGTGATCGCGACGATCGCACCGCCCAGCATGGTGACGATCGCCACCGCCCACATCACCGGCCGCCAGTCCCAGCGCAGGCCCGGCAGGACCACGTACAGCACCCGCAGCAGCGCGCCGAAGGCCGCCACCTTGGTCGCCGCCGCCATGAAACCGGTCACCGGCGTCGGCGCGCCCTGGTACACGTCCGGCGTCCACATGTGGAACGGCACGGCGCCCACCTTGAACAGCAGGCCCATCACCAGCAGCGCGGCGCCGACCAGCAGCAGCGCGTCGTTGCCCATGGTGTCGGCGAGCGCCGGGTTGACGTCCTGGACCGTGCCGTCGACGACCTGCGCGATCGTCGCGTACGACATCGAGCCCGCGTAGCCGTACAGCAGGGCGATGCCGAACAGGGTGAACGCGGAGGCGAACGCGCCGAGCAGGAAGTACTTGACCGCCGCCTCCTGCGACATCAGCCGCTTGCGGCGGGCCAGCGCGCACAGCAGGTACAGCGGGAGCGAGAAGACCTCCAGCGCCACGAAGAGCGTCAGCAGGTCGTTGGCCGCCGGGAAGATCAGCATGCCGGCGACGGCGAACATCAGCAGCGGGAACACCTCGGTGGTGGTGAACCCTGCCTTGACCGCCGCCTTCTCGCTCTCGCTGCCCGGCACGGACGCGGCCTGCGCGGCGAAGGAGTCGACGCGGTTGCCGTGCACCACCGGGTCGAGCCGCCGCTCGGCGAAGGTGAACAGGCCGACCAGGGCCGCCAGCAGGATCGTGCCCTGCAGGAAGAGGGCCGGTCCGTCGACGGCGATCGCGCCCATCGCCGCGATGCGCGCCTTGGTCGTGCCGTAGCCGTCGGCAGCGAGCGCGACGACCGCGGCGAAGGCGGCCGCGAGCGCGACGACGGACACGAACATCTGGACGTAGTAACGGGATTTGCGCGGTACGAACGCCTCGATCAGGATCCCGAGGATCGCCGCGCCTACGACGATCAGCGTGGGCGCCAACTGTCCGTACTCGAACTTCGGCGCGTCGATCTTGGTGATCGGTTCGGCCGCGGTTGTCCACAGGCTGTGGACGGCTGTTGCGCTCACTTGGCCGCCTCCACCTCGGGCTGGGGGTCCTTCTTCTGTACGTCGGACATGGTCTGCTTGACCGCCGGGTTGACGATGTCCGTGACGGGCTTCGGGTAGACGCCCAGGAAGATCAGCAGTACGACCAGCGGGGCGACGACCACGAGTTCACGCACCCTGAGGTCCGGCATGGCCGCGACCTCCGGTTTCACCGGGCCCGTCATCGTCCGCTGGTAGAGGACGAGGGTGTAGAGCGCGGCGAGCACGATGCCGAAGGTGGCGATGATGCCGATCACCGGGTACCGGGCGAACGTGCCGACCAGGACCAGGAACTCGCTCACGAAGGGCGCCAGTCCCGGCAGGGAGAGGGTCGCGAGGCCGCCGATCAGGAACGTGCCGGCGAGCACCGGGGCGACCTTCTGCACTCCTCCGTAGTCGGCGATGAGCCGGGAGCCGCGCCGGGAGATCAGGAAGCCCGCCACCAGCATCAGCGCGGCGGTCGAGATGCCGTGGTTGACCATGTAGAGCGTCGCCCCGGACTGGCCCTGGCTGGTCATCGCGAAGATGCCCATGATGATGAAGCCGAAGTGGGAGATCGACGCGTAGGCGATCAGCCGCTTGATGTCCCGCTGGCCGACCGCGAGCAGCGCCCCGTAGATGATGCTGATCAGGGCCAGGACGAGGATGGCGGGCGTCGCCCACTTACTGGCCTCCGGGAACAGCTGGAGGCAGAAGCGGAGCATCGCGAAGGTGCCCACCTTGTCGACGACTGCCGTGATCAGTACCGCGACCGGGGCGGTGGACTCCTGCATCGCGTTGGGCAGCCAGGTGTGCAGCGGCCACAGCGGCGCCTTCACCGCGAAGGCGAAGAAGAAGCCCAGGAACAGCCAGCGTTCGGTGCTGGTCGCCATGTCGAGCGAGCCGTTGGCGCGGGCCTCGGCGATCTCCGTGAGCGAGAAGTTCCCGGCGACCACGTACAGGCCGATCACCGCGGCCAGCATGATCAGACCGCCGACCAGGTTGTAGAGGAGGAACTTCACCGCCGCGTACGACCGTTGCGTCGCCGCCGCCTTCTCGCCGTGCTCGTGGGCACGGTCCCCGAAGCCGCCGATGAGGAAGTACATCGGGATCAGCATGGCTTCGAAGAAGATGTAGAAGAGGAAGACGTCGGTGGCCTCGAAGGAGAGGATCACCATCGCCTCGACGGCCAGGATCAGGGCGAAGAAGCCCTGCGTCGGCCGCCAGCGCTTGCTGCCGGTCTCCAGCGGGTCGGCGTCGTGCCAGCCCGCGAGGATGATGAAGGGGATCAGCAGGGCGGTCAGCGCGATCAGCGCCACCGCGATGCCGTCCACGCCCAGTTCGTAGCGGACACCGAAGTCCGCGATCCAGGCGTGGGACTCGGTGAGCTGGTAGCGGTCGCCGTCCGGGTCGAAGCGCACCAGGACGGTGATCGCCAGGACGAGCGTGGCGAGCGAGAAGAGCAGCGCCAGCCATTTGGCGGCGGTGCGCTTCGCGGCCGGTACGGCGGCCGTGGCGATCGCCCCGACGGCCGGGAGCGCCGCTGTCACTGTCAGCAGAGGAAAGGACATCGGTATCAGACCGCCCTCATCAGCAGGGTCGCGGCGACGATGACCGCCGCGCCGCCGAACATCGAGACCGCGTAGGAGCGGGCGAAGCCGTTCTGCAGCTTGCGCATCCGCCCGGAGAGGCCGCCGACCGAGGCCGCCGTGCCGTTGACGACGCCGTCGACCATGGTGTGGTCGACGTAGACCAGGGACCGCGTGAGGTGCTCGCCGCCGCGGACCAGGACGACGTGGTTGAAGTCGTCCTGGAGCAGGTCGCGCCGGGCGGCCCGGGTGAGCAGCGAGCCGCGCGGGGCGACGGCCGGGACCGGGCGGCGGCCGTACTGCGCCCAGGCGACGGCGACACCGAGGACCATCACGGCGACCGTGGCCAGCGTGACCGTGAGGGCGCTGATCGGCGGGTGGCCGTGGTCGTGTCCGGTGATCGGCTCCAGCCAGTGCATGAAGCGGTCACCGATGCTGAAGAACGCACCGCCGCCCACCGACCCGACGGCCAGCACGATCATCGGGATCGTCATGACCTTGGGCGACTCGTGCGGGTGCGGCGGGGTGTACTCGCCGCGGGTCTCGGCGGCGGGTTCCACGTCCGGTTCGGCCGGGGACGGTGTCGGGGCGTTGCGCCAGCGCTCCTCGCCGAAGAACGTCATCAGCATCACGCGCGTCATGTAGTACGCGGTGATGGCCGCGCCGAGCAGGGCGCAGGCGCCGAGGATCCAGCCCTCGGTGCCGCCCTTGGCGAACGCCGCCTCGATGATCTTGTCCTTGGAGAAGAAGCCGGACAGGCCCGGGAAGCCGATGATGGCCAGGTAGCCGAGGCCGAAGGTGACGAAGGTGACCGGCATGTACTTGCGCAGTCCGCCGTAGCGGCGCATGTCGACCTCGTCGTTCATGCCGTGCATGACCGAACCGGCGCCGAGGAACAGCCCTGCCTTGAAGAAGCCGTGCGTCACCAGGTGCATGATCGCGAAGACGTAGCCGATGGGGCCGAGGCCGGCGGCGAGGATCATGTAACCGATCTGCGACATGGTCGAGCCGGCCAGGGCCTTCTTGATGTCGTCCTTCGCGCAACCGACGATCGCACCGAACAGGAGCGTGACGGCACCGACGATGGTGACGACGAGCTGCGCGTCGGGGGCGCCGTTGAAGACGGCTCCGGAGCGGACGATCAGGTACACGCCCGCCGTCACCATGGTCGCGGCGTGGATGAGGGCCGAGACCGGGGTCGGGCCCTCCATCGCGTCCCCGAGCCAGGACTGGAGCGGTACCTGGGCGGATTTGCCGCAGGCGGCGAGCAGCAGCATCAGCGCGATCGCGGTGAGCTTGTCCTCACCGGCGGCTCCGGCGAGCCCGGCCTCCTCGTGGCTGCCGAGCACCGGCCCGAAGGCGAAGGTGCCGAACCACAGGAACATCAGCATGATCGCGATGGACAGGCCCATGTCGCCGACGCGGTTGACCAGGAAGGCCTTCTTCGCGGCCGTGGCGGCGCTGGGCTTGTGCTGCCAGAAGCCGATCAGCAGGTAGGAGGCGAGACCGACGCCTTCCCAGCCGACGTACAGCAGCAGGTAGTTGTCGGCGAGGACGAGCAGCAGCATCGCCGCGAGGAACAGGTTCAGGTAGCCGAAGAAGCGGCGGCGCCGCTCGTCGTGCTCCATGTACCCGACGGAGTAGAGGTGGATCAGCGATCCGACGCCCGTGATCAGCAGCACGAACGTCATGGACAGCTGGTCGAGCTGGAAGGCGACGTCCGCCTGGAAGCCCTCCACCGGGATCCAGCTGAACAGGTGCTGGGCCATGACCCGGTGTTCGGCGTCCTGGCCCAGCATGTCGGTGAACAGCACCAGGCCGAGGACGAAGGAGGCGGCCGCGAGCAGCGTGCCGATCCAGTGGCCGACGGCGTCCAGCCGGCGTCCGCCGCACAGCAGGACCGCCGCTCCGAGCAGGGGCGCCGCCACCAGCAGCGCAATCAGGTTCTCCACGATTCTTCCGACCCCTTACAGCTTCATCAGGCTGGCGTCGTCGACCGAGGCCGAGTGGCGGGCGCGGAACAGGGACACGATGATCGCGAGCCCGACCACGACCTCCGCGGCGGCGACGACCATCGTGAAGAAGGCGATGATCTGGCCGTCGAGGTTGCCGTGCATCCGGGAGAAGGCGACGAACGCGAGGTTGCATGCGTTGAGCATGAGCTCGATGCACATGAACACGACGATCGCGTTGCGCCTGATCAGCACGCCGGTGGCGCCGATCGTGAACAACAGGGCCGCGAGGTACAGATAGTTGACCGGGTTCACTTCGACGCCTCCTCGGGCCGCTTGAACGTGGTCGGCTCGATGGCCTTCCGCTCCAGGCGCTCCTCGGCACGCTGCTCCAGGGCCCGCAGGTCGTTGAGCGCCTCCTGCGACACGTCCCGGATCTGGCCCCGCTCCCGCAGCGTCTTGCTGACGGTGAGGTCGGAGGGCGTGCCGTCGGGCAGCAGGCCCGCGATGTCGACCGCGTTGTGCCGGGCGTACACGCCCGGGGCCGGCAGCGGCGGCAGTTGCTTGCCTTCGCGGACCCGCTCCTCGGACAGTTCGCGCTGCGTCTTGGCGCGCTCTGTGCGCTCGCGGTGGGTGAGCACCATGGCGCCGACGGCGGCCGTGATGAGCAGGGCGCCGGTGATCTCGAACGCGAAGACGTATCTGGTGAAGAGGAGGGCGGCGATGCCCTCCACGTTGCCGCCGGCGTTCGCCTGGCCGATGCCGCTGAACTCGCTGAGGGAGGCGTTGCCGATGCCGGCGATCAGCAGGACGCCGAAGCCGAGCCCGCACAGCAGGGCCAGCCAGCGCTGGCCCTTGATGGTCTCCTTCAGGGAGTCCGCCGCGGTGACGCCGACGAGCATGACCACGAACAGGAACAGCATCATGATCGCGCCGGTGTAGACGATGATCTGTACCACGCCCAGGAAGTAGGCGCCGTTGGCGAGGTAGAACACCGCCAGGATGATCATGGTGCCGGCGAGGCAGAGCGCGCTGTGCACAGCCCTCTTCATGAGGATGGTGCACAAGGCGCCGATCACCGCGATCGTGCCCAGGATCCAGAACTGGACGGCCTCTCCGGTGGAGGTGGAGTAGGCGGCGAGCTGGGTGGTCATCGGTCGATCACCTTCTTCGACGCCGGTTCCGTCCCGCCGAAGGTCGAGTCGGCCTCCTGCACGACCTCGCCCTTGGAGTGGGCGACCTGGCGCTCCGTACCCGGTGCGGCCTCGGTGACCAGGCCGCGGTAGTAGTCCTGTTCGTCGGTGCCCGGGTAGATGGCGTGGGGCGTGTCGACCATGTCCTCCTCCAGACCGGCGAGCAGCTGCTCCTTGGTGTAGATGAGGTTGGCCCGGCTGGAGTCGGCCAGCTCGAACTCGTTCGTCATCGTGAGCGCGCGCGTGGGGCACGCCTCGATGCACAGGCCGCACAGGATGCAGCGGGCGTAGTTGATCTGGTAGACGCGGCCGTACCGCTCGCCCGGCGAGTAGCGCTCCTCGTCGGTGTTGTCCGCGCCCTCCACGTAGATGGCGTCGGCGGGGCAGGCCCACGCGCACAGTTCGCAGCCGACGCACTTCTCCAGGCCGTCGGGATGGCGGTTGAGCTGGTGCCGTCCGTGGAAGCGCGGAGCCGTGGTCTTCTGCTGCTCCGGGTACTGCTCGGTCAGCCGCTTCTTGAACATGGCCTTGAAGGTCACGCCGAAGCCGGCCACCGGGTTCTGGAAACCGGGCTTGGTGTCCTTCGGTTCCTCAGCCATCGGACGCCTCCTTTCCATCCGTAGTTCCGCCCAGAGATTCGTCACTCTGAGTATCGGGCCCACCACTGACAATCAGCTCCCGCTCACGGCGCGAGCGGCGTCGCGGGACCGGTGGGAGCTCCTGTCCCGGCAGTGGCGGTACGGGGAATCCGCCCGCCATCGGGTCGAAGGCGGCCGGCGTCTCGGCCGGCGGCTCGGCCTGCTTCGACTTCTCGCGGAACATGTCGACCACGAAGGAGAGCACCAGCAGGGCCAGCACACCGCCGCCGACGTAGAGGGCGATGTCGGCGAAGTCGTAGCCCTCGTTCCTGAAGGCCCGCACGGTGGCGACGAGCATCAGCCAGACCAGCGAGACCGGGATGAGGACCTTCCAGCCGAGCTTCATCAGCTGGTCGTAGCGGACGCGTGGGAGCGTGCCGCGGATCCAGATGAACATGAACAGCAGCAACTGGACCTTGACCGTGAACCAGAGCATGGGCCACCAGCCGTGGTTCGCGCCCTCCCAGAAGGTGCTGACCGGCCAGGGGGCCCGCCAGCCGCCGAGGAACAGCGTGGTGGCGACGGCCGAGACGGTCACCATGTTGACGTACTCGGCGAGCATGAACATCGCGAACTTGATCGACGAGTACTCGGTGTTGAAGCCGCCGACCAGGTCGCCCTCGGACTCCGGCATGTCGAAGGGCGCTCGGTTGGTCTCGCCGACCATCGTCACGATGTAGAGGACGAAGGAGAGCGGCAGCAGCAGGATGTACCAGCGGTCGGCCTGCTGCTCGACGATCGCCGACGTCGACATCGACCCCGAGTAGAGGAACACGGAGGCGAACGCGGCGCCCATCGCGATCTCGTACGAGATCATCTGCGCGCAGGAGCGGAGGCCGCCCAGCAGCGGGTAGGTGGAGCCGGAGCTCCAGCCCGCCAGCACGATGCCGTAGATGCCGACGGAGGCGACCGCGAGGATGTAGAGCATCGCGATCGGCAGGTCGGTGAGCTGCATCGTGGTGCGGTGGCCGAAGATCGAGATCTCGTTGCCGGCCGGGCCGAAGGGGATCACCGCGATCGCCATGAAGGCCGGGATGGCCGCGACGATCGGCGCGAGGACGTACACCGCCTTGTCCGCGCGCTTGACGATGACGTCTTCCTTGAGCATCAGTTTGATGCCGTCGGCGAGCGACTGGAGCATGCCCCAGGGGCCGTGCCGGTTGGGGCCGATGCGCAGCTGCATCCAGGCGACGACCTTGCGCTCCATGACGATGGAGATCAGCACGGTCACCATCAGGAAGGCGAAGCAGAACACCGCCTTGATGACGACCAGCCACCACGGGTCGTGGCCGAACATCGAGAGGTCTTCAGCGGCGAGGTACGGGCTCATGCCTCCACCTCCTTGGGGGCCTCGCCGGCGGGGGTCGCCGGGCCGATGCGGACGAGGGAGCCGGGCCGCGCCCCGGTGTCGGAGGCGACGCCGCCACCGGTGGAGTTCAGCGGGAGCCACACCACCCGGTCGGGCATCTCACTGATCTGGAGCGGGAGTTCGACGACACCCTGGGGGCCGGTCACCGCGAGGAGGTCGCCGTCCTTGACGCCCGCCTCGGCGGCCGTCGCGGGCGACACACGCGCGCGTGCGGCGTGCCGGGTGCCGGCGAGTGCCTCGTCGCCCTGCTGGAGGACGCCCTGGTCGAGCAGCAGCCGGTGTCCGGCGAGCACGGCCTCACCGGCGGCCGGACGGGGCAGGGAAGCCGCCGTCTCCAGGGGTTCGGTGGCCCGCGGGCCGTCCCAGGCGCCGAGCCGGTCGATCTCCGCCCGTACGGTGCGCAGGTCGGGCAGTCCGAGGTGGACGTCCATGGCGTCGGCCACCATCTGAAGCACCCGCGCGTCGGTGGGCGCGAGGCGGCGGGCCATGTGGTCGGGCTTGAGCGCGGCCTCGAAGAAGCGGACCCGGCCTTCCCAGTTGAGGAAGGTGCCGGCCTTCTCGGCGACCGCGGCCACGGGCAGGACGACATCGGCCTCGCGGGTGATCTCGCCCGGCCGCAGTTCGAGCGAGACCAGGAAGCCGACCTCGTCGAGTGCCGCACGCGCGCGTGCCGGGTCGGGCAGGTCGGCGATCTCGACGCCCGCCACCAGCAGCGCCTGGAGTTCGCCGGTCGCGGCGGCCTCCACGATCTGGCCGGTGTCACGGCCGTAGCGGTGCGGGAGACCGGCGACGCCCCAGACGTCGGCGACCTCGTCACGCGCGCGTGGGTCGGTGGCCGGGCGCCCGCCCGGCAGCAGCGACGGCAGCGCGCCCGCCTCGATGGCGCCGCGCTCCCCGGCCCGGCGCGGGATCCACGCCAGCCGCGCTCCGGTAGCGGAGGCGGTGCGTACGGCGGCGGTCAGGCCGCCGGCCACCGCGGCCAGCCGCTCGCCGACGACGATCACGGCACCCTCGGCGCGCAGCGCCTCGGCGGCGAGAGCGCCGTCGTCCTCCAGGCCGACGTTGCTCGCGAGTGCGTCCAGCCACTCGGTCTCGGTGCCGGGGGCTGCCGGCAGCAGCGTCCCGCCGGCCTTCTCCAGACCGCGCGTGGCGTGCGTGGCCAGGGAGAAGACCTTCTGCCCGTGCCCCCGCCAGGCCTTGCGGAGCCGCAGGAAGACGCCGGGCGCCTCCTCCTCCGCCTCGAATCCGACCAGCAGGACGGCAGGGGCCTTCTCCAGTGCGGTGTACGTGACGCCCGTACCGTCGAGGTCCCGGCCGCGCCCGGCGACCTGGGCGGCGAGGAAGTCGGCCTCCTCGCCGCTGTGCACGCGCGCGCGGAAGTCGATGTCGTTGGTGTCGAGCGCCACGCGCGCGAACTTGCTGTACGCGTAGGCGTCCTCGATGGTGAGCCGGCCGCCGGTCAGGACGCCGGTGCGCCCCCGGGAGGCCAGCAGCCCCTGGGCGGCGATCTGGAGCGCCTCGGGCCAGGAGGCCGGTTCCAGCTCGCCCTCGGCGTTGCGCACGAGCGGCGTCTCGAGCCGGTCCCGCTGCTGCGCGTACCGGAACGCGAACCGCCCCTTGTCGCAGATCCACTCCTCGTTGACCTCGGGGTCGTGGGCCGCGAGCCGCCGCATGACCTTGCCGCGCCGGTGGTCGGTGCGGGTGGCGCAGCCGCCGGAGCAGTGCTCGCAGACCGACGGGGAGGAGACCAGGTCGAAGGGGCGGGAGCGGAATCGGTACGCCGCCGAGGTCAGCGCGCCGACCGGGCAGATCTGGATGGTGTTGCCGGAGAAGTACGACTCGAACGGGTCGCCCTCGCCGGTGCCGACCTGCTGGAGCGCGCCCCGCTCGACCAGCTCGATCATCGGGTCGCCCGCGACCTGGTTGGAGAACCGGGTGCAGCGGGCGCACAGCACGCACCGCTCGCGGTCGAGCAGCACCTGCGTGGAGATCGGCACGGGCTTCTCGTAGGTCCGCTTGCGGCCCTCGAAGCGGGACTCGGCGTCGCCGTGCGACATGGCCTGGTTCTGCAGGGGGCACTCACCGCCCTTGTCGCAGACCGGGCAGTCCAGCGGGTGGTTGATGAGCAGGAGCTCCATCACACCCTTCTGGGCCTTTTCGGCGACCGGGGAGGTGAGGTGGGTCTTGACCACCATCCCGTCGGTGCAGGTGATGGTGCAGGACGCCATGGGCTTGCGCTGGCCCTCGACTTCGACGATGCACTGGCGGCAGGCGCCGGCCGGGTCGAGGAGGGGGTGGTCGCAGAACCGGGGGATCTCGATGCCGAGCTGTTCGGCGGCCCGGATGACCAGGGTGCCCTTGGGCACGCTGATCTCGATGCCGTCGATCGTCAGCGTCACGAGGTCCTCCGGCGGGACCGCCGCCTCTCCCCCGCCTGAGGGAGCGTTGGTGGTCACGGTCATGCGTTCACCTCCGTGCGGTCGGCCCAGGCCGTCGACTTGGCCGGGTCGAAGGGGCAGCCCCGGCCCGTGATGTGCTGCTCGTACTCCTCGCGGAAGTACTTGAGCGAGGAGAAGATCGGCGAGGCGGCGCCGTCGCCGAGGGCGCAGAAGGACTTGCCGTTGATGTTGTCGGCGATGTCGTTCAGCTTGTCGAGGTCGGACATCAGTCCCTTGCCGGCCTCGATGTCGCGCAGCAGCTGCACGAGCCAGTACGTCCCTTCGCGGCAGGGCGTGCACTTGCCGCAGGACTCGTGGGCGTAGAACTCGGTCCAGCGCGTCACGGCCCGCACCACGCAGGTCGTCTCGTCGAAGCACTGGAGAGCTTTTGTGCCGAGCATGGAACCCGCGGCGCCCACTCCTTCGTAATCAAGAGGGACGTCGAGATGCTCGTCGGTGAACATCGGGGTCGAGGAGCCGCCCGGCGTCCAGAACTTGAGGCGGTGCCCGGGGCGCATGCCGCCGCTCATCTCGAGGAGCTGGCGGAGTGTGATCCCGAGCGGCGCCTCGTACTGGCCGGGGCTCGCCACGTGGCCGGAGAGGGAGTAGAGCGTGAAGCCGGGCGACTTCTCGCTCCCCATCGACCGGAACCAGTCCTTGCCGCGGTTCATGATCGCGGGAACCGACGCGATCGACTCGACGTTGTTCACCACAGTCGGGCACGCGTAGAGGCCCGCGACAGCAGGGAAGGGGGGACGAAGCCGCGGTTGGCCCCGGCGGCCTTCGAGCGAGTCCAGCAGTGCGGTCTCCTCACCGCAGATGTACGCGCCCGCGCCCGCGTGCACGGTGATGTCGAGGTCGAGTCCGCTGCCCAGGATGTTCTCGCCGAGGAAGCCCGCCTCGTACGCCTCGCGCACGGCAGAGTGCAACCGCCGCAGCACTGGGACGACTTCACCACGCAGATAGATGAAGGCATGCGAAGACCTGATGGCGTAACACGCGATGATCATGCCCTCGATGAGGCTGTGCGGGTTCGCGAAGAGGAGCGGGATGTCCTTGCACGTCCCCGGCTCCGACTCGTCGGCGTTGACAACTAGATAGTGCGGCTTTCCGTCCCCCTGGGGAATGAACTGCCACTTCATGCCCGTGGGGAATCCCGCGCCGCCGCGCCCGCGCAGACCGGACTCCTTGACGTACGCGATCACGTCGTCCGGCGACATGGCGAGCGCCTTGCGCAGCCCCTCGTACCCGTCGTGCCTTCGGTACACGTCCAGCGTCCAGGACCTGTCCTCGTCCCAGAAGGCCGACAGCACCGGTGCGAGCAGCTTCTCGGGGCTCATGTCTTTCAGCTCGGGTGCCAAGGTCATCACTCCCCCTCCTCGGCGGCAGGCCCGGCCGTATCGGCAGGGCCGGGCGGAGCCCCTCCATCAGGGGTGGTGGGGGGCGACGGGTGGGAGGGGTCGGAGGCCGACGTGTCCTGCGGCGCGTCGTGCGAGCTCAAGTGCTCCGTCGGTGACGGCTCGTGCGGTGCCCCGGTCCGGGCCGCCTCACCGCGCGGGTGCACCACGCGTGCGGGAGCGGACTCGCCCTTGGCGAGCTTCAGGCCGACCAGGGAGGCGGGTCCCGCGCTTCCTCCCGACTCGACGGCCCCGTCCCGGTCGTCGGGGAAACCGGCCAGGACCCGGGCGGTCTCCTTGAAGGTGCACAGCGGCGCCCCGCGCGTGGGTGTGACCGGCCGTCCCTCGCGCAGGTCGTCGACGAGGCGCTTGGCGCTCGTCGGGGTCTGGTTGTCGAAGAACTCCCAGTTGACCATCACGACCGGCGCGAAGTCGCAGGCCGCGTTGCACTCGATGTGCTCCAGGGTGACCTTGCCGTCGTCGGTGGTCTCGCCGTTGCCGACGCCCAGGTGCTCCTGGAGCTCCTCGAAGATCGCGTCCCCGCCCATGACGGCGCACAGGGTGTTGGTGCACACCCCCACCTGGTAATCACCGCTCGGACGGCGGCGGTACATGGTGTAGAAGGTGGCGACGGCGGTGACCTCGGCCGTGGTCAGGCCGAGCATGTCCGCGCAGAACCGCATCCCGGTGCGCGTGACGTGCCCCTCCTCCGACTGCACCAGGTGCAGCAGCGGCAGGAGGGCGGACCGGGAGTCCGGGTAGCGGGCGATGACCTCGCGCGCGTCGGTCTCCAGACGGGCCCGGACGTCGTCCGGGTAGGCGGGTGCGGGCAGTTCGGGCATACCCAGGCTGACGCCCCGCTCGGAAGAAGAGGTGGTCACCGGTCGACGCCTCCCATCACGGGGTCGATGGACGCGACGGCGACGATGACGTCGGCGACCTGGCCGCCCTCGCACATCGCCGCCATGGCCTGCAGGTTGGTGAAGGACGGGTCGCGGAAGTGGACCCGGTAGGGGCGGGTGCCGCCGTCGGACACGACGTGCACCCCGAGCTCGCCCTTGGGCGACTCGACCGCCGCGTACGTCTGTCCCGGCGGGACGCGGAAGCCCTCGGTGACCAGCTTGAAGTGGTGGATCAGGGCCTCCATGGAGGTGCCCATGATCTTCTTGATGTGGTCGAGGGAGTTGCCGAGGCCGTCGGGCCCCAGGGCGAGCTGGGCCGGCCAGGCGATCTTCTTGTCGGCGACCATGACCGGGCCGGGCTGGAGCCGGTCCAGGCACTGCTCGACGATCCTGAGCGACTGGCGCATCTCCTCCAGGCGGATGAGGAAGCGGCCGTAGGCGTCGCAGGTGTCGGCGGTCGGGATGTCGAAGTCGTAGGTCTCGTAGCCGCAGTAGGGCTGCGTCTTGCGCAGGTCGTGCGGCAGGCCGGTGGAGCGCAGGATCGGGCCGGTGGCACCGAGGGCCATGCAGCCGGCCAGGTCGAGGTAGCCGATGTCCTGCATGCGGGCCTTGAAGATGGGGTTCCCGGTGGCGAGCTTGTCGTACTCCGGGAGGTTCTTCTTCATCTTCTTCACGAACTCGCGGATCTGGTCCACCGCGCCGGGCGGCAGGTCCTGGGCGAGTCCGCCGGGGCGGATGTACGCGTGGTTCATCCGCAGGCCGGTGATCAGCTCGTAGATGTCGAGAATGAGTTCACGATCACGGAATCCGTAGATCATGACCGTGGTGGCACCGAGTTCCATGCCGCCGGTGGCGATGGCCACCAGGTGGGAGGACATCCGGTTCAGCTCCATCAGGAGCACGCGGATGATCGAGGCGCGGTCCGGGATCTGGTCCTCGATGCCGAGGAGCTTCTCCACCCCGAGGCAGTACGCCGTCTCGTTGAAGAACGGCATCAGGTAGTCCATGCGCGTCACGAACGTGGTGCCCTGGGTCCAGTTCCGGTACTCGAGGTTCTTCTCGATGCCGGTGTGCAGGTAGCCGATGCCGCAGCGGGCCTCGGTGACGGTCTCGCCGTCGATCTCCAGGATCAGGCGGAGCACGCCGTGCGTGGACGGGTGCTGCGGGCCCATGTTGACGACGATGCGCTCGTCGTCGGCGCGGGCCGCGGACTGGACGACCTCGTCCCAGTCGCCGCCGGTGACGGTGTAGACGGTGCCCTCGGTGGTCTCACGAGGGGAGGCGTGCGACGTGCTCATGAGTACGACCTCCGCTGGTCCGGAGCCGGGATCTGGGCGCCCTTGTACTCGACGGGGATGCCGCCGAGGGGGTAGTCCTTGCGCTGCGGAAAGCCCTGCCAGTCGTCCGGCATCATGATCCGCGTCAGGGCAGGGTGGCCGTCGAAGACGATGCCGAAGAAGTCGTACGTCTCGCGCTCGTGCCAGTCGTTCGTCGGATAGACGGAGAACAGCGACGGGATGTGCGGGTCGCTGTCGGGGCAGCTGACCTCCAGGCGGATCAGCCGGTTGTGGGTGATCGAGCGCAGGTGGTAGACGGCGTGCAGCTCGCGGCCCTTGTCGTTCGGGTAGTGGACACCGCTGACGCCGGTGCACAGCTCGAAGCGCAGGGCCGGGTCGTCGCGCAGGGTGCGGGCGACCATCAGCAGGTGCTCGCGCTCGATGTGGAAGGTCAGCTCGTCGCGGTCGACGACCGTCTTCTCGATGGCGTTCCCGGGGAGTAGTCCCTGCTCCTCCAGCGCGCCCTCCAGTTCGTCGGCGACCTCGTCGAACCAGCCGCCGTAGGGGCGCGTCGCCGGTCCCGGGAGCCGGACCGAGCGGACCAGGCCACCGTAGCCGGAGGTGTCGCCGCCGTTGTTCGCGCCGAACATGCCGCGCTGGACGCGGATCTCCTCACCGCCCTGGCCGCGCTGGCCCGGGAGGTTCGACGCGCTGAGGTCCTTCTCGGGGTTGACCCCGTTGTTGTCGGCGTCGCTCACCGCAGCAGCCCCTTCATCTCGATCGTGGGCAGGGCCTTGAGCGCCGCCTCCTCCGCCTCACGGGCCGCCTCCTCGGCGTTCACGCCGAGCTTGGAGCTCTGGATCTTCTGGTGGAGCTTGAGGATGGCGTCCATCAGCATCTCCGGCCGTGGCGGGCAGCCGGGGAGGTAGATGTCGACCGGCACGATGTGGTCGACGCCCTGGACGATGGCGTAGTTGTTGAACATGCCGCCGGAGGAGGCGCAGACCCCCATGGAGATCACCCACTTGGGGTTCGGCATCTGGTCGTAGACCTGCCGCAGCACCGGCGCCATCTTCTGGCTCACCCGGCCGGCGACGATCATCAGGTCCGCCTGGCGCGGAGAGCCCCGGAAGACCTCCATGCCGAAGCGCGCCAGGTCGTAGCGGCCGGCGCCGGTGGTCATCATCTCGATGGCACAGCAGGCGAGGCCGAACGTGGCGGGGAAGACGGACGACTTGCGCACCCAGCCCGCGGCCTGCTCGACGGTGGTCAGCAGGAAGCCGCTCGGCAGCTTTTCTTCGAGTCCCATGACTTGTGGCCCCTCAGTCCCATTCCAGGCCGCCGCGCCGCCATACGTACGCGTACGCGACGAAGACGGTGAGCACGAAGAGCAACATCTCCACGAGCCCGAAAATCCCCAGGGCGTCGAAGGTGACGGCCCAGGGGTAGAGGAAGACGATCTCGATATCGAAAATGATGAAGAGCATCGCCGTCAGGTAGTACTTGATCGGGAAGCGCCCGCCGCCGGCCGGCGTGGGGGTCGGCTCGATACCGCACTCGTAGGCCTCGAGCTTGGCCCGGTTGTACCGCTTGGGCCCGATCAACGTGGCCATGACCACGGAGAAGATCGCAAAGCCTGCCCCGAGGGCTCCCAGTACGAGGATGGGCGCATAAGCGTTCACCGCTCCTCGCTCCTCTCAGTCGGCACTGACTGCTGGCGGTTTGCGTCGGGCTCACATCCGCCCCACCGGTCCCTCGAACCCCGCCGGTCCCGGCGAAGATCGGGAACATGTGAAGCAGGTCACAAGCCCAACCGCGTGCATCTTATGCCCGACACTCTGTGATCTGCGACACGGGGTATTGCACAAGCTTTGTGATCTCCACCACCTGACGATCGATCATGAAGTCGGATGAGCGGTGATCTTCACACCCGAAGCGTCCGAGTGATCACCAGAGGTGACATTTTGGCTTGTCAGTGCAGGCCACAGGGGGGCGTCTCCATATCAAGAGGGTTCCCTTGCATGCAAATTCGCGAGGGACTCGATCTCTTGATAGAGGCGCGTTCACACATCAGAGGTCGCGCGGAGCGGGGTGTGGACGCGTGCATTCGTTCACGATCTTCGCGAGGCCGTGATCCGGCCGTGATCTACGACGCCGGACGCGCCCGCCGCGGCAGCCGTTCCGTGACCTCCGTCACACGCATGAGAGGCTCATGAGAACGGGGCTTGGCCAATCAACCCAACCGATGGTAGGTGCGGGGCAATTCGGGCGTATTGATCAAAGACCGTGATCACAGGCCGGTTACGGGGAGTTCGCAATGTCCGTTACGGCGTCAATAAAGAGCCTCGTGCGGGGTTTTTGGGGGCCCGATTGAACAACTGTGGCGCAGCACACGTTTCTTGAAGATATGAAGGAGCCCCTGGTACCGGTTGTTCCCATGTCCCACACCGCTCACATACGCAGCCACCGGAAACCCCGCCGCAACGCGACCTCTGCGATCGCCGTGCGTGCCGGAGTTGCCGGTGGCGTTCTCAGCATGGCAGCGGCGGGTGCCTCGGCCTCGGCGAGCGCCGCCGAGCCGGTCACCCAGACCATCGAACTGCCCACCCTGACGGCCGGCCTGTCCGCACAGGTCTCCCAGTCCGCTGCCGCCACCCAGCAGGCGGCCGCGAACTACGAACTGCGCGCCGAGCGTGACGCCGCCGCCGCCAAGGCCGCCGCGGAGGCCAAGAAGGACCTCGTCGAGGCGAAGGAGAAGGCGGAGGCCAAGAGGAAGGCCGCCGAGGCCGCCCGCAAGGCCGCAGCCGAGCGCGCCACGCGCAGCGCCGAGCGCGCCACGCTCTCCGCCTCCGCGTCCGCCTCCACGTCGGTGTCGGCGCCCGCCAGCGGCAGCGTCGCGACCGTCATCGCCTTCCTGAAGGCTCAGGTGGGCGACGCCTACGTCATGGGCGCCACCGGTCCCAACGCCTGGGACTGCTCCTCCCTCGTGCAGGCCGCGTACAAGCAGGTTGGTGTGGACCTGCCGCGTGTCTCGCAGGACCAGTCGATGGCCGGCACGGACGTCCCGCTGTCCGACATCCAGGTCGGCGACATCCTGTACTGGGGCGGCAAGGGCTCCGCGTACCACGTGGGTGTCTACATCGGAGACGGCCAGTACCTGGACGCGGCCAACCCGTCCAAGGGCGTCGTCGTCCAGGACCTGTCGGGCTACCCGGCGTCGGGCGCGGTGCGCGTCCTCTGACGCCAGGCATACGGGCTTGAGGGCCGCCGCCACTCGGGGGCAGCGGCCCTCCCGGCCTGTCCGGGGACGCCGGCCGGGCCGGCCTACCCGAGGTCGAACGTGTTCGGCAGGCCCAGCCGGTAGCGCAGTTCGTCGACGCGCTTGAGGGGCTCCAGCTCGGGCGGGCGGTACAGCTCCTGGACCCGGCAGCGCTCGGCGTCCGAATCGTCCGCGTCCAGCAGGGCGTTGACGGCGTGCCGCGCGGACTCGTTGGCACCCTCCATGGAGGCGAGGTCGACGTCGGTGCGGACGTAGTCGCCCGCGAGGAAGAAGTTCGGCACCTTCGTGCGGGCGGTCGGGCGGTTGCCGAGGGTGCCCGTGGGGTGCACGAGGAGCTGTTCGCGGTTCTGCGGGTCGGGGCCGCCCAGGCCCGTCACCGCCGGGTCCATGAACCAGTCCAGCCGGTCCTCGTCCCGCAGGACCGTCTTCCCGGCGTCGTTCAGCCCGTCCTTCAACTGCGCCCAGAGCTCGGCGACGACTTCCTCCCTGGTGCACTCCTTGGCCGTCTTGCCGTACAGGATGCCGGGCTTGTCCCATTCCGAGATGATCGCGGAGAGACAGTCGCGGGCCTGCCCGTCGCCGTAGTCGCGTGGGAAGTCCCGTACGTCCCAGAACTGGGCCTGGCCGATGGCCGTCACCGACCAGGGCGAGTCGAGGCAGTTGACGTGGCCGTGCACGACCGGGGTCGGGGTGCGCAGGTAGAACATCACGCCGGTCATCCAGTCGGTCTGGAGCGCGTCGCACCGGGCGAGCTGCGGGTCGGCGGCGCGCAGGGCCCGGCCCCAGGTGAGGCGGGCGTGTTCGACGGGCAGCGCGCTGACGTAGTGGTCGGCGGTCACCGTGCGTTCCCCGCCGCCGTCGCGGGCCGAGACGCGTACGCCGGTCACGCGGCGGCCGTCGCAGAGGACCTCGTGGACCTGGGTGCCGAGGACGAACTGCACACCGAGCGAGCGCAGGTACGTCTCCCAGGGGTCGATCCAGGCCTCGCTCGTCGGAGCGTTCAGGACGCGGTCGACGTCGGCGTCGGGGCCGTCCATGCCCCGGCCGAGCAGACCCCACAGCAGCAGGGCCTCGATGATGACGCGGCCGACGGTCCTCGTGGAGGCCACCTCAGCGCGCGTGGCGACGAGGTTGCGGGTCTGACCGATGCCGAGGACCGTGCGGTACTCCTGGCTCATCTCCTCGGCGCGGATGAAGTCCCACCAGGCGACCTGCTCCCACTGGCCCTCGCGGCGGGCCTCGCAGCTGGTGAGGTGGACGAGGAGACGGTTCGCGAAGTAGGCGGCCTCGTGGGCGGGCAGGCGGGTGCCGAGGTCGAGGACGGACAGGATCTGGTCGCGGATCCAGGACGGGGTGAGGTCGCCGGGGCGCGGCGGGGTCGTGGCGCGCCTGAGGGGGAAGTGCAGGTCCGGCCGGCCCGAGCCGCGGGCGAACAGCGCCTCGGTGCCGGAGCGGAGGTTGCCGCGGACGCCGTCGGCGTTGCCGGCGAAGGGGATGCGGCGCATGGTGTCCGGCAGGTTCCGGTAGAAGCCGGGGAAGAAGCGGAAGCCGTGCTCGCCGGGGAGCGGCCTGCGCCCGCCGGTGCCGGTGCCCGGGACGTCCATCGAGCGGGCCTTGCCGCCGAGGGCGTCGTAGTACTCGTAGACGGTGACGACGTAGCCGCGCTCGGCGAGTTCGTGGGCGGCGCTGAGGCCGGAGACGCCACCGCCGAGGACGGCGACGCGTCTGCCGCCGCCGGAGGCGGGCGCGGCAGCCGCGACGCCGGAACCCAAGGCGACGGCCCCGGCGGCTCCCCCGGTGGCCGTGAGGAAGCGTCTGCGGGTGTGGCCGGACTGCTCCTGGGACTGCTGCGCGTGTTCTGTTGTCATGAGTCCCGGAGGGTAGGCAGGGGCGTCCGATGCCGGTAGCCCCGTTCCCGCCACCCACAGCATCCTCACAAACACAGGGAGAGACAGCAGATGCCGAGCGTCTTCGTACAGGGACGACCCGTCGACTCGTACCCGCGGCTCGCGCCCGAGGCCCGGCGCGGGCAGGTGCGGCGGATCACCGAGGTCGGTGAGGAGGTCCTGCACAAGCCGTGCCGGGACGTCACCGAGTTCGGTCCGGACCTCGCCGCGCTGATCGACGACATGTTCCTGACCATGTACATCGCGGACGGAGCCGGACTCGCGGCGAACCAGGTCGGTGTCGGTCTGCGGCTGTTCGTGTACGACTGTCCGGACGACGACGGGGTGCGGCACGTCGGGCACATCGTCAACCCGGTGCTGGAGCCGCTCGACGCCGCTCGCAGGAGACTGCTCGACGACAGCGAGGGGTGCCTGTCGGTGCCGGGCGCCACGATGGAGGTACCGCGTCCGGACCGGGCCGTGGTGCGCGGGTACGACCGGGACGGCGAACCGCTCGTGATCGAGGGCACGGGCTACTTCGCCCGCTGCCTGGCGCACGAGACCGACCATGTCAGCGGGCAGGTGTACCTGGACCGGCTGTCCGGGCGGGAACGGAAGGAGGCGCTGCGGCAGATGGCGGACCGGCGCGAGGCGGTGTTCGCGCGCCGGGCCGCCAACGTCGCGGCTCTGAGCGGCTGACCGGGCCTTCGGCGCCGAAGGCCCGCCTGCCCGCGTGCCTGATCAGGCCTTCGGCGCCACCTTGCTCAGGCCGTTGATGATGCGGTCCATCGCGTCGCCGCCGGTCGGGTCGGTGAGGTTCGCGAGGAGCTTCAGCGTGAACTTCATCAGCAGCGGGTGCGTGAGGCCGCGCTGGGCCGCGATCTGCATGACCTTCGGGTTGCCGATGAGCTTCACGAAGCCCCGGCCGAGCGTGTAGTAGCCGCCGTAGGTGTCCTTGAGGACGCGCGGGTAGCGCTGGAGGGCCGTCTCGCGCTGGGACGGCGTGGAGCGGGCGTGGGCCTGGACGATGACGTCGGCGGCGATCTGGCCGGATTCCATGGCGTAGGCGATGCCCTCGCCGTTGAAGGGGTTCACCAGGCCGCCGGCGTCGCCCACCAGCAACAGCCCCTTGGTGTAGTGGGGCTGGCGGTTGAAGGCCATCGGGAGCGCGGCGCCGCGGATGGGCCCGGTCATGTTGTCGGGGGTGTAGCCCCAGTCCTCCGGCATGGACGCGCACCAGGCCTTCAGGACCTCGCGCCAGTCCAGTTCCTTGAAGGAGTCGGAGGTGTTGAGCACGCCCAGGCCGACGTTCGAGGTGCCGTCGCCCATGCCGAAGATCCAGCCGTAGCCGGGCAGGAGACGGTCCACGGGGCCGCGGCGGTCCCACAGCTCCAGCCAGGACTCCAGGTAGTCGTCCTCGTGGCGCGGGCTGGTGAAGTACGTCCGCACGGCCACGCCCATCGGGCGGTCCTCGCGGCGGTGCAGGCCCATCGCGAGGGACAGCCGCGTGGAGTTGCCGTCGGCGGCCACGACGAGCGGGGCGCGGAAGGTGACCTCGCGCTTCTCCTCGCCGAGCTTGGCGTGCACGCCGGTGATACGGCCCGTGCGGTCGTCCAGTATCGGCGCGCCCACGTTGCAGCGCTCGAACAGCCGGGCGCCGGCCTTCTGGGCCTGCCGGGCGAGCTGCTCGTCGAAGTCGTCGCGCTTGCGGACGAGGCCGTAGTCGGGGAAGGAGGCGAGATCCGGCCAGTCGAGCTGGAGACGCACTCCTCCGCCGATGATCCTCAGGCCCTTGTTGCGCAGCCAGCCGGCCTCCTCCGAGATGTCGATGCCCATCGCCACCAGCTGCTTGACGGCGCGTGGGGTGAGGCCGTCGCCGCAGACCTTCTCGCGCGGGAACTCGGTCTTCTCCAGCAGAAGGACGTCGAGTCCCGCCTTGGCGAGGTGGTAGGCGGTCGTGGAGCCGGCCGGCCCCGCGCCCACGACGATCACATCGGCGGTGTTCTCGGAGAGCGGCTCGGTCACGACGGTCACGGCGGGATCTCCCCAAGTTCGAAATCTGCGTGCCGACCGGCACAGGACATGGGCAGTCTATGCAGCGGCATTCATCACCGGCCGAAGGGCTGCCTCCATGAACCGAGTTCCAGGGCGGCAGGACCGCCGGGTTGTCGGTCCACGAGGAGCGCACCGCCCGCCGGCGCCGGCCCGACGCCGGGCTCGGTTGGTGCCTGTGGAGCGTGCTTGGCCGGGAGCACTGGGGCACTGCCACCGGCTGGACCTCCGGCCACCGTCCGCTGACGCTGCGTAGTCGACTGTCACAGAAAGACATCTGTCGCTTCCGGCCGGTGTGGAGCGGGAGTTACCCTTCCCCTACCGCTGGGGGTGACATCTGTGCACATATCCCGCAAAACACCCGAAGTGCGTGTACCGCGTCTGGTGGGCCTGATGGCCGTGGACGCGCGGGAGACGGCCCGGGCGCAGGGCCTGCTCCTCAACGCACCGGACCGGTCCGACTTCCACCTCGCCGTCGTCGACTACGTCGTACGCCAGTACCCGCAGCCCGGTGCCGAGGTGCCGCGGGACTCGATGGTCTACGTGTGGTTCGACTTCGGCCCCGGCGAGGGCGGCGGGGGCGTGCACGAGCCGCGGATCCCGAGACCGCCCAGGGGCGGGCTGCAACGGGAACTGGACGAGCCCGGCGGCCCGTACATGGTCCTCAGCTCGCCGTAGGGAGCCCCCGTGCCGGTCAGCTCTCCTTGAAGCCCCGGTGCAGGGCGACGATGCCGCCGCTCAGGTTGCGCCAGGCCACCCGCGACCAGCCGGCCTTGCCCAGCCGCTCGGCCAGCGCGGGCTGGTCGGGCCAGGCCCGGATGGACTCGGCGAGGTAGACGTAGGCGTCGGGGTTGGAGGACACGGCCCGCGCCACCGGCGGCAGGGCGCGCATCAGGTACTCGGTGTAGACGGTGCGCAGCGGCGCCCAGGTGGGGTGCGAGAACTCGCAGATCACGACCCGCCCGCCGGGCCGGGTCACCCGGTACATCTCCCGCAGGGCGGCGTCCGTGTCCTGCACGTTGCGCAGCCCGAAGGAGATCGTGACGGCGTCGAACGTGTCGTCCTTGAAGGGCAGCCGCGTCGCGTCCCCGGCGGTGTAGGGCAGCCAGGGCTGCCGCTGCTTGCCGACCCGGAGCATGCCCTGGGAGAAGTCGCAGGGGACGACGTAGGCGCCGGTGCGGGCGAAGGGCAGCGAGGACGTGCCCGTGCCCGCCGCCAGGTCGAGGACCTTCTGCGCGGGGCGCGCGTCGACCGCCCCCGCGACCTCCTTGCGCCATCGCCGGTCCTGGCCGAGGGACAGCACGTCGTTGGTCAGGTCGTACCGTTCCGCCACGTCGTCGAACATCGAGGCGACTTCGTGCGGCTGCTTGTCCAGGGATGCGCGGATCACGGGCCCATTGTTGCAGTACGCCCTCCCGGGAGAAGCCGCGGCGCAGACAGGCCTCGAACGCGGGCACGTCCCGGAACCGGTCGGATCAGCGCTACGGCGAGGATCAGCGCGATCTCGTGCCGGAGGCAGATCGTCAACGCCCGGGCGCTGAAGACGGCCACGACGCGGTCCGGCCACGGGACGTACCAGCCGCCGTACGCGAGGGCGCCCAGCCGCGAGCGGGACCACCGCGGCGGGCTTCAGCCGGGCCAGGACGTCGTCGTGGTGCGCGAGCCGAGGAACCGGCAGAACAGGAACACCGCCAGATCGGTGAGGCCCGCTCCATCCGACAGGGGGCGCGGTGGCGGCCGCGGGAGGGGGTGGTCGTGGACACACGGCGGCCGTGATCAGTCGGCGACCGCGGAAGCGGAGGCCGAGGGGGACGAGGAGGTGGACGGGGACGTGGTCGTGGTGGGACCGGCGGTGCCGCTTCCGGCGGCCTGGGGCGGAGCCGACGGGGCGCCGCTCGGCGGGGCGGTGTCCGGGCCGCCGGGGCCCTCGCCCCGCGGCCGGCCGGCACCGGGCCCCGCACCCGCGAACGGCAGCAACTATGACGGCGTGAGCGAGGTGCCCGAGACCATGAAGGCCGCGCCGAGCACGGCCGCGTGTGCCGGACAGACGGCCCCGGCGCTCTCGTTTGCCGCGTTCGCTGCGGCGACCGCGCATGGCGCGGCTTCCGATGGCAGGCTGGGAATGCCCTCCCCGGACATCAGGAGGCCGGTCCCTACTCTGAGAGTTCTCACAAACGCCCGCGCATCGGGACAGAGCGCCCGACCTGGTGAGACGTTTGCTGCCGGGAAACGTACTTGGTGTGCGTACCCCTGAGGTCTCACGAGAACGGGAGCGCGCGTCATGAGGAGTTACCGGAAGCCGGCGGCGGTCGGACTGGGCTGCCTGATCGCCCTGGTCACCACGGCGTGCTCCGAACAGGGCGAGGTGGCACGCCCGGCACCCTCGCTGTCGGCCGCGCCCGGCACCTCGCCCCCCGCGTCCTCGCCTCCTGCCTCCTCGCCCCCTGCCGAGTCCGGCACCGCGTACGCCCCGTACGTGAGTGCCACGGAGGCCACCGGCACCGACTCCGCCGGCTCACCGACGACGTACAACCTGGCCTTCGTCCTGGCCGACGGCGACGACTGCGCCCCGCGCTGGAACGGCACCCACGCGATCGGCGACTCGGCGGTGAAGTCCCGTACAGCGCGGCTGGAGAAGAACGGCGGCCAGGTCCGGGTCTCCTTCGGCGGCGCCTCCGGCAAGGAACTCGCGGCGGCCTGCGACAGCGCGACGGAACTGGCGGCGGCGTACGGCACGGCCCTCGACGCGGCCGGTGCCACCCGGGCCGACTTCGACGTCGAGGGCGACGAACTGGCCGACTCCACCTCCGTCGCCCTGCGTTCGAAGGCGATCGCGCTGCTGCAGAAGGAGCGTACGGATCTGGAGGTCTCCTTCACGCTCCCGGTCATGCCCTCGGGCCTGGGCAAGGACAGCCTGGCGCTGCTCGGCTCCGCGGGCGACAACGGCGTACGGGTCGCCACCGTCAACCTGATGACGATGAACTACGGCACGTCGTACGACGGCGACATGGGCGGCTACGCCCTCACGGCCGCCAAGGCCGCGCACACCCAGCTGAAGAAGGTCTTCGGCACCTCGGACGCGGCCGCCTGGCAGGGCATGGCGCTCACCTCGATGATCGGCGTCAACGACGTCGACGGCGAGACGTTCACGCTCGCCGACGCGGCCGAGGTCCGTGCCTTCGCCGAGGAGAAGGGCATCGGGTGGGTGTCGATGTGGTCGGCCGCGCGGGACCGGCAGTGCGCGAAGGGCTCCGAGCCGGATCAGCCGGCGACCGATTGCAGTGGGGTGAGGCAGAGTTCGGGGGCGTTCGGGGAGGCGTTCGCGGGCTGACGGATCAACGGATCAAAAGGGCGCTTCAAAAGGGCGCTTCAAAGGCCCGCTTCGAAAGGCTCTTCAAAAGGCGCTGTCAGCGCCGCCGATGCACCAGCCGCCCCGCACACACCGTCGCGACGCACTCCCCCGCCTCGTCGAAGACGGCGAGGTCGGCGCGGCCGGTCGGGACGATCGCGGCGGTGCGGCGCGCACTCGGCAGGACGACGACGTCGTTGCGCTCGGCGGCGGACCGGAGTTCCGGCGAGTCGACGTACTCCTCCAGGACCGCGACCGCGCCGAGCTTCAGCACCTCGTGAACTCGTTCGCGCGGGCTCGGGGCGTCCGGGAGCGGGCCCTCGTGGACCCGGGCGGGACCGAGGGTCCCGGGCCACCTGCGGACCCGGGCGCGCGGGAACGCCTCGCGCACGTCGTCGAGCTTTCCGACGGCACCGATCCGGTCCCGTCCGACGGCCACGGCACCGCCCTTGACGGGATCGGAGTCCCAGGTGACGCGGACGGCGTCGGCCGTGTGAATGGTTTCCAACTACCTCTCCGTACCGGCTCAGTTGGGGGCGAGCAGCTTCAGCTCGGGGTGAGCCGTGCCGCCCTCGATGGCCGTGGAGGAGATGTGCGAGGCCACGCGGTCGTCGACGGGGTCGTTCGCCGGGTCGTCGTGCACGACGAGGTGCTCGTAGGTGGTCGACCGCTGCGCGGGCACCCGCCCGGCCTTCCGGATCAGGTCGATGATCTCCATCCGGTTGGACCGGTGCTTGGCGCCCGCGGAGGAGACGACGTTCTCCTCCAGCATGATCGAGCCGAGGTCGTCGGCGCCGTAGTGCAGGGAGAGCTGCCCGACCTCCTTGCCCGTGGTCAGCCACGAGCCCTGGATGTGGGCGATGTTGTCCATGAACAGCCGGGCGATCGCGATCATCCGCAGGTACTCGAAGATGGTCGCCTGCGTCCGGCCCTTCAGGTGGTTGTTCTCGGGCTGGTAGGTGTACGGGATGAAGGCGCGGAAGCCGCCCGTGCGGTCCTGGACGTCCCGGATCATCCGCAGGTGCTCGATGCGCTCGGCGTTGGTCTCGCCGGTGCCCATGAGCATGGTGGACGTGGACTCCACTCCCAGCCCGTGCGCGATCTCCATGATCTCCAGCCAGCGCTCGCCGGACTCCTTCAGCGGGGCGATGGCCTTGCGGGGCCGCTCGGGCAGCAGCTCCGCGCCGGCACCGGCGAAGGAGTCGAGCCCGGCGGCGTGAATGCGCTGGATCGCCTCCTCGACGCTGACCCTGGAGATCCGGGCCATGTGCTCGACCTCGGACGCCCCCAGGCTGTGGATGACCAGCTGCGGGAAGGCCTGCTTGATGGCGGAGAAGTGCTTCTCGTAGTACTCGACGCCGTAGTCCGGGTGGTGTCCGCCCTGGAACATGATCTGGGTGCCGCCCAGCTCGACCGTCTCGGCGCACCGGCGCATGATGTCGTCCAGGTCGCGCGTCCAGCCCTTGGCGGTGTCCTTGGGGGCGGCGTAGAAGGCGCAGAAGCGGCACGCCGTGACGCAGACGTTCGTGTAGTTGATGTTGCGCTCGATGATGTACGTCGCGATGTGCTCGGTGCCCGCGTACCTGCGGCGGCGTACGGCGTCGGCGGCGGCGCCCAGCGCGTGCAGCGGGGCGTCCCGGTACAGCGCGAGCGCCTCGTCGGGGGTGATCCGCCCACCGGCGGCAGCACGGTCGAGGATGGGCTGAAGGTCGGCCTTCTCGGTCACCGGGCGTCCCTTTCGTAAGGGTTGTGGACGGACCAGCCCAGCGTACGCCAGCCGTTCGGGCCGCTGGACGTCAGGCCGCGTAGGCCCCGGCCAGCAGCCCGAGGAAGGCGCCGGAGATGAGGAACGGTCCGAAGGGGATGGCCGTCTTGCGCCCGGCCCGCCGCGCGACCACGAGGGCACCGCCGTACAGCGCGCCGAGCAGGAACCCGGCGAAGGTGCCGAGCATCACCGTCGGCCACCCATACCAGCCGAGTACCGCCCCCGCGCCCAGGGCGAGCTTGACGTCGCCGAAGCCCATCCCCGCGGGGTTGATGAGGAACAGCACGAAGTAGCCGCCGCCCAGCGCGAGCGAGCCGAGCAGGGCGGTCGTCCAATCCCCCGCGTGCTCGGGCACGAGCGCGGTGAGGCCGAGCAGGGCGAGCGCGGCCGCGGCGAACGGGAGCGTGAGCGGGTCGGGCAGCCGCCGCACCCGGAAGTCGACGGCCGTCAACAGCACCCCGACGGGCGCGAGCAGCAGCCACACCCCGAGCTCGGGCCGGGTGCCGGTGGCTGCGGCGAGGGCGGCGCAGACGAGGGCGGTGGCGATCAACAGGGGTGTCGTACGCGGCCCGTATCCGGCCTCCTCGCAGTCCGTGCGCTCCGCGCACTCCGGGCACGAGGCCCGCCCGAGCCAGCCCTTGAGGGCGTGCCCGCCGGGGCACTGCTCCCGCCAGGGCTCCCCCGAGGGCGCCGAGAACCGGTAGGCCGCGCGCGGCAGCAACACACCCGCCGCCGCGCCCCACAGCGCGGCGGCGATGACCAGCGTCCCGGTGTTCATCCCACCGCGGCGATCGCGTCGCGCCACGTCGGCAGCAGCTCGTCGAGCAGTGCCTCGGTGCGCGGCGGCAGGCCGCGGGCTCCGCTGCGGCCGATGAGATCGGTGGCGAGCGCGGTCAGCCGGGACGTGTCGCCGGTGGCGTGGGTGGCGCGCAGCAGCTCGTGCCACAGGCGCTCGTCGGCCGGGGCGGTGCGCAGGGCCGCGTTGAGGGCCTCGATGGCCTTCTCCGCGCGGTTCTTCTCCATGTGGAACTCGCACAGCGCGAGCCCGGTGTCCGCGACGAGCAGCGGCAGCTGGGCGTCGACGATCTCGTGGCCGAGCCACCGGTAGCGGCCCTCGGGCCGGTCGGCGAGCAGCGGCCCGCGCACCAGCACGAGCGCGTCGGTGAGCAGCCGCCCGCGCACGGCCCGGCTGTCGACGCCCTTGCCCTGCGTGGCCTCGTGGTAGAGCGACCGCAGCACGTCCAGGTCGGAGACGACGGACTTGGCGAGCGTGAGCCGGCCGCTGCTGTCGGTGCCGAGGCGGGGAGTGCCGTCGGGGTCGGCGCCGAGCCAGTCGCGCAGCCGGTCCAGCAGCGCGCCCCGTACGTCGTCGGTGACGCCGCGCGGCCACAGCGCGGAGGACAGCACGCGCGGGTGCACGCCCTCGCGGTGCAGGAGCAGCAGGGCGAGCGCCTCGTGGAGGAGGGCGCTGCGCTCCCCGTCCGGGGTGTCGAGGCCGATGATCTCGTAAGGCCCGACGAGCCGGGCGTAGACGGCCGGCCGCCCCTGCTCGCTGATGTCGACGAGAAACGGCGGCCTGTTGGCCGGGCCGCCCTCGGGCCGGTTCTCCGGGTCGGCGTCGACGAACAGCTCGACGACGGCCCGCTGCTGGGCGACGGGCAGCAACTGGGCGTCGAGTTCGAGCCCGAGAAGGGGCGCGAGCAGCTTGCCCTGGCCGGTGATCTCCATCTCCCAGGCGGCGCCCGGCAGGTCGCCGGTCTCGGTGCCGACGAGGTAGCCGATGCCGAGCCGGCCGGCGTCGGCGGCGAGTTCGGCGAGCTTGACGGCGTCCTCGGCGGACGGCTGGGCGGCGAGCAGGACCAGGTGCGGGGCCCAACGGGTGTGCTGGGCGGGCCCGGTGCGCCCGGTGAGGACCGAGTCGTGCCCGGCCGCGCCCAGGGCGCCCCGCCGCTGCCGCGTCTCGGCCTCCATGGTCTCGACGAGTGCCTCGACGTCCTCGAGGTGCCGGATCCGGTTCGGGGCGAGAGGCGTCAGGTCCTGCCCGAAGCCGACGAGCGTGATGGTCATGCGGTCGGACCACCCGTTGGTCGCCAACTCGGCGGCGACGGACGCGAAGACGGCGGCCCGGTCGGCCTCCCGGCCGCTCAGCGACACGATGCCGGGCACGGCCTCCAGGTTGAGCAGCAGCCGCGAGTCGTCCATGGTGCCGAGGCTGACGAGCCCCGGGTAGGGCGCGGCCGTGTCGACGTCCTCGTAGCGCTCGGCGTCCGTCCGGGACAGCATCCAGAACGTCTGGTCCTGCCCCTGCTGCCAGGGGGCGGGCGGCTTCCCGGCGGGCTGGGCGAGCTGGAGGTGCAGGTCGCCGTTGCTGAGCCAGGCGGCATACACGACCGGCAGGGCCCGCGACTCCTCGGCGAGGGAAGCGGCGAGACCGCGCAGGCTCCGGTCGAGCAGCCGCACGCCCTCGGGGTCGGCACCGACGAGCAGCGCGTCCTGGACGTCCTGGGCGTCCCCGCTCGGCGTGGGCGGCTCCATACCGCGCCGCCCGCCGACGGCTCCGAACGCCGACTGCCAGAGCGCCTGCCGGCGCCGCCGCCCCAGGGCACCGAGGAGACCGGCGGCGAGGAGGGGTGCGGTGAGGAGGGCCTCGGGCAGGCCGAAGGAGCTGCCGGACTCGGCGTCGACGCCGGTGGCCTGCTGATGGCCGGAGTCGGGGGCGGGCCGCTGCTCGGGCAGGGAGACCTGGGAGGCGGAGGGACCACCACCGGCGTGCTCGTGCCCGCCGCCCTGGGCGCCACTGCCTCCGGCGCCACCGCCCTGCGCGTGATCGCCGGTCAGGGCGTAGTCGCTGATCTGCTGCTGCACGTCCGGGGAAACGTTGGGAGCCTCGTCGGGCATCTCGACGAGTTCGCCGCCGCGCGCGTCTCCCGGCATCTCCATGATCCATCCGGGCCGGATGAGGCTGGCCTCGGAGAGTTTGGACCCGTCCGGCTGGATGCGGTCCTTGTTGAGCTCGAAGATCTCCTGGTAGCGACGCCCGTCACCGAGGTGCCGATCCGCTATCTCCCACAGGGAGTCGTGGTGACGCCCCTCGGGCGGCTGGATCCGGTAGTACTTCGTGTCGCCCTGCTTGGCTGTGCTGCCACCGGCGTCGGCGTGCGAGGCGGCGTGCGAGGCCTGCCCGGCGAGGGCGGCGGCGGTGTCGGCGGCCTGCTCCTGCTGCTGGGCGAAGAGCCCCGGGGTCTGCTGGGCCGCGGCGGCGGCGGGCTTCTGATTGGCGTCGTAGCCGCTCTGCCCGAGCTGCGACAGCCCGGGCGCGAAGCTGGCCGCGGTGGCGCCGACGAGCAGCAGCGCGGCGACGAGCTGCCGGGCGAGCAACTGACTGGGCCCGGCCCCCGGCACCCGCCCTGGCACACCGACACCGGACAGCGCGGCCTTCATCTCCACGAGCACGCAGGCGGTGAACTGGGCCCACGCGAGCCACACCACGACGGTGAGGATGTTCAAAAACGTATCGACGGTGATCTCTTGCTGAAGCCAGTCGAGGCTCGGCACCCCGTTCGGCAACGGCCACCCGATCTGCGTGGCCAGCGCGCCGGGCACCCCGACGAGCAGAACGGCCAGGGCGACGAACGCGAAGAACGCCTTGACGAAGTCCCCGAACGACCGCCGCCGGATCCTCACCGGCTGCGGCGTCCGATTCCTCGGAGCCGTCGTTCCCGTCGTACTTCCCCTCGAGCTTGACGAGCTTGAGGTGCGGCGTCGCGGCATGGCGGGTGTCCTGGGGTCGTGTGTGGAGTGTGGTGAGGCGAGCTGTGGTCCGAGAGGTGTGCTGAGCCTACAGAGATCTTATTGACTCTTATTGCGGTCGTCGAAGGGCGTGGGGGGCGAAGGTCGTTGCCGTCCGATTTGCCCTCGTAGTGGCATGCGCTTGCGTCTACGGCCGGGCCGCAGGGTTCGCTCCCTTCGCGATTGCCACGCAGACTCCTCACATTCCCCACGCAACCCCCTACGGCCTCCCAAAGGCCCATCACCCGCCCCTGATAACTTCGTTCCCTGCCGCATACACCGAACACCGGGGGAGACGAACCGTGGCACGCCGCGCTCTGACCACCACCGCCGCACTCACCGCCACAGCGGCGCTTCTGCTCACCGCTTGCGGCGGAGGCGACGGAGACTCTTCGGGCGACATCAAGGGGGCGGACAAGGGGGCGAGCAGTCCGTCGGCTTCACCATCGAAGGCTGCGGATGCGGACCGCCCCGATCTCAGCCTGCCGAAGGACCTGAAGATGGTCTTCGACTTCGACAAGCCGTCCGACAGCGATGAGGCGGCTGCTCTGGACGACTCTGCGAACTTCATCCGGGCGCTGAAGCACGCCATCGTCGCCCAGGACCCGAACGACTCGGCTTACCAGTTCTACTCCCGAGCCGGAGCTTCCAAGTACGCGAAGTCGCAGATCGAGGCGTGGGTGAAGGGCGGCTGGACCCCGACGGGCGAGGACCAGTACTACGACGCCGCTACGAGCAAAGCCGACGACGCGAAAGCCGTCCTCGTCACCTTCTGCCGTAACCAGGCCAAGTCGTACAGCAAGGACGTCAAGACCAACAAGATCCATTACACGAAGGAAAGCCTCGACAGTTACCTGAAGTACCGCATCTTGATGCAGCCCTCGGCCGACTCCCCTGGCATCTGGCAGGCACAGCAGATCGAGGTCGCGGGCAAGGCCAAGGAGTGTCAGCAGTGACGGGGACCGGACGAAGCGCAGCATGGACAGCTGTGCTGACTGCCACCGTGCTCTTGTGCTCGTCAGGCGCAGCCCTGGCCGACGAAGTACCGGCGCCCACGACGCCCAGTCAGCCCGCTGAGAAGCCCTCCGGTGACTCCAACGGTCGCACCCTGCTGGCGTCCGTCTCGCAGTCCCGCATCCAGGTCAGTCATCCCGACGGCCGGACCGAACAAGGCTCCATGGACGAACTGACGTCCGTCGACCCCAACTGGGAGCCCCCGGTCTGCTGGTACGAGCCGGTCTTCACTCCGGAAGGGCTCAAATCCGCGGTCGAGGACTTACAGAAGAACGGCGGGATGGGCGCCGTCAACGCCCACGAGTGGTGGACCTCCGGCATCTTCGTCGATCACTACGACAAGGGCGAACCGGAGGACAACTTCGACCTCAAGTCGCCCACCAACAGCACCGCCGAGGGGTACAAGAACTACAACACCGGCAAGGAGGGCATGTTCTGGCGCAGTGTTGTCCGCAAGGGCCACGAGAACGACATCAAGGCCTGGGACTGCGGGCGGATCATGTTCTGGCAGGACGCCGGCACGATCCCGGACGACGAGCACGCGCCGACTCCTGAGACGCTTGCGGCGTACGCCTACGACAAGATCGAGGTGCCCAAGACCGAGGTCACGCTGAGGCCGGAGGCCAAGTCCACGGTGAACCTGCCCACTTGGGTATGGCTGGACAAGGGCACCTTCAAGGAGGTCAAGATCCGGGCCGAGCTTCCCAACACGGGGCTGTGGGCGGAGACGACGGCCAAGCCGGTGGCCCTGCACCTGGAACCAGGCACGGACGATGCCGAGACCTTCCCGGCCTCTGGTGACTGCGAGATCAACGAGGACGGCTCGATCGGAACCCCCTACGCCAAGGGCGACGCCGACAAGACCCCGCCTTGCGGCATCAGGTACCTGCGCGCCACGAACGGTGAGCCGTACCAGTTGAAGGCCAACATCACCTGGCAGATTTCGTGGGAAGGCACGGGCGGCGCGAACGGTGACCTCCCGGATGGCACCTTCGAAACGACCCAGGACATGAACGTCCAGGAGATCCAGTCGATCAACCGCTGACTCTTCAACCAGCCGAACACCGGACGCCTTTCGCAAGTCTTGCCATCGCCTTGTCGGCTGTGGAGGCCAGAGGCTCACGGCGTTCGCAACCGCCACGCCACACTCCTCACGTTCCCCACACAACCCGCCACTGCCTCTCAAAGGCCCATTACCGACCCCTGATAGCTTCGTTCTCTGCCGCATACACCGAACACCCGGGGGAGACGAACCGTGGCACGCCGCGCCCTGACAACCACCGCCGCCGTACTCACCACGACAGCGGCGCTCCTGCTCAGCGGATGCGGCGGGGGTGACGGCAAGTCCCCGGACGACATCAAGGGGGCGGACGCCGGTGCGGGGAGCCCCTCGCCTTCCGCTTCTGCCGCCTCCGGTCGGCCGGACGTAAGCCTGCCGAGTGACCTCGAGGTCCAGTTCGACATCACGAAGCCGTCCGATACGCGGCACGCGGCAGCCCTCGACAACGCAGAGAACTACATCCTGGCGTTGAACCACGGCATCGCAGCCCAGGACGCCGAGGATCCGGCATACAAGTTCTACTCACTGGGAAACGCCACGAAGTACGCCAAGTCGCAGATTGAGGCGTGGGTTGACGACGGCTGGACCGCGACGGGAACGGACAGCTACTACCAGGGCAAGACCGACGATGTCGGCACGTCCAAAGGCGTCCTCGTGACAATGTGCCGGGACCAGGGCAAGTTCTACGGCAAGAACGTCAAGACGAAGAAGATTCGGTACACGAAGCCAAGCCTCGACGACTTCCAGGAGTTCCGCCTCCTGATGAAGCCGCCCCAGGGATCCCAGAAGGTCTGGAAGGTTCTGCAGATCGAGGTACAGGGGCGAGTGGAGGACTGCCGCCGATGAACTGCCCGCGACGCGCCCTGACCTGGTCCGCCGCTCTGACGACAGCCACCGTCCTGTGGTCCGGAAGCACCGCATACGCCGCGGGGCCGGAAGACAACACCAATGTGCCACCGGCCGACGAGCAGAGCGGCGGCGGCACTGACGGCAAGGGCAGCCTGTCGGCATCCGTCTCCAACATTCGGATCAAGTACGTGAGCGGTGGTGACGGCGGCGGCGAGGAAGGCAACCTCGGCACGGTCGACCCCAACTGGAAGCCTCCGGCCTGCTGGTACGAGCCCGCCTTCAGTCCCGAGCAGTTGAAGAAGTTCGTGGACAGGGACGGCGGCGGCGATGTCGGCATCCACGAGTCCTGGATCGGCAAGGGGCTCTGGACCGACCACTACCGAGACGGCAAGCCGGCGGACAACTTCGACCTGCACGCGCCGACGAACAGCACCGCCGAGGGCTACGAGAACTACAACCTCGGCAAGGACGGCTACTTCTGGCGCGGCGTCGCCCCCGACCCCAACGACTCGGACTCCTGGGACTGCGGCCGCATCATGTTCTGGGTGGACGCCGGCGAGGTCCCGGACGACCCGAACGCGCCTACCCCGAAGACGCTCGCCGAGTACGCCTACAACAAGGTCAAGGTCCCGGACACGAAGGTCGACCTGAAGCCGGAAGCCAAATCCACGGTCAATCTCCCGACCTGGGTCTGGCTGGACAAGGGCACCTTCAAAGAGGTCAAGGTCCGCGCCGAGCTCCCGAACACGGGCCTGTGGGCTGAGACCACCGCCAAGCCGGTCGCCCTCCACCTGGAGCCGGGCACCGAGGACGCCGACGTCTTCCCCGCCTCCGGCAACTGCGCGATCAACGAGGACGGCAGCATCGGCACCCCCTACACCAAGGGCGACACTGAGAAGACTCCACCCTGCGGCATCCGCTATCTCCGCGCCACGAGCGGCACCCCGTACCAGCTCTCCGCCAGCGTCACCTGGCAGATCACCTGGGAAGGCTCCGACGGCACCGGCGGTGACCTCCCCGACGGCACCTTCGAGACCACCCAGGACATGAACGTCCAGGAAATCCAGTCGATCAACCGCTGAAAAGCGACGCCCGCACCGCACAACCGGAAGAACGAGACCCCCGTGCCCCGCCACCGCTTGACCACTACGGCCGCCGCCCTGACCTCAGCAGCGGCTCTCCTGCTCACAGCGTGTGGCGGGGGCGACGGACAACCGTCGGGCAAGAAGGTGAGGGCAACTCCTGAGCCGAGCAGCCCTTCCGCCTCCGCACCCGCACAGGCGTCACCCGAGCCCGTACGCCCGAAGATCACCCTCCCCGGCAGCTTTCAGCTGACTTTCGAGGACTGGCAGAGCAGCGACCCCGTCGAGCAGGCCGTGCTCCATGACGGCAGGGAGGATCTCCGGGCGGGGTACGCGGCGATCATCGCGAACGACCCCGACAGCGAAGCGGTGACCTTCTACGAAACCGAAGCGGCCCGCGGGCAGAGCAGGCAGTGGATCAGGTCCTACACGGACAAGAACGTCAACGTCATCGGCAGGCTGCCCGTCTTCGATCCGGAAGTCACGGTCGGCGACAACGGGGTGACGGCGTTGCTCAGCTACTGCACGGACGAAAGCAAGGCGTACACGAAGCATCGCAAGACCGGCGAGGTCGTGGGAAACCCCGCGGGGACGGACCCTGAGGTCTTCTACCAGGTGTCGCTGCGCAAGAACGCCCAAGACGTGTGGCAGACCGCGCATGTGCGTGGGGACAGGGGCGGCTGCTCCTGAGGTCGTCCATGTCGGGTGGCCTGCCCGCTCCGCGTTGAACTTCTCATGGAGCGCGACAGCGAGTGGCCCAGGCGGTCAGACGGACGGGTTCTCGTTGGAGACCAGCGCCGCCGTGAAGTACAGAGGCAGCCCGTCTTGGGGGTCCAGGGGAACCTCCTGTGATGTCCAGCGGTTGAAGGCGATCGTCAGGTCGAGCACGACGGGTTCCTCCGGGTTGGAGTCGTCGATTCGGTATCCCGCCTCGGAGAACGCCTGGAGCAATTGACGAGCAGGCGTCCGGAAGACGTCGAATCCGCGCCACAGGACACGCAGGTCTGAGTCTTCCTCTTCGGGAGCCGAGACATCGACGGCATTGACCGTTTTCTGGTCCTTGAGGATGACGATGATGTCGAAGTCGTCCCCCATGGCCTGGATCTGCACCGTCGGATCGTGATCGAACGGCCCCATCACACGCACTTCACCCCAGGAAGCAGCAGCCTTCACCGCCTCCTCGAACGGCATCCCCATGGTCACCGGCGGAACGCCGTTCGGAGGGTCCAGGATGATATCCATTTTCTTGCCTCACTTCAGCAGGTCGTAATTGATCGTCCAGCCGTTGTCGGACAGCATTTTCTGCAGCCCGGCGTTGCCCTTCAAGCTGGCGACCATATCGGCTATGTGCTGGTCGTACTTCGTACCGAATCGCGCTCGGATGTCGTCGATGTCCATCTTCATGGCCTCGTCGAACTTCCCCTGGTCGACGAGATCGCGCTGTGCGTTTCGCCATGGTGTGGCCGAGTAGCCACGCGAGTCCGTACTCGAGACGAGGCGGTGATCACGCCGCTCCATGCGAATGGCAGGACCCATATGATCGGTCAGGCTGAGGTGAGCGTACGCCGCCTTGGCCGGTATGTGGTTGATCTCATTGCCCTTACGCGCGGGCGAAAGCCTCCCGTACCAGCCACCGAGGTCTGTACAGACCAGGCCGAAGGGATCGCTCCACGTGAACGGATTAGGGACATAGGAATAGTTGTTGGGAGCCGCGTCCAGTCCGAGTGGGTCCGGTGATACGTATCGGGCGTTCTCCGCGTCGTAGTACCGCCGGACGTTGTAATCCAGCCCGGACTCGAGGTCGTGATACTGGCCGGGAAAGCCCAGCGGGCACGCTGGTTCCTCCCCCACGGTGTCGAAGGGCACCCCCCAGACGGAGGTCTGGCGCCTCCAGTGAATGCTTCCGTCGTCATCGACGAGTTCGGTCGGTGTACCGATCAGGTCGGTGACGATGGCGTAGAACCTGGCGTCGATCTCCTCCTGGTCCTCCGCATTCCCGTCGGACGCCGCGAACACCCGCTCGGTCTGCGCCAGTGGGCGATGCTCGCCTGGCTGCCAGTGCCATGTGGTCACCTTCGACGCGCCGTCGCCCCGCGGCTGGATCCTTTCCGCGAGGCGGGTTCCCTCCCAGGCGAAGTCGGTCTGCTCGATGACCGTGCCGTCCTGCGTCAACAGCTGCTTGGCGATGCGGCGACCATGCGGGTCATACAGGTAGTGCCAGCGACGGTCGTCAGGAGTGACGACATCGGTCAGGCGGTCGAAGGCATCCCAGCGGTACTGCCACGTCCGGGACCCGCCCGACAACAGGCGCCGCGTGACGGACACGACTCGACCTTGGCCGTCGTAGGCGTAACGGGTGCGCCCGCTGCGGCGCAACAGCAGTCCCTCGTAGCCCCGGTCCACGGAAGACGCGCCGACTCGTCCTCCCTGCTCGGGGACCCCTTGGCTGTTGGCGAGGTTGCCGGCGGCGTCGTACGCGTAGTGCTCCTGCCTACGCGGAGAGGTCACGGTGAGAATCCTGCCATGGGCGTCCAGGGTGAACCGGTGACGCCCCTGGACGCTGTCGTCGTTGTCCGTCAGGAAGTTGTCAGGTCGGTAGCCATAGGTTCGCCGCCAGACCTCGCCGCCCGGGCCTTCACTGCCGGGTGTACGTCCGGCTGAGTGCAGGACCTGACCGGTGGTCCGGCCGACGGCGTCCCACGACTGGCGGAGCAAGGCCCCCGCGCCCAGCACACGTTCGGTCTCGCGCCCCATGGAGTCGTAAGCAAGCTGAACACTGATGCCGTGGGTGTGCAGCGCTGTCAGGGGCATCGGACACGTCCGACTGAGCCTTGGACTGGGCCGACTTGGCGTGCTGCACATCCCGGGTGGCGGCGCGGACCTTCGCCTCGTCCGGCTTGTCCGCGTCGGACTTCCTGCCGGTCGGGTCGTCCTTGTACTTGTCCGCCTCCTTGCCGGCCCGCGTCACCCACGAATCGGCCGAGGTGAGACGGGACTGCGCCGAGGAGAGACTGTCCCGCGCCTCACGGCCCTTGACCAGGGCCTTGTCCGCCAGCGACTGCGCCCGCTCCAGCTTCGGCCAGAAGTCCGCCAGTGCGTCACCGCACATCTCATAGGACTTCTTCAGTTTCTTGAGGTTCTTCGGGACGTCGGCGAAGTCCTCCTTGAAGACGTCCGCCGATTTGCCCGCCCACTCAAGGAGCGTCCCCTCCCCCGCCATGCCCTTGACCAGACGCAGCGCCTCGGAGACGTCATCGGCGAAGTCGTGCAACTGCTTCGCAAGCGCGCGCACCCGCTGCGGGTCACCAGGGGTCGGATCCTTGTCCAAGTCCAGGACATGCCAGTCCGCAGGCCTGTGCCCCGCCATACCTCAACCCCCACAACCATTCGACGGAAAGATCGGCTCGGGGTACGGTTCGGATGAGATCAGGGCGTTGGACGTTGGGGGCTGCCATATGGGCAACGGCAAGAGCGACCTCGCACTCCCGCTGAGCGAGCTGGAGGGCTACGGTCGCCGGCTTCGTTCCATCAAGACCCGTCTGAATCACACGAAGAAGCTCTTCGAGTCCTACAAGGACGACATCGGCGACGGCAGCGTCAATGACGCCCTCGGGGATTTCGAGTCCAACTGGGAAGACGGGCGCGAGGACATCACGCAGCAGCTCGATGCGCTGGCGAGTATGTCCGATGCCGTTGTCCGTGAGTTCAAGAAGCTTGATGACGAGCTTGCCAAGCAGGTCAACGATGCCATGAAGACCGAGGACAAGCGGGGCGGGAAGGGTGGCAAGGGGAACGGTGGTGGCGGTGGTAAGTAAGGCCACGCCTCTGACGTGAAAAGGCCCCGGATCCGGAGATCCGGGGCCTTTCGCGCGCCTGAGGTCAGGAAGCGACCGCGGTGTTGAGGTGCAGGTCCGCCGCGATGCCCTGGGGCGAGGCGGCGAGGCCCACGCCGCCGCCGACACCGGCGTTGACGCCGGCGGCCGACGTCTCGACGTAGAGACCGGCTGCGGCGCCGGCACCCGCGGTGCCGCCCGCCTGGCCGCCGGCGATGGTGTCCAGCTCGGCGTCGGACATGTGGGCGGTCTGGATCTGCGGGGTGAAGGCCATGGAAGGCGGTTCCCTTCGTTTCATTAATTCGAAGTGCTCGAGCGCGACCGATCAAAGCACGTCGGGTGAAGGGTCGGCCAGTCAGTGGTTATCGGGGTGCGCTGGATTTCGGTGACCGAATTCATGTGTGTGACCATTCGGTCACCGAAAGGCCCGTTGCCTTCACATGTTCCGCCACTGCGCGGTACCGGTGTGCAATACACGGCGGGGTAGGTGAGTGGTGCTCATTTCCTGCCCTGGTTTGTCACGACCTCGCGGTGAACGGTGTGCAGATCCGTCGAATGTTCCGGATCAGTGGTTCACCGACGGGACCTCCCGCACCGTCACGTCCTGGGTGGTACCGAATGTGCCGTCGGGGAGGTCGCCGCCCTCGCCGTTCGTGCTCGTCCAGCTGATCTTCCAGGTGACCGTGGCACGCAACGGGTAGGGACCGTCGGAGCCGGACGAGCGCAGACAGCTGACGCCGCAGGGCGGGGTCTGGTCGGCCTTGCCCTTCGCGTGCGGTGCGCCGATGCTGCCGTCCTCATGGGAGACGGGTTCGGTGGTGGTCGCGGACAGGCCCGTGCCGGGGAGGCTCGCCGTCACCGAGAGCTTCTTGAACTTGGCCTTGTCGAGCCAGATCCAGGTGGGCAGGTTGACGGTCGACTGCGAGCCGCCGAACGAGCCCCTGGCCGTTCCGCCGCAGCTTCACCGCGGTCTCGATCTCCTTGGGCGAGAAGGGACGGCTCCTACCAGCGAGCGGACGGTGCCCAGTTGCTGTTGGACGGAGTCAGGGTTCCCGTGGCGGACCGGGAGCCACCGCGACGGCCAGAGTCGACGCCGCGACGGCGCGCAGCACAGTCGTACGGCGCATCACATGCACCTCTTGGCGGCCTCCGTGGACGACACGGTGGCGGTCTGCCACACGCCCTTCGCGTTCTTCTCCACACGGGTGCTGTGGAACACGTAGTCGCTCGGGGACGCCTTGACCGACCGGTCGACCTTTCCGGTCGTCCCATCCTTCGGGTACGTCTGTGTCGCATCCATGCAGTACGTGACGGAGGCGACGTCGTCCTTGTGGAACGTGACCTCGCGGTCGTAGTACCGAGTCTTGCCGGTGAAACTCCGGTTCTCTTCACGGAAGGACATGATGTAGGTGGCCGCCGACGCCAGCGCGTCGCCCTTGGAGTAGAACTTCAGGGCGGGGTACTTCTTGGCGTCGACGGTGATCGCCTCGTCCATGGAATTGATACGCCGCTCGTTGTCCGCCAGCACCGCATCCTTCACCGGATCCCCGGTCGTACCGCCCTCGAAGACGTTCTTCACATCGGACGGCAGCTTGATCTCCGGCCGCTCGATGTCATCGCTCGACGGCGACACCGACGGCTTCGAAGAGCCCGAACCCGAATCCGCTTCCGCGATCTCGTCCGAGTCCTTCGTGGTCGACGCGTCCGAGCCGCCACAGCCCGTCAGCAGCAGCGCCACCGCCGCGGTCAGGGCGGTCGCGGCCGCCGTGGTCGTGCGTGTGCGCATGGGGGTGTACCTCCAGTGGCTAATCGTGCTCAGCGGAGCCGAGAGGGACGGGCGACGGGGGCGGCGGGCATCAGCCGACCTCGTTCTCCGCCACCGCCTCCCCGTGGACGACCACGTCGCCGCCGTAGAACATCCCCGTGAAGACCGGGGAGTAGGTGAGCTGCACCTCGACCTGGACCTGCTGGGCGTCCGCCGCCACGCAGTGGGTCGCCGCGATGTCCGCGCCCGTCATGTCCATCTCGCGGGCGAAGGCCTTCACGCGGGCGTTGCAGTTCTCGAAGTTGATCGGGGCGAGGCCGCCCTCGTTCTCGTAGAGGGCGTCGCGGTCGATGTCCTGGGCGGCGAAACGGGCCGCCTGTTCCGCGATGTCGGCCGCCCGTTCCCGCTTGGAGATGGACAGGCCGCCGTCGATCACGAACGCGGAGAGGGACAGGAAGACCAGCGCGAAGATGATGACCGCACCGGCGCCGGAGCCCCGGTCGTCGAGGTGTGCGCGACGGGCCGCCCACCACGACCGCCAGTGGGGCGGGAGGTGTCTCACGCCGACCTCCGGAACGGGTCGAGCGGGGAGCTGAAGCTCGCCGTCAGTGTCGTCGGGACGTCGAGGCCGAGCGTGGCCAGGCCCCGCACCTGGCAGCTCACCTCGACCGTGAAGATGGTGTCGGGCTCGAAGCCCTGGCTCGTCTGGACGACCGACACGGGGCCGGAGCAGACGTCCGTCAGGTTCGCCTCGGCGGCCTTCTTGGCCTCGGCCATGGCGGTGGCGTGGTCCTTCTGGATCGAGCCCGCGCGGGCCGCGTCCCGAGCCGCTCCGTCGAGCGCTCCGCGGCCGTCGACGAGCTGGCCGAAGGCGACCAGGACGAGGATGAACAGGATCATCACCGGCGCGAGGATCACGACCTCGACCGTGGACAGGCCTCGGTCGTCCGTCCGGCGGACGTCCCTTCCAGGAGCCCGAGGAGCCGAAAGAGCCGGAGGAGACGGAGTCATCAGTTCTCCTCCTGTACGAACCGTTCCACCGGGCCGGCCGACTGCGCGTGCACCGTCAAGTCCAGCCCCGGGAACACCGTCGGCACGCGGGCCGCGATCTCCACACCGACCGTGTTCTGGTCCGGCTGGAGCATCTTCACGTCCGGCCCCAGCACCAGTTGCGGGCCCAGCTGGCGGATGTAGCTGTCCACCACGTCCTGGGCCTCGCCCCGCCACGCGCCCGGTCGTTCATCGGCCGTGGCACGCGCCTTGCGCGCTCCCGCCTGGGCCGCCGCCTGGGCGACGTGGTCCGCGAAGAAGTACAGGGCGAACTGCACGGTCGCGAAGATCATGAAGAACAGTACGGGAGTGAGCAGCACGAACTCGATCGCGGTCATGCCGGAGTCACCGCGGGCGGCCGCCGCTCTCCGCGCGGCCCGCACCCTGCGGCGTATCCGTCTGCTCACGTCCGCCAGCATTCCCGTGAACCCCGTTGTCCGTACGACTGTCCTGTGACTGTCCCTGCGACGATCAGCAGGTCTTGCCCGCGTCCGCGCCCTTGATGCAGTCGCCGACATTCTTGGCGCCCTCGCTCAGCGCGGCGTTGATGATGGCGGCCACGACACCGACGATCGCCACGACGACCGCCGAGATGATGACCCACTCGACCGCGGAGGCACCGCGGTCCAGCTCGCCGGAGCGGGCGCGCTCGGTACGGGCCTGGAGGAAGGTGACCAGGAAGTCCACGGCCGGGATGCCCGTGTGGAGGTTGCGTCCGTTCATGACGTCTTGTCCTTTCGAAATCGTTCCGGGAAGTTCTGGAGTTGTGAAGGTCGGCTCACTGCACGGATCGCTGCACGGCTCACTGCACCTGGAACACCCGCATCGCCGCCGGAAAGATCAGGAACACCAGGAACCCGGCGCACAGCAGCAGCTGTGCCACGAGCATCGACTGGGACTTCTCACCCGCGCTGCCCTCGATCTCCGCGAGCTCGCGGTGCCGCATGGTCTCGGCCCGGGACGCGAGGGACTCGCGCACCTTCGCACCGTCGTCCGCGACCAGGGCCAGGGAGGCGGAGAGGTCCTTGAGCTCCTCGACGCCGAGTTCCTCGCCGAGCTGGCCGAGCGCCTGCCACTGGCTGAGCCCGGTGATGCGGGCGTCGGAGAGGGCGTTGCGGATGCGCTGGTTGGCCCAGCCGTCGGAGATCTCGGCCGCCGCCATCAGCGCCTCGGGCAGACCGCGTCCGCCGGCCAGGCTCATCGACACCAGGTCGAGGTACGCGCCGATCACACGCCGGAGGTCGCGCCGCTTCTGGGCCGCGTCCCGCCGTACCTCCAGGTCGGGCAGGAAGAAGAAGATCACCGCGAAGAGCAGCGCCAGCCACACCGGGATGATCGGGCTCCGGCCGACGCCGAGCGTGTAGACGATGGCGAACAGGAACGGTCCGAAGAACAGGCCCGCCACACCCAGCAGCACCTTCGTCGCCAGGAACTTCTCCCAGCTGCGGTCCAGGACCGCCAGGTCCGCGCGCAGCGAGCGCTGCTCCCAGCCCTGCTGGAGGTAGAACTCGGACACCCGCAGGCCGACTTCGGCCCGCAGGGAGCCGAGGCGGCCCTTGTCCCGTTCGGCGCGCGCGGATTCGTAGGCCGAGCCGCGGGCCCGCATCGCGTCGATCCGCGCGACCTGTGAGATCGCGCTCCGCTTGCTGGGCATGAGGGCGCGGACGAGGGCGTAGATGCCCAGGCCGATGACGGCGCCGACGACGAGCGGCATCGTGAGGTTCACCGGCGTGCCCCCTCTTCCTGCGGCAGCTGCTGGGACTGCTGCGACGGTGTCCTGGGACGGACGAACTGAACGGCTGCCTCGTCGCGGACCAGGAAGCGTTCGGGCGTCTCGATGGTGGACAGCTTGCGCAGCCACCAGAAGCCGAGCGCGAACAGGCCGCAGACACAGGCCAGGACGAGCTGTCCGGCGGCGGTGCCGTACGGCTCCACGAAGTCACGGTTGAAGATCGACAGGCCGAGGACGAAGGCGATCGAGACCGCCACGACGATCTGCACGGACCGGCGGGTCGAGGCGCGCTGCGCCATCACCCGCTGGCGCATGTCCACTTCCTCGCGCGCCGACTTCGCCAGCGCGCCCAGCACCTGGCGCAGACCGGGTCCGCGCAGGCGGGCGTTGAGGATCAGGGCCGCGACGATGATGTCGGCGGAGGCGTCGTCGATCTCGTCGGCGAGGTGCTGGAGCGCCTCGGGCAGCGGGGTGCGGGCGCGCAGGCGGTCGACGAGGGCGTCGAGGTGGGGGCGCAGGACCGGGGCGGCGGCGCGGGCGGAGGCCGGGATGGCCTGCTCCAGGCCCACCGCGCCGGCGATGGTGTCGCGCAGGGACTCCGTCCAGGAGGCCAGGGCCTCCACGCGGCGCATGGCGGCCCGCTCCTCGCCGGCGCCGCCGAACAGGCGGTCCCAGAAGAAGACGAGGACGCCGGCCGCGATGCCCGCGACCGCCCAGCGGGTGAGGACGAGGACGACCAGGCCGACGATCGCGGCGAGCGAGCCGCGCTGGCCGGCGAAGCGGATCAGTTCGCTCGCCCTCTCGGCGGCCTTCTGCTTCTCGTGGTCGGGCTTGACGGGCAGTCCGCGTACGGCCATCAGGAGGAGGGCGAGGCCGCCGCCGACGGCGACGCCGCTTCCTATCGAGTACAGGACGGTGGTGGAGAACAGGCCGCCCATGGAGCCGAGCGAGCCGAGTGCTGCGAGAGTCGTGTTCATCCCCGGCTCACCCCCAGGTCCCGGACGGCCGGTAGCCGTGTGCCATCAGTTCCTCCAGGCAGGCTAGGGGGGCGTGCGGCACGATCCGGCCGTCGGGGGCCTCCGCGAACACCTCGCTGGACAGGACGCGTCCGTCGACGCCGTTGACCTCGCGGACGGAGGTGACCATGCGCTGGAGGCGGCCGCCGTTGCCGAAGTCGTTGCGCCGCTGGATGAAGACGACGAAGTTCACCGCGCCCGCGATCAGCAGCTGGCTGGCCTCGATGGGCAGCCGCTCGGAGGCCTGCAACGCGTAGGTGGAAATACGGTTGAAGACCTCGTGGGAGCTGTTGGCGTGGATCGTGGACAGCGAGCCGTCGTTGCCCTGCGACATCGCGTTGAGCATGGTGACGATCTCGTCGCCGAGGACCTCACCGACGATGACGCGGGAGGGGTTCATACGGAGCGAGCGTCGCACCAGTTCCGCCATCGAGATGGAGCCCTGGCCCTCGGAGTTGGGCAGGCGCTCCTCGAAGGCGACGACGTTGGGGTGCAGGTCGGGGAAGGTGTCGAGCCCGAGTTCCAGGGCCCGCTCGACGGTGATGAGGCGCTCGTGCGGCGGGATCTCGTTGGCGAGGGCGCGCAGGAGCGTCGTCTTACCGGCGTTGGTGGCGCCGGCGATCATGATGTTCTTGCGGGCGCGGACCGCGCAGGCCAGGAAGTGGGCGACCTCGGGGGTCAACGTGCCGTTGCCGACGAGGTCCGAGATGAACACCTTGCCCATACGCGCACGGCGGATGGACAGCGCGGGGCGCCTCGCCACGTCCATGACGGCCGACAGACGCGAGCCGTCGGGAAGCCGCAGGTCGAGCTGGGGGTTGGCCGAGTCGAAGGGGCGGGAGGACAGACCCGAGTAGGCGCCGAGGACCTGGATGAGCTCGATGAGCTCCTCGTCGGTCTCGGCGACGGGGTCGCCCTTCACCTCGCGTCCGTCGGCGTAGCCGACGAACACCTGGTCGCACCCGTTGATGTCGATGTTCTCGACCTCGGGGTTGTCCAGCAGCGGCTGGAGCCGGCCGACGCCGAACAGCGCCGCGTGCACGGCGGCCGCGTACTGCTCCTCCGTCTCGGCGTCCAGCGGCGTACGGCCCGCGTTGATCTCGGCGCGGGCGTACTCCTCCAGGATCTGGGCTATGACGGCACGGGCGTACTGCCGTTCGTCCTCCGTGGACATCGGAGTGACGTTGTTGATCTGGTCCTGTCGGCGCTGCTCCGCGATGCGGTCGCCGGCGTCCTGGCGGAACCGCTTGACCAACTGGTGGTCGACAGCGGTCATGTGCCGGCCCCCGCGTGGCCCTGCATCTGGCCCGGGTGGTTGTGCTGGACGTGGTGGGCCTGGTTCGCCTGGGCGGAGGCGGCCCAGGCGGCGCCGTACTGCTGGTAGAGGTCGGCGGCGACCTTGCGGGCCGAGCGGATCAGCAGCGACTTGTCGAGACGGCCACGCTTGCGGCCGGCCAACTGGTCGGCCCCGGCCGGGTCGTCGGCGATGGTGCCGACCACGCGGGCGCCGGTCTGGGCGTGCACGAGCATGTCGTTGACCTGCGAGGCGAGCTTGCCTGCGGTGCCCGTGTCGGCGATCAGGACGACGCCGATCACCGGGTTGGCGAGGCTCGCGGCGCCGCGCGGGCCGCCGTGCAGCTTGCCGGCCAGGGTGGCGGCGCGGTCGCGCACCCGTGCGATCGCCTCCGGCTCGGTGCGGGACAGGAGCAGCACGAGGGAGGCGTGCGGGAACAGCTCGACGGCAGGGGTGTCCCCGCTGATGCGTCCGCAGTCGGCGATGACGTCGGCGGCGGCGTTCGGGGAGTCGGCGAGGGAGGCGAAGGCGTGCCCGAGGGTGGGCCACAGCCCCGCGAGCCCGGCGGCCTGCTCGGCGATACCGAGCCCGACGAGCACCTCCAGTCCCCCGCTCAACGGCTGTACGTGGTCCCAGAGCTGGTCCGGCACCAGGCCGCGGCGCGCGGTCGCGGCGATGGACAGCATGCCGGTGTTGGGGTTGAGCGGTCCGCCGTGCGCGGCGGCACTGCGGTAGACGAGGTCACCGCCCGCCGGGTCCGTCTCGGCGAGCAGGACGCGCCGCGGCCAGACCGCCGAGAGTGCGACGGCCGCGGTGGTGACGCCGGGGGAACCCTTGTCGGCGGCGAGAGCGATGAGCGCCATGGGTTGGGTGCCGCCTTCTAGTTGCCGGGGACGTGCACGATGGCGACTTGGTTCGCGGCCGCCGCGGAGGCGAGCGCGGCCGCGTCGTCCTCGTCGACGAGGACGGTGAGCGAGAGGTTGCCGGTGCTCACGGTGGCGTCGTTGTCGTCCTCGACGGCGTTCACACGCGCGTTGTCGACGATGGCGCCGCCGGAGGACGAGGTGCCGCTCGAGCCGGTGCTGTCGTCGGTGCCTGTCGAGGGGGAGCCGCTGGTGCTGACGCGGTAGGCGGAGACGACGTCACCGGCCTTGATGTCGGACGGGTACTGGCCCTCCTTGAGGGCGAGGCCGACGGCGGCCTTGCCTGCGGGCAGGCTCGCCTTCTTGGCGAACATCTCACCGACCGCGAGAGTCCCCGGGTAGATCGTGGACTTGGCCTTGTAGGTCTGGATGGTCTTCAGCTGCGACCACTCGACGTAGTGGATGCTTTCGTCCTCGGCGACCATGACGGAGGTCACGTCGCTGTCCTTGAGGGACTCCCCGGCCTGGACCTCGTTCGTCACCTTGACGACCTCGATCCGGTCACCGGCCTGGAGCACCAGCATCGTCGCCCCCAGCGCACCCACCAGGATGAGCAGCACCGCGAGCGCGGCCAGTGCCGGTTTGCGCTCGCGAGGTGGTGCGGGAAGCCGGTCACCGACCGACGGCTGAGCCGGAGCGGCGGAACGACCGGCGCCCGCCCCCGTACGCTCTTGGATCTTCACGCAACCGCTCCCCGTACACCCAAGAATATGTCTGTCAATTTGCCTTCAAATGTGGACACTTCATCCGAGCCTTCCCGCACGGAAAATTACGGGTTGGGCCGGACGCACCCGCCCGACCTGGGCGAATAGCCAGCGCTGGGGGTGAGTGTCAAGCCATCGCACCGTATCAGCCGCACATAAGCCCCTCAAGGCGCGTCCGGCGTCCCGCGCCTCACCGCGCGCACCGTTATCCATCTGCAACTTCCAGGTTGGACAAACCCGTTGATGGCGGCACGTGGACAGGCCTTTCGCTGTGCGGGAGCGAATTCGCCACGGGTGGACGCCGGATGGACGGGCATCCGTCGACGGGGGTCTTCGTCACGTATCGACCATGAGGCCCACACCATTCGCTCACGTGATGCCGGGATCACCGTGCCATGATCTTCGCTTTGTCCCCCCACGAGGAGTGCCCCATGAAGCGAGCCGCGCTCGCCGTCTCCACCCTGTCCCTGCTGTCTCTCACCGCGTGCGGCGGCAGCGCCGACTCGGACTCGGCGACCGGGGAACCCCGGCCCACCGCACCCCGGGCGAAGCAGGTGACCCCGGCCGAGCGGCTCGCGAAGCTCATGATCACGAAGGCGGACGTGCCGGGGCTGGACGTGAAGGCCACCTCCAGGGACGAGGGGGACGACAAGTACGTCTTCGCCAAGTCCCCGGACGACGTCACGGTCGACAAGCCGGCCTGCGCCCCGCTGGCCTACGCGATGAACCAGCTGCCCCTCGGCGAGCCGCAGGGCGACCTGACCCACTATGTCCCCCAGGGCAGCGAGTTCACGTACATCACGCTCACGACGTACGCGCCCGGCAAGGCCGAGTCCGCGTTCGCCGGGCTGGCCAAGAGCGTCGACTCGTGCGGCGGTGGCTTCGCGGCGAAGGCGAACGGCACGACGACGTACGACTCCGTCACCGCGGAGGAGCCGGTGGCGAAGGCCGGTGACGAGTCACTCGCCTTCCGCTCCACCATGCCCTTCCAGGGCATCACCCACACCATGCACGCCCAGGCCGTCCGCAAGGGCGATGTCATCGCCGTCTACGTCTCCGTGGACGGCATGGCCATGGTCCAGGACAGGCCGGGCGACGCGAAGCTCCCGGCGGCGGTGGTGAAGGCCCAGAACGCGAAGCTGGGCTGAACCGCGGGGTGCCGGGTTCGCCACCGGGCGATCTGTAGCACTCGCGAAGCCCCGAGTAGAGTGCCGCCCGGACAGCGATCGGACCGTCGGGGGGCACACCGGTGAGAGCAGTCACGGCGAACGGGGAACACGCAGTACGGATAGGGGCATCGAGCGGCCTTTGGTCCCGCGTCCTCCTCCTGCTCCTCGCCCTCTGCACACTGACGGCGGCTGTCTTCGCAACCGCCACCCCGGCCCGAGCGGCGGACAGCACCCCGGCCCCCCAGGCCGCCTACCTCGCCGACCGCCTCCGCGAGAACCCGGTCTACGTCACCGACCAACTCCCCCGTGAGTTCCCCCTGTCCACGGCACCCGAATTGGCGAGGCTCACGAAGAAGACAGGCGTCCCGACCTACGTCCTGGTCCTGCCCAGCCAGAGCAGCGTCGACGGCAAGCAGTTGCTCGGCACGGTGCACGACCGGCTGGGCCGGGACGGGTTGTACGTACTCGTCGACGGCACGGAGGTCGCGGCGGCCACGGCCTACGGCGTGCGCGCGCCGGCCGACGCCGCCTTGACCGTCTCTCGCTACGAACTCCCCTACGACGCGGGGCCGTTGCTCATCTTCGAGCGTTTCGTCGATGTCGTCGCCCTGGGCGAGGAGAAGGCCGCGGCCCGTGCCGAGGCGGCGCGTGAGACGTACCGGGACGACGAACCCGCCGACATGTACATCGGCCCGTCCGACCGCCGCAACCAGTCGTTCCTCACCGGGATCCTGCTCACCGGGGTCCCCCTGATGATCCTTCTGATGGCCGGGTACGCGAGGCGCCGCCGCCGGCGTTCCGGGGCCGAGCGGCGCATCCCCCGTTGGGTCACCCCCGGGGCCGCCGTCCTCACCGCCACCGCCATCGCCCTCACCGCCCCCGCCGTCTTCGACCAGACCAGGTCGAGCGCGGCAACCCCGCCCACCCCCGCCGACCTGTCCGCCCGCGTCGAACGGGTGGCGGCAGGCCTCAAGCGGGACCCCGTCTACACCGATCCGGAGAGCCCGCGGGTGCTCGACGCCCGCCGACTGGACCGGCTGCACGAACGGATCCGGGACTTCCGGCGCTCCGAAGGAGGCGGCCCGGTGTACGTCTCCCTCGTGCCGCAGACCCCCGAGAGCGAGTCGGCCGGTGACTCGATGCTGTTCGCCGCGGCGGTGCACGCCAAGGTGCGCGAGGACGGGCTGTACGTGGTCGCCGATCCCGACGACGGCACGATCGACTTCTACAACCACGGCCTGCGCCTGGACACCAACCGCCTGTCCTTCAATCTGCCGGAATCCGTCACGTTCGGCGACAGCAGGGCGGACGAGGCCGACGATCACCTCCTCGGCGACCGCCTGGACAGGTTCATGACCTTCCTCGACGAGACCCCGCGCACGGACCGGCCCGGCTCGGAACCCGCGCCGGCCGCCGCCCCGAGGGCCGCCGACGAGAACACCCTCCCGCCCCTCTTCGCCACCGACTTCTGGCCCGGCCTGTTCGTGGGCGCCTTCCTGGCACTCCTGCTGTCCGGTGTCGCGACCGGGGCGACGTGGATCGTGACCGGCCTGCGGCGGCGGCGCTCACCCGTACCCGAGCCGGCCGGCCTCCTGCCCTCCACCTCCCCGACCGAGCCGTCGGCGTCCTACCTCCGGCGCACCGCCCACGCGGAACTCAGCGCTCTGACAAGGGAGTTCACCAGCCCGGACGAGCACACTCGCGCCTGGGACCACCTCGACGCGGCGATGCTCCTCCTCGACGGCGACCTCGACGGCGCCCGGAAGTCGGGGACGGGTCCCGCGACCCTGGTCGCCGTCGTCGTACTCGCCCGGGCGGGCCGCGCCGCGCTCACCGGCGACACCAACGACCTGTGCTGCGGCGTCAACCCCCTGCACGGGCCCGCCGTCAGCCGCCACCACGTGCGCGTATCGGCGGAGGGGGAGGCCATCAGCAGGCGCCTGCTCCCCGTCTGCGAGCCCTGCCGCGACACGGCCATCGCCGAACCGGGCGGCATCCCGGGCAGGTTGCTGAGGCTGCCCGGCGCCGCGTCCGGCGACAGCCGACCGCCGTACTACGACGCGACCGACGGCCCGCTGTCCGCCCTGCCCGGCGGAATCGCCCGGCTCATCGACAAGGTGAGGGAGACCGCAGGTGTCCACTGACGTCAAGCGCCTGATCACCGCCTTCGCGGCCCTGCTGCTGGCCGCGCTCACCACCACGCCGGCCCGGGCGGCGGACGGCGACGCCCCGAGCGCCGGGCAGCGCATCGCCGAGGCCCTGCGCACCTCGCCCGTCTACGTCGACGAGGCGTACGCCGATGCCGTACCGCCCTCCCGGCAACGGCAACTGGCGGACCGGATCCACCGGACGGGCCTGCCCGTCAAGGTCGTCCTCACGCCGCTCACCAAGGGCGACGCCTTCGACGGCGACTCCGACGTCCTGGCCGGAATCGTCCGCGACCGGCTCCCGGACCAGCGCGAACTCATCCTCATCACGACGGACGGCGACTTCCCGGACTCCCTCAACGGCTACGAGTGGCCGGCCGACACCCACCAGACCCGGGACGCCGTGGCCGCCGCCGGTCTCCTGGACGAGACGCGGGACGCGGGGCTGGCCGACCTGACCGCCAAGGCGGTGGAGCTGGTGGCGGAGGGAAAGGGCACGCAGCGGTACGAGGAGGCGACGAGGGACCAACGCGAGTCACCGGCCTCCAAGCCCGAACCCGGCGACTCGCGTGGGTGGCTGTGGCCCCTGGTCGCCGTACCGGCCCTGGCCCTGACCGCGCTCGCGACCCGCGCACTGGTCCGCTCCCGCAAGGCCGCTCCGGCCGTTCCCCAGCTGGTGTTCGCCACGGCCCGCGCAGCCGACGAGGCGGAGCTGCGGCGCCGGACGGAGGCGGAGGTGCTGGCTCTCGGCGAGGCGACCCAGGCGGCCGAAGTCTCCACGACACCGGATCTCCAGCGCGCCCTCGACGCCTACGCCGCCGCGGGCAGGGTCCTCGACGAGGCCAGGGGCGTGCCGGACCTGGCGGGCGCCCTGGCCCTGGCGCAGGAGGGCCAGGGCGCCCTCGCCGGCTCCCCCGGCCTGCCCCTCTGCTTCTTCAACCCCCTGCACGGCCGCGCCGCCCTCCGCACGGGCTGGCGTCCGCTGGGCCGCCGGGACCGGCTCGACGTGGCGGTGTGCCAGGACTGCGCGGACGCGCTGCGGGACCGCCGCGCCCCGGAGGTGCTCACGGACCGGGCCGGGGACGGCCGTACCGTCCCCTACTTCGAGCTCCCGGCCGGGCGGAGCGTGTGGTCGGCGACGGGTTACGGGTCGCTGGCGTCACCGCTGGACGGTTTCAACTCCCGTAACGCCAAGGCTGGTTGATCAGCCGGGGGGCCGGTCCTCGCGCAGTGCCGCGAACAGGGCGCGGGCCCGCCGGTCGTCCCACTTCACCGCGCTGCCCTGGGGCGTACGCAGGTCCGGGTCGGCCACGGGCACGTTGAGCTGTCTGCCCCCGCCCGACGCGGCCTTGCGCATGGCCTCGAACAGCGACATGAGGTCGGGCAGCTCCGTGCCCTCGTCCACGATGAGCGTGTCGAGGCCGGCGCGCAGGGTCGGGAAGGACTTGGACGGGTCGGCGAGGGTGGACGGGGTGGCCGTCTTGCGGGCGAGGGCGGCGAGGAACTTCTGCTGGTTGCGGGTGCGGCCCAGGTCCCCCTCGGCCTCCTGCTTGCGCTGCCGTACGAAGGCCAGCGCCTCGGCGCCGTCGAGGGTCTGGCAGCCGGCGGGCAGGTCGGCGCCGGAGTCCTCATCCCGTACGGGCTTGTCCAGGCACATGTCCACGCCGCCGACCGCGTCCACCACCCCCACGAAGCCGGCGAAGCCGATCTCCGCGTAGTGGTCGATGTGCACGCCGGTGTTGCGTTCCACGGTCCGCACGAGCAGGTCGGGGCCGCCCAGGGAGAACGCCGCGTTCAGTTTGTTCGGCGCGGCCCGGTAGCTGCGACCGGTGTCGGGATCGACGTAGGGCGGCAGGGTCACCCAGGAGTCGCGTGGCAGGCTGAGCATCGTGGTGCCGTTCGCCCCGGTGTGCAGCAGGATCACCGAGTCGGTACGGCGTCCCTCGGCCGAGCCGGTGTTCAGCTCCTTCCGGTCCTGCTGCGACAGTCCCTCACGGCTGTCGGAGCCCACGACCAGGTAGTTGGTGCCCTCGCCGCGCGGCACCCGGCCGGAGAGCGTGCCGAGGTCGACCTGCTGGTTGAGCCGGGTGTCGGCCCAGACGTACGTACCGGCACCGGCGAGCAGCAGGACGGACGAGAGCACGGCCGCGGTGCGCAGGAACCGGCGGCCCTTGCCGGCGCGGCGCCGCGGGTTCCTGCTGCCGCCCCGCCGCCCACGCTCGTGGACGCTGCTGTCGTAGCGGCCGGGCGCGGCCGGCGAGGGCATGCCGGGCAGGGGGGCCGTGCGGGTCGACGGCGGAGGTGCCAGGAGGGGCGGGGGCGGGACGCTTCTCGGGTCCTGCCCCGCCTGGTGGTCTCCCGGAGGGTCGGTCCAGTCGTTCATCGGCCCTTCCCGCTGGTTCAGTGGGGGTCAACGCATGGGCACGCTCCTATACGGAACGGGCCCGCCGATCTGTTCAGCGGCCGTCCCGGAGCGCTTCATCCGCTGCCACCTCAGCCGGCTGCCGAGCAGCAGCGCGACGAGCGACTGGATGACGACGAGATACATCAACTGCCGGTAGACGACGATCTGGAACGGCATCGACCACAGGGCCCGGACCGGCTCACCGTCGAGTCTCAGCGCGTAGCCGGAGCAGACGATCTGCACGCCGAGGAACGCGAACCACACCGCGGCCGACTCCCACGGGTCGCGGAACAGCACGCCGTACAGGGCGTAGACGTCGATGACGGGCGCGAGCAGCGGCAGGGCGACCTGGAAGAGGGCGAGGTAGGTCAGCCCGCGCCGCCCGAACCGCCCGGCGGGCCCCGCGCCGAAGAGAGCCCCGCGGTGCTTCCACATCGCCTGCAACGTGCCGTAGCACCACCGGTACCGCTGCCGCCACAACTGCCTGAGCGTGGTGGGCACTTCGGTCCAGGCGACCGCGGACTCCTCGTACAGCACCCGCCAGCCGGCCCGCCACAGGGCCATCGTCAGGTCGGTGTCCTCGGCGAGGGTGTCCTCGCTGACCCCGCCGACGCCGATCACCGCGTCCCGGCGGAAGGCCCCGATGGCGCCCGGCACGGTCGGCATGCACTCCAGCACCTCGAACATGCGCCGGTCGAGGTTGAACCCGAAGACGTACTCGAGATGCTGCCAACGGGCCAGCAGGCTACGCCGGTTGCCGACCTTGGTGTTGCCGCTGACGGCCCCCACCGCGGGATGCGCGAGCGGCTGGACGATCCGCTCGATGGCATCGGGCTCGAAGACGGTGTCGGCGTCGACCATGACGACGATGTCGTACCGCGCGTGGGCGAGCCCGGTGTTGAGGGCGGCGGCCTTGCCGGAGTTGGGCTGGCGGACGACCTCCACTCTCGCGTCGCCCATGTTCTCGGCGATGTCGGCGGTCCGGTCGCTCGACCCGTCGTCGATCACGATGACCTGGAGCTCCCGATGGGTGGAGTCGAGCAGCGACCGCAGGGTCGACCCGATCCCGGCCTCCTCGTTGTACGCCGGGACGAGCACGGTCACCGGCCCGGACACCTCACGCATCCAGGGCGCCCCGGTCCGGAACCGCTCCAGCCGGCGCACATGCGCCCGGGCGAACAGGGCGAGCAGCAGCAGCCGCAGCACGCCGAGCCCGCCGGCGACACCGAGGACCCAGATCATGGCGGTGGAGAAGGCCCGCCCGAGACGCGTGACCTGGATCAGCCCTGCCCCCAGCCACCGTTCGACGACGGACGGGGACGCGTACGGAACGAGTTCGAGCCCGTCGGACACGGTGGTGAACCGGTCGACGCTCCGGTCCCTCAGCAGCCTGCGCGCCTCCAGGTAGGCGCTCTCCGTCTGGCTGAGCTGCCGCACGATCCCCTGCGCGGGCTTGCGCGCCCCCTTGTCGGCGGCGACGAGCACGTACCCGTACCCGGTGGCCCGCCGCGCCGCCTGCCACTCGCGCCCGCACAGGGTGTCGGGGGTGGTGGTCCGCGGCATCCGCAGCAGATTGGTGCGTACTCCGGTGGCGCCGGCCAGTGCGCTCTGGGTCAGTTCGAGTTCGGACCGGAAGCGGGGCGCGGACGACTCGCCCAGCACGGCCCCGGTGTACGTGTTGGACCCGATCTCATGCCCCTCGGCACGGATGCGCCGGATCAGCTCCGGATACCGGGCCGCCCGGGCGCCGTGCACAAAGAAGGTCGCGCGTGCCTGATTGCGGCGCAGCAGATCCAGCAGCCGCGGGGTCCACACCGGGTCGGGCCCTCCGTCGAAGGTGAGCGCGACGGTCCGGGCCGGCATCGCCCCGGACCGGATCCCGTCCCGGTTGATCCCGATCACGGGCCCGCCCTTCGCGACGGCCTCCGGCACGGGCGAGGCACAGGGCGTCCGCGTCTTCGCGGCGTCGACCTCGTGCTGGGTCCAGCCCTCGAAGATCAGGAGGGCGAAGACGAGGGGGAGGGTGAGGGCGAGTAACAGCCAGTGGGCGCGGGGGTCTCGGGACTGTTTGTGACGCCCCTTGCTGCGGCGGGTCGGGGTGGAGGTCAGGGGACGTCACCGCCCCCGGGCTCCGACCACGCGCCGGCTCCCGCACCCGGCGCGGGCCGTCTTCTCCAGAGGCTTTCGCCGGAGCCTCCGTGCGAACCGGACACGCTCTTCGCGTTCATGCTGCGGGAGTTACGCATGGGGCGCGAGTGTAGTTTCGGAGCTCTGGCCGTATGGGCGGAACGGCGAGCTTCACAGGCTTCACGGCCTCACGCGCTTCAAAGGGGGCAACGGATGACCGCGGCGGCGGGCGGTGGGACGGCCGGCAAGACATCGACCGAGCGAGCCAAGGTCGCGCGCATCGCAACGGGCATCACGGCAGGAATCGCTTCCCTGGCCCTGGCACTCCTGCTGACGTCCTCCCCGGAACGCTTCGGCCTCTCCACCTCCCCGGAACTCTTCGAGAGGGTCCGCGCCGAGGACCCCGCCTCGGAGGCCTTCATCTTCGCCTGGGCCCTGATCGCACTCCCTGTCGCAGGCCTGCTCCACACCCCACTGGCACTGGCACGACGGGCCCGGATCGGCGCGGGCTGGGCACTGATCGCCGGCTACTGGCTGTACGTCGCACTGATGGCGGCGGTGGCGTGGCGGGTGCGCGACTTCTTCCCGGCCACGGACGCTCCGGGCAAGAACGGGGGCCTGTTCGGAGCCGCGATCCTGATGGTGATCGGCACGCCGCTGTTCGTCGTCGGCTCGGGCGGTGTGTTCCGTGAGGTACGAAGGGACAACGACAGCACCCTCTCCCTCCAGATCCGGGACCAACTCACGGCGGTCACCGTGCTCTGCTGCACCTTCATCGGCGCGGTCACGGGCCTGACGTCGGGCTTCAACTTCAGCTTCCCCCACGACGGCTTCCCGGCCATGTTCCTGCCGGGCGGCATCCTCTGGGGCCTGCCGGCGGGTGCCGCCCTGGGCATGCGCGCCGGTGCACTGCTCACGAGCTCGGCGGACAGCCGCCGCAGGATGACCGACGACGCGAGGTCATTCGCCCGCACGGCAATGGCCCTGCTGGCGTGCTGCCTGTGCGTGTCCCAACTGGGCTGGCTCCTGCCGGTGTGGGCGGTGGCCCTGCTGGGACTCCCGGCGCCGTTCGCCCTCTTGGCGCTGTCGACTCGGCATGAAGGACTGGGACAGTGGCTGGAGTGGAGGCAGATCGAGGTGCGGAAGGAAGCGCTGTACTGAGAGCGGGACCGGCCGGGAAGGCAGCCTGCCTGCACGACAGTCCGAAAGTCCTTGACACCGAATTCAGACCGACGACTGCGCGATGGCTGCGATGGCCGCCTACGGATAATCCAAGAATGCGCGCGCGAACGCAACGGCCTGTTCCAGTGATTCAGCCTCGGCCCGTTCGCTGCTGGGGTACGCCTCGACACGGTAGCCCCCCTCACCGAGGGGGACGATTCCAATTCCACCCGCCGTGCGGGAGGTGTGGTCTCGGGTGAGGCCGAACCGCCCCATGCTCAAATACGGGAACAGGGTGCGCAGTCGAGCGTCGGCGTACACCGACTGTAGCAACTGTCGGAGGTGAGGCCTTTGCTCTTGCTGGAAGAGCAACTTCCACTGGGTGGCCACGGGGTCGCCGCTTTCCTCGGCCTCGGCCAGCTCATCGTATTCCATGAACGGGAACCTGGACTTCAGTTCACGAAGGGTCACTCCGGAACGCCAGGCATCGAGGGTCTTTGCCACCGTGGCGAGGTCATCGGTGCTTCCGGCAGCCCAGGGGCGCCTTTCACTCTCGATACTGATGGAGAAGAGTCGGCGCTCCTTCCCGAGGTGAATCAGTATGGGACCCCGATCTGAGATCAACTGGGCGGTGGTGAGGTGGCCGCGTGCGTTGGAGCTCGCCGAACCTATCGGCCCAAGGTCGATACCGCACTCGTGCGCGACGTGCGCCAGCGCCGCCACAAGGCCGCCGAATTCGACGAGATCCGGGTACAACGTGGAGTTTATGATTGCGGAGTCCCGAGAGGGAGACCCGTTGTCGAATGCCATACCAAAAGGGCCTTTCAATCAGAGCGGCGAACTGGTCCTGAGGCGTCAGACAATGAAGTCGCGGACTCTTCCAAAGGTGTCCCAATCAGGCTCAGCAAGGTCGACGACGTCTCCATTCCTGTCGTACCAGGTGATACTACTCCAGTCCCGATGCCCGTGCTTCACCGCTCTCGCTATCCAGCCCATCTCTTCCTCGGTGGCGTGAATGATATCGGACTCGTCGATCCCCAAAGCCCTCTTCGCCATTCCTTCGAACCCGCCAGAGAAACCCTTCATGCTTACGTGAATTTTAACTGACCCATTCTGAATGGCGGGCAGGACCGCTCCCCTCCATTCGTCGGGCCCCAGGTCCAAGAAATGTTTCAAGCCCCGTGATTTCGCGAAGCTGGCCAGGTCTGCCCACTGGTACCCCAAGGCTATCTCGCACGGTGCGAGGCCAAGCGGGTCCACCCAGGTCAAGGGATTGATGACATAGGTGAAGGGGTTGGGAGCCGGTTGGAGTCCCAGCGGATCCGGAGACAGGTAACGGGCGGTCTCAGGATCGTACAAGCGGTAGTGGTTGTGGTGGAGGCCGGTTTCAGGGTCGAAGTACTGGCCAGGGAAGCGGAGCGGTGTATAGGCGGTGCTTTTTGTCGGCCATGTTGTGGTGCCCCAGAGCGTGGCGCGCGATCGCCATGCCACGTCTCCTCTCTCGTCGACGAGCTCGCTCGGTGTTCCCGCCACATCGGTGACGATGGCGAAAAAGCGGCTGTCGATTTCCTCCTGCGGGGCCTGCGCCGCGTTCCAGCCCGTCGTGATGCGGTCCGTCTGTGCGATCGGCCGCAGCCCGCGATGGTCCCAAGTGAGCGTGACCGGGTTGGGCAAGTCCGGAGCCTCGGTGGTCTGCTCACAGAGGGTGGTGCCGTCCCACGCGAAAAGCACGCGCTCGACAACCCTCTCGCCCTCGGCCGCGAGACGCTCCTTGGCGATGCGGCGGCCGAGCGGGTCGTACCGGTAGCGCCAGCGCGTGCCGTCCGGCGTGACCACCGCCGTAAGGCGGTCTTCCGCGTCCCAGGTGTAGTGCCAGGTCTCCGGCTTGCGGGACAGGCGGGTCTTCTGGCGCAGGATGATACGGCCCTGGGCGTCGTGCTCGTACCGTACGGCGCCGGCGCGGCGAACACGGCTGCCCGTGTACTCCCGGGGCCCAGTCGCCTCCTGCCCGGGGTGGCCGGCGGGCCAGACGGCCTCGACCTGGTTTCCCGCCTCGTCGTATGCGTAGTGCTCGGCCCACTGCTCGGCGCGGACGGAGGTGACTCGGCCCGCAGTGTCGAGGTCGTAGTGACGGGCGCCGGACAGCTGGTCCACCACCGCTGTCAGAGTGCTGTCGGCTCGGTAGGTGTAGGCGCGATGTTGTACGGAACTGCCGTCGGCCGTCGTCACCGATTGTGCGGTCAGACGTCCCAGGTCGTCGAAGGCGTGGCCGATGGTGATGCTGTCGCCCAGGTGTCGTGCACGTTCGCGCCCCTCGGAGTCGTATTCGAAGGTAATGGTGCGGCCGGAAGCGTCGAGTTGCAGCGGACGACCTGCGTGGTCGTAGGTCCAGACGCTGGTTGCGCCGGAGGGGGTGGTACGGCGGACGCGTCGTCCCAGTTCGTCGTAAGTATGCGTGATCGTGCGCCCGTCGATCGTCTCGGCGAGTACCTGACCGAACTCGTCACGCCGCAGCAGGAGTTCACCATCCGGCCCGGCGGCCTGGACAAGATGGCCGCGCAGGTCGTAGGTGAAAGTGGTGAGCGCTCCGGCGGCGTTCTTGCGGGTGATCCGCCCGAGCACGTCCCGTTCGAAGGTGACGGTCTGATCAGCACCGTTCGTTCGCGAGATGAGTTGACCGGCAGCGTCACGCGTGTAGGAGAGAACACGGCCGTCGAAGTCCGTTTCCGAGACCAGGCGGCCCGCCGGGTCGTAGGTGTACTTCCACTCCCTCCCCTCCGGGTTGGTGACCGAGGTCAGACGGAGGGATGCGTCGTGAGTGAACACGTAGCGGATTCCGTCGGGGTCGGTGCGGGCCGCCAGGCGGTCGAAGTGGGTGTACTCGAACCTGGTGGTGCGCCCCAACGCGTCCGTGTGGCTGAGGCAGTTGCCCTCACCGTCGTATGACCAGATATCGGACGAGCCGTCAGGTGCGGTACGGCTGAGGGGCAGGCCCTCGACCGTCCACACGTGATACGTGGTGCGTCCCGTTCTGTCAGTGACGGCGACGGGACGCCCGAAGGCGTCACGGGCCCATGTGGTAGCGGCACCCAGTGGATCGATGGCCTCGACCGGGAGACCAGCGGCGTCGCAGCGCACAGTGGTGGTGAGCCCCAGCGCGTCCGTGAACGCCTTGAGGCGGCCACCGTTGTCGTAACTGCTTCGAGTGGTGGTCCCGGCAGGGTCGGTGACGCTGGTGACATTGCCACGCTCGTCATAGGTCTGCCGCCATGTCGAACCGTCCGGCAACTCGACGTCGGTCGGGAGGTGGCAGTCGTTGTACGCATAGCGGATGGCGGCGCCGTCCGGGCGCCTCACCTCGACGGGCTGCCCGAGCTCATTGTTCGTGTAGTGGGTCGTGCGGCCCAGCTCGTCCGTCCGGAACACCAGGTGATGGTGGGCGTCGTAGCCGCTGCGAACCGTGTTGCCGAGTGGGTCGATCTCGGCAATGACCTGGGAGTTGTCGTTGACGACGAACCGTGACTCGGCACCGTCGGCCGTGCGGTACGTGGTGATACGGCAATCGGGCCACGCCGGGTCCGTGGCGTCGTAGGCGAACAGTCCGGTGATGTGGCCGGCTTCGCCTCCTTGGCCTACGCAGCGATCCCGCTCGTCGTAGGAGTAGGTGTAGCGGCTCCGGTTGGTGTCGGTCCAGGAGGTGAGGCGGAGCTGTTCGTCGTATGTGAACTCCAGCGGGAAGCCCGAGGAGTTGACGACAGAGGTGAGGTTGCCTTGGGTGTAACCGTAGGCCTTGAGGATGGCGTCCGAGCCGTTCTCCCCGGCATCGGCCAGGCTCAGTGCGGTGACCTGACCGCCCTCCACCGTCAGGCGGAGGCAATAGCCCGCGGAGTGCCGGATCGAGAGAGGCGTGCCGTCTTCTTCGTAGTCGAAGTCGATGGTGTTGTGATTGCGGTCGGATATCCGCTTCAGGAGAGCCAGGCCCTCGACAGGTGGCGCAAAGTGCCGGCTGTGGCCGGCGATCGGATCGGTGACGCAATAACCGCCGCCGTCCAGTCGAGCCAGGGGCCAGCGTGGACCCGCATCGGGCAGGACTGTGGCGCCCGGAGCTCCTGGGTGGGGGTAGGCGAGGAGCATCCCGTCCTCGGTGACGAAGACGAGGCCCTTATCGTCGATCTCGAGGCGCTGGTCGACAGAGGAGGACCAGGTCGGGCCGAACCACCAGCCCGTTCGGTAGTCGGAGGCTGTCCGGCGCGTGAAGACGAGCGGAAGTGTGCCGGGCAACACAATGTCCGTTTGGGCGAGAAACATGTGGCCCGTAGCCGCGTCGACGGGGTCACCACAGCCTTTGACCACCGTCCTGAGTCGGTTGTACGCGCCCTTCGCACCATTGGTGAGGAGCCCACGGGCCGATTTCAGCCCTCGCAGACCTGAAGCCATGCCCTTCAGACCGGTCTTGCCAAAGGCCTTCAGGCCTTTGGCAAGACCGCCGAGGGTGGTCAGGCCCTTCATGCCGGGTATGCAGTCCAGGGCCGCGAGCCCCACGTCCCATAGGGACGCTTGGCCTTTGGAGTACTTGTAGAGCGTGTCGGCGAGGACGACGGCTGCGGCGATCAGCACGATCGCGCCCAGGATCGGCCCGCCGATGATCATCGCGACGATCCCGACCACCGCCACGACGACCTTGCAGACCGCCACGATCGTGTCCCAGTTGTCGACGAACCAGTCGCCGACCTCCTCCCACCACGAACGGTTCTGAATACCCGCGTCAGAGGCCTCGTCGATCTTCGACTTCGCCTCGCGGGCCGCCTCCTCGCGCATCTTGCGCGCGTCCTCGGCCATCTTCTTCGCCGCCGCCAGCGCGTCCTGCGCGTCGGAGACATCCGACTGGGCCTTGGACTGGGCGGACTTGGCATGCTGCACGTCGCGGGTGGCGGCGCGGACCTTGGCCTCGTCCGGCTTGTCCGCGTCGGACTTCCTGCCGGTGGGGTCGTCCTTGTACTTGTCCGCTTCCTTGCCGGCCCGGGTGACCCACGAGTCGGCCGAGGTGAGCCGGGACTGGGCGGAGGAGAGGTTGTCGCGCGCCTCACGGCCCTTGGTCAGAGCCTTGTCCGCCAGGGACTGCGCACGCTCCAGCTTCGGCCAGAAGTCCGCCAGCGCGTCCCCGCACATCTCGTAGGACTTCTTCAGCTTCTTGAGGTTCTTCGGGACATCCGCGAAGTCCTCCTTGAAGACGTCCGCCGACTTGCCCGCCCACTCAAGGAGCGTGCCCTCCCCCGCCATGCCCTTGACCAGACCCAGCGCCTCGGAGACGTCATCGGCGAAGTCGTGCAACTGCTTCGCGAGCGTGCGCACCCGCTACGGGTCACCAGGGGTCGGGTCCTTGTCCAGATCCAGAACATGCCAGTCCCGCGGCCGATGCCCCACCATGCTGCAACCCCCGTCACCTGCGCACCTTCAACAAGCCTATGCACACGCGAACTTACAAGGCACAACCGTTCGACGGAAAGATCGGCCGATGAGGGCCGCGGTCAGGTCGTGGGCACTGCCCCAGCGCTGGCAACTCGGCATGAACGACTTGGGTATCGCCTCCCGACGGACCCCCAGTTCCCCTGCGGACATGGGGACTCCGCTGGCTGTCCGGACGCCGGTTGCGTGGCGCCCCACGCGCTCGGTGATCCATGACCGCGGCGAGTGCTCATCCCCGTCGGCTCACGCGGGGACGTACTCCCTGTCCCACCGACTCTGTCGCACACCGCCCCAGGTGCCCATCACCACCGCGAGACCGAAGAGCACCGCGAGGAACCCGGCGTTCGCGCCGGTCTCGACGTCAGCGGTCGGGCTGGCGACACCCGCGGGGTCGTACCGCACACGCAACTTGTGGCCCGCCTCCACCCAGTCCCTGCACCCTTCGCCTTCCGAGAGCGAGGGAGAGATCTCACGGCCGCCGATGGTCCGCAGGTCACAATGGTTGGTCTTGGCGCTGTCCTTGCGCACGACCACGGCGTCGGCCCACTCGCCCCGCCCCGCCAGGGCAACCTGATCACCGGCCCCGTTACCGAACACACCCAGCCCCACTCCCGCGACGACGGGAACTACGAGCTGCCAGGCGACCTTTCGCTGCTTGCGCGGAACCCTCCGCAACAGCAGGAGCGGCACGAGAACCGATGCCAGCGGCAGCACGATCCAGGCAAGGAGCAGGGCCACCGAGCGCAGCGGCGCCCACAACGGCACGACGGGGCCGAGCCAGGCGAGCCCCAAGGAGCCACCAGCGCAAGCAAGGTTGAACACCGACCACCGGACGACGTCGGCTCGCCACCAAACCCCCGGCCCACCCCGCTCGGCTCGAACCACGCCCTCAGCCATGGCTTATGCCACTTGCTCGGTTCACGGCCTGGGCCTCCTTGACGGTCACGTCCTGCTCGAACGTGGACAACCCGTCGGGCAGACCCGGCTGCTGCGGCGGCCCGTCCGGGTCGGCCGAGTCGGTCCACGTCACCTTCCAGGTGATCGACGTCTTGAAGGGGTAGGTGCCGCTGCCTGACGAACGGAGATACGTGACGTTGCAACCGGCGCCGGCCCCGCTGTCGGCTGTGTAACCGTCCTTGCCCTTGACCAGGTCGTACGTGCAGCTCTGTGGATCGGCATCGGCGGTACCGGCGTCGACCTTGAGCGCAACGGGAGTGGCGACGGTGGTCGCGGCCAGCTGAACGCCCTTGTAGTTGATGCTGGCGGTCGTCCACACGCGGTCGAGATCACCCTTGAACGCGACTCGCGTACCAAGGTTCACGAGCAGCCGATCGGCCCGCGGCTGCAACTCCACCGGCGGGGCGGGCAACTTGGTCGAGTTGAAGGCCAGTTCGGAGAGAATCTCAGGGGTCAGCTTGTTCGGGTCCGGCTGCGGGTCGGCAGGTGGAACCCAGATCTCCCAATTGTCCGGGGTGACGGGGCACGCCTCGTCGTAAGTGAGGTCGCGGAACTGCACCTGCCACCACAGGCCCTTGTCACCTTTGTGGTAGTCCTGCTCATCCCGCTTCTTCGCATAGTCAGCAGCCGGTTTCCCCGCTCCGGCATACGCGGTCTTGATGAATTTCTCGTACTCCTCCGGCGTGTACATGGGCTCGTACCAGCACACCGGGGGCTTCCAGTTGACGTCCGAGGAGGTGGCGGACGCGGTGGAGCCCCTGGAGGCGGGGGTGCTCTGGTTGATGCGGATATGGGCGCCGATGGAGCCGCTGCCGGATTCGGCGCCGGAGTCAGCGCCGGGCTGGTCGGAGCCGGTGTCGGGCTGGCCGGAGCCGGTGTCGGGCTGAGTGGTGGTCTGGCCACCACCTGTGGTTTCATCCGCGTAGGCTGGGCAGCCCGTGCCCAGCACCACAACGAGGCCAACGGCGGCTGCCGTCTGGGCAGCCGGACGAGACCTGTACGCACCTATCGCTGCACGCATGCAGGATCCCCATCCTTCCAACTCTGCTGCGTCACCTGCCAGTCACCCGACGAACCCCGTGTCACCTGGGCCGTGTACAAGACGAAGCTCTTGTCACTCGGCTGGGTGCGGCGCACCTTGTTCGTCTTGATCACCTTGTTGAAAGCCTTACTCTGGTCCTCGCAGTAGCGAACCGCCGCATTGCCGTCCGCGACGTCAGAAACCTCGAAATCGAAGTAGCGGTAGTCGCCCGTCACTGTCAGCCCGTCCTTCTTGAAGGCCTCGACCCTTCCGGCCCAGAAGGAAAGGGCGTTGGCTGCGAAATAGCGACTCATATTGGCCGCCCGGCTCTCGCTCTTGGCGAAAGCCTCGACGCGGGCCTGGGCCGCGTACGCCGTGTCCCGCAGGATGATGTCCTTGGCCGGGTCACCTGACGACTCCCGATCCACCGCCACCTTGAGGTCCGGGGGCAAGTCAAATCTCGGCGCGTTCTTCTCAGCGGGCACAGAGGGCGACGGAGTCGAGGGGCTGACCTTCCCTGTCTCCGCCCCTGCGATCTTGTCGTTCCCCGATCCGTCATCGGAGTCGCTACTGCAACCGGTGATGGTCAGTGAGAAAGCAGCAAGAAGGGAGGCAACGGCCGCCCTCCGTCGCGTGGTTGGCATGAGGCTCGTCCTCGGAGATTGGTCGTCGGCGTGCCACGAGATGATCGCATGATGGGTGTGTGGGCGACCAACCCGGCCGTCTGCCTCGACTCCACTCGCTCAATGAAGTCGTATTCACATGACCGCCCCACCTCCTGATGGCCCCCAGTCACGTCGGGGACGCGGTGGATCCACCGGCGTCACGGCGTTCGCGCGTTGCTCCACCTGAGCTCGGAGGCCCACAAGGCCACCAGTACGACAACCTGCTCAGGCGTGAGCATCTGCGAAGCAGGGGTCCTCCTGGAGGGCGTGCAGGGTGAGGCCACGTGTCGCAACGACTGCAGCGAACTGGTCACGGACTCAACAGGTAGAGGAGTCATGGCGTCGGGATCCCGATGCCATCCATGCACGGTGTATGCCCGCCCGGTGGACCTCCGGCGATTGGGCTGCTCCTTGCAGAGTCTGCGGAGTCACGGACGTCGACGGGGGCACGCGGCCAACGCGGTTAAGCGATGCAGTCAATGAACGGCGGCCTATGACGGAGGCTCCTGCTCAATAGTCGGCGGTGACACGAACGTCCCCCGCTGCGGAACCGTGAAGACCAGACCATCCTCCACGAGCACAGCGATCGCCCGGCGCACCGTCGTACGCGCCAGGCCGTACTGCTGAACCAGCTGTGACTCACTGGCGATCGGTCGATTGGGCTGCCAGTCTCCCCGCTTGATCCGCGCTCGCAGGATTTCAGCGAGCTGACGGTACGGGGTCACCGGTCCCTCGTGATCGATTTCTGCATCCGGCTGGAAGTTCATGATCAGGAAGCTACTCGTAGACGTAAGGTCTTTGTCGTTGGGATACGTCTACATACGTAGCGATACAAGTCGAGCTAAGTTAGGCAACCAGACAACAAGAACCCCGGCGACGGATGCAGCCGTCCCGGGGGTGGCCAACGCTGACAAGGAGCGCCGACAATGCTGGACTCTATCGTCCGCACCCTCGCGTGGATGCCGAGCCTCTGCACCCCACGCCCCCGAGGCCGTCACCGCCTCGGCACACTGCCACCGCTGCGGATCATTCCCACCCCACCACCCCCTCTCCGCTTCACCGAACCACTCGACGGCGACGCCTCCCACCTCGTACGCCCCTACGTCCTTGACCCCACCGAACACCGCCGCCAACGCGAACGCCACCGATCCGCCCATCTGGCCGCCTTCGACATCGACAGAGGCCCGAAGCACATCCACGGCGTACGCGTCCCGGCGGCCACCCGATGACCCGCCCGGCCCTCCGGATGTGCGCCCGCTGCCAGCGCAACACGGACGAACCAGTCCTGGTCCACCGGGTCCACGCCCCCACAGGCCCCGGCTTCAACGTGTACGCCTGCCCAGACTACCCACCCCCGACAGACCGCCTCCAAACCCCGGTTCCGACCCACCGCCGCTCCCGCCTCACCCTCCACGTCTACAAGATCGACGCAGAGGGCACGGTGACCGAAGACCGCGGCAAGGTCGAGATCGCGGCCGACGGACGCACCACCCCGGTTCCTTTCATGTCGGCGTATCCTCCGTGCGCTTGCCCGAGGTGCAGCACACCGCACTAGCGAATCGAGGCACCTCAGCACCATGTCCCCGGACGTCGCGCACTGCGGCATCCGGGGCCGTCCCCTGTTCGGGCACGATCAGGACACAACCAGCCCCCGAGAGCCCCCTACACCCCGGATTGCCCCTGTTCTCGTGGAAGTTCGCTCTGGTGAAACCGGGAGCCTCCCCGATACCGTCAGTGCCCTTGACTGAAGTTCTGTCTCACGGGGAGTCACTGTGAAGCGCCGCCCATTGCCCGTTGCTGCCGCACTGGTGGCGACGGCAGCACTGCTGTTGACGGCCTGCGGTAGCGGGGACGACAAGTCCAGCGACAACGACAAGATCGCTGGCGCCGACCAGGAAGCGGAAACGCCCAAGGAGTCTGCTGAACCGTCCGCGGCACCGGCGGAGGACAAGCCGGACGGCGTGGACGTGTCCCTTCCGAAGGACATGAACCTGGTCTTCGACTGGGAGAAGCCGAAGGACAAGAACGAGACGGCTGCGATGGATGATGCCGCGAACTACCTCCGTGCCATCTATCGGGGCGTCGCCAAGCGCACCACCAAGGACGCGGCCGTGACCGCCTACTCCACCGGCGAGGGCCTCCACTACGCGCAGGTACAGATCAACGAGTGGATCAAGGGCGGCTGGACCGCCACAGGCACCCGCCGTCATTACGATGCCACCACACGGTCCGCCCCGAACGGCAAATCCGTAGAGGTCGCGTTCTGCGCGGACACCGGGAAGTTCTACGGCAAAGAGGTCAAGACGGGGAAGGTCCTGAAGACCGAGCCAAGCCTCAAGGACTTCGGCTACTACAGGATTGTCATGGTCAAGTTCCCCACGGGCGAGGGCCTATGGCAGGCGTCCAAGGTCTTCGTCGAGACGGCGGCGGAGAAGTGCCGGTGATCGGGTCACGACGGGTCCTCGGCACCAGCACTGCTGCCCTGGCTCTTGCGGTCAGCGCTCTCATCTTCACGGCACCCAACGCCGCGGCAGAACCCGTGGACTTCGGCAAGGGCGGCGGAACGGAAGAGAAGGGCGGCGGCGACAAGACCGGCATTTACGCTGCCGCCCGCATCCAGTACTCCGGATCCGTCGCCAAGGACGGCGGCACCGGAAACGTGACGTCCTCGGACGTCAACTGGACACCGCCTCCCTGCTGGTACGCCCCTTACCTCGGTGCCAAGGACTTCAAGAAGGAGATGTCCAAGCACATCGAGAGTCAACTGAACACACCCGGAATGGGTGGGACCGCCGGTTCGGCGCTCGGCGAGACAAAGCGTCACTACGAGGACGGGTTCGGCTGGACCGGAAAACCCGGCTACAAGGACTACAACGTCGAGAACGACGGCAAGGGGATGTTCTGGGCCGGCGTCGAGAACCCCAACGAGCCGGACCCCCTCAAGCGGTCCTCGTGCACGGAGCTCCCCTTCTGGGTCGAGAACGGCGATGCCCCACCGCCCCAGTACGAAGAGGCCATCACCCCGGAGATTCTCGCCGCTCTCGCCTACCAGCACATGGAGCTCCCCGACACCAAGGTCACCCTCGCTCCCGAGGCCAACACCAAGGTGAACCTGCCGACCTGGGCCTGGCTCGACAAGGCCGTCTTCGACGATGTCCAGGCCACGGCGGCCCTCAACGTCCCCGGCTTCAACATCCAAGCCACCACCACCGCCAAGCCGGTGTCCCTCAAGCTGGAACCGGGCACCGAGGACGCCGAAACCTACCCGGCCTCGGGCGAGTGCACCATCAACGCCGACGACTCCATCGGCGAGCCCTACACCAAGGGCAAGTCCGACGAGACGCCGCCGTGCGGGATCAAGTACCTCCGCTCCTCTGGCAACGGCACGTTCAAGCTCCAGGCCACCATCACCTGGGAAATCGCCTGGACCGGCACCGACGGCGCGGGCGGCGACCTCCCGAACGGCACCTTCGGCAACGAACAGGACGTCACGGTCCAGGAGATCCAGTCGGTCAACAGGTGACGGCGGCCTTCAAAGCGAATGCCGAGACGGCACGCCGAAGCTTGTACCGATCCGTGGGACTCCAGCCAAGGAAGGCCGCACTGCGCAGCGACACTGCGGGCGAGCCGACCGACGACCTCGGCGAAGTCGAGATCCCTGCCGACGGGCTTCACGAGCCTGTGGCGCAAACATCCACGTACCTGCCGGCACCTGCCCGAGATGCAGAGAACCGCGATAGCAAAGTCTCACTCAAGACCGACCGCCCCGAACCCGGCGACCAAGCGTCCGGGGTGGTCGCCCGTTTGGGGTGATCACGGCACGACGTAGATCACACCAGCCCGTTACGCCCTGAATTGCCCGTGCTTTCAGGGAAGTTCGCCCTGGCGAAACCGGGAACCTCACCTCTACCGTCGGTGTCCTTGACCAAACCTTTGTCACACGGGGAGTCCGCTGTGATGCGCCGCTCTTTACCCGTCGTCGCCGCGCTGGCCGCGGTGACGACACTGCTCCTGACAGCCCGGGGTGGCAGGAACGAGAGTTCTCAGGTCAACCACAGGAGCGCAGGCGTCGACAGCGGCGACGCTGGATCGTCGGCTTCACCGACGGGCGGTGCTACCGACGCCGCCAAGCGGCCCAGCATCACGCTCTCCAGTGACTATCAGCTCATCTTCGCGCCCGAGCAGACCGGCGACTCGAAGGAGGACGCTGCCCTCGGGGACAACGCGGAACGCCTTCGGTCGAAAAATCACTCTTTGAGAGGCTCGAAAATCTCATGGCAGGCGACTCCGACCTCATCGTCAACGTCGATCTACTTGTGAAGTCGGAATCCAGACTGAAGAGCATTCACAAAGAACTCATGAATCTCAACAACCGAAAAGATGACATGACCCCCTATTGGGGCAGTGGCGAGATAGCGGACGCCATGGGCAAGTTCGTCGACAACTGGGACGATCACCGCAGCAAGTTGCTCAAGAACCTCGAAGGAGTCAGCGGGCTGGTGAAGTCGACGATCGACGGCTTCACTGGCGCGGACAAGCAACTGGCCGATGAGCTGCGGAAGGCAAGGAAGAAGAAGTGACGACCGCTTCCAAGGCTCGCCCGCGCGACTGGCACCCCCTAGCAGACTCGGATCCCGTACCAGGCGACCCGGAGGAGATCCGTCGCGAAGTACGGCACATGAAGTCCATGGCGAGCTCACTCCGCGAGCAGACGAAGATGCTGCGCGGGATCGGCAACGACAACGAGCTCAAGGGGCAGTACGCCGCAAAGCTCAAGGATGAAGCGGACGACCTCGAAAAGCGCCTGGGGCAGGTGGCAGATCGATACGAGCGAGTCCATGGGCACCTGACCAACTGGGCGAATGACCTCGAGGACTTCCAGACCGAGGCCGACAGAGTCCTGGCCAACGCCAAGAGAGAGCAGGAGAACCTCGACGCGGAGAAGGCCAAAAAGGACTCCGGGGACGACAAGAAGCCGAGCCCTTCGCCCAGTGGAACGAAGAGCGATCCGCTCCAGGACTACCGGGACCAGCTTGAGCGCATCAAGGGCGATCGTGATGACAGAGCTCGTCACCATGCGGACAAGATCCGCGACCAGCTCGACGATGCCATCGAGGACAGTCTGTGGGACGACTTCAAGGGCTGGATCCACGACAACATCAAGACGATCAAGATTGTGCTGGATGCCCTGGGCTGGGCTGCCACGATCCTGGGTGTTGTCGCACTGTTCATTCCCGGACTGAACGTACTGGCCATCGCTTTCGGCGTCTTCATCCTGGGCGCGAGAGCCATCTTGGCGGCGGCGGGTGAAGCAAGTTGGATGGAGGTGGCCATGGACTCCATCGGGCTTCTTACCATGGGTGCCGGACGCGCCGGCCTGAGTATGCTGAAGGGAGCCAACGCCGCAACGACGACGGCCGCTATCGCCGCACGCACCTCTCGCGCCAAGACCGGGCTGGCAGCCCACAAGTCGATGATGAACTCGCTCCAGAGAGCCATCGCAAGCACCACGGACGAAGGCGCGAAAAAGTTCTACAAGGACCTTCTCACCTTCACTCGGAAGAAGATCTCAGGTGATGCCGGACATGTAACTAAGGAACTTCCACAGCCGAGTTCGGCATCCCGGTGGGCACATCTCGGCGACGACGAGCTCGCCGCCCATGCCTCCCAGTTCGCCAAGAACAAAGCCGCCTTCCCGGAAGCAGCCGTCGGCAACACCGCCAAGGCTCGGGCCGGCTACGGGCTTTCTCTCGCAGCCATCTACGCTGGAGCCGGAGCCGACGCCACGGACAAGGTCTTCGGCCAGAGCGACGCATGGGGTTTTGTGTCCGACCAGACGGACGGCGCCATCCCTGACAAGTGGTCGAGCGACGGCTACAACGACTGGAAAGAAAACACATGGAAAGCGCCGATCGGCTCCACCTGGTGAGTGCCGGCAAAGGGAGTTGAGAGTCTCATGACATCACAGGGGAACGTATCCGGCTCCCTCGTCGACCGACTGGGCGGCGGAGTTGTGGCACTTGCGCGGTTGTGCAGCATCGTGCCCTTTGTATACCTGTTCGTCTATGTCGGCGGCGCCTTCCTCATTCCCGAGTCGATGGGCTCCACATGGGTCTGGATCCAGCGGGGCGTCGTCTCGGCCGCCATCGTGTGCCTTCTGGTCCTATTCGTCCAGCACCCGCGGCCTGACCGCCGTCCCGCAGGCCTGACCCACGCGATGGCCATTTCCTTCATGCTGGTTCTGCCCGCGATCGTCACCAGTTACTGGGTGGGAGTTTTCGGGGCGTTCATCACACCGCTTCTAGTGGTCGGCTCCGCTGTTTGGGAAAGGGCTCGCCGTGCCTGATATTGACACCACGGCCGCAGCGCCTACGGGTTACAACCTCGTGCCCCCGCCCGGCTGGGACATGATCCCATTGCGGGAGGGAACGAGCGAGGCGATCAAGCGCATCGTCGACCGTTCCGTGGACGAGCTCCCGGATGACATCCCCCGGGATGACCTCACCAGGGCACGCATGGAGCTGATCAAGCGACTCAAGAGGGTGGCAAGGCAAGCCCGCGAAACGCGCGCCATGGACCTCCATCTGCCGGTCGAACACGTGGGCGGGATGGCTCTCCCGGCCTCCTTCATCGTTTCCGAACCGCTCACCGCGCCGGCGGTCGGCCTGGACTCCGGCCTGATCCTGAGTTCGCTCCGCCCTGATGCCTCGCAGAGCGAGGAGGTCACCGTCGACGGCGCGACCGGATTCCGTGTGGACGGCATGGCTCGACCGGACGCCGACAGGGATGTCGAGTTCGCCTCCCGGCGCGTCGAGTACATTCTCCAGATTCCGAACTCTGCTCCGCCCAAATGGCTGACCATCTCCTTCAGCACCATCGCGGACGGACGACCGGACAGCGAGATGGCGGACATTTTGGTCGACCTCTTCGACGCCGTGATGACGACTTTCCGATGGAGCCATTCATGAAGATTGTGGGCACGGACTCGGAGACACTCCAGTGGTTTCCGACCCACATGCATTGGAACAGTGAGGACGAGCGGGAGGAATGGGCAGAGCTCTGCTCCCTTGCACTACTGCATGCGCATGAGGAAAATCCCAAGCGCCGCAGAGTCAAGGCCCTCCGCAAACAACTGGCCGCCTACGTCGCCAACTTCTCGAAGCTGACACCCGCGGACCAGGCGTTCCTGTTCATTCCGGACCCTGACCAGATGCCGGTGCCTGCCTTCGTTCTCATGGCCGAGAGTGCGGGGGACCGCGACGCCACCCTGCGTCAGATCGTCCAAGCCGACGCCGAGAGTCTGGTCCGCCCTGTGGAGGTGGACGCGTTCACCACCGAACGCCTGGGCGAAGGCCTCCGTTCCACCCGCTACTGGGCAACGGCCGATGACCAGCTCATGGTGACCGTCCGATACGGCTGGCGCGTCGAGAAGGAGGGACTGGACCTCTGCTTCTACATGGTGTGGAACGATCCTGGCCACATGGCTGCCTATGCGGATGCTGTGGACGTTTTCGCCAGAAGCCTTTGGATCAGCGAGGTTCAGTAAGCCGGTTGGCCGGGCACCCGCATCTGCGGTCAGCTGCCGTCGGTGAGGAGATTTCCTCACACCCCTGCTGGCCGAAGGTAGGGGCGTTCCTAACGCCCCTCACGCCGCCCGGCTCTTGCCCCTGCCCCAGGGCCGATGCGTTCTCAGGTGGCGAGATGAAGGGGTTCGCCGGGTTTGATGGGACGAGGGGCACACTAGGTGACCCGTTCGAGACGAACTGGG
>NZ_JBITJK010000028.1:0-124211 GCF_044459945.1 Streptomyces sp. NPDC050164
TGGGCCCGATACTCGGCGCCGAGTTCATCGTCGCCGCCGGCGACCTGGCGGCCTATACGGATGCAGGCCACCTGGCGTCCGCTGCCGGACTCGTGCCCGTCCCACGTGACTCCGGCCGCAGGACCGGCAACCTGCACCGGCCCAAGCGCTACAGCCGCCGCCTGCGCAGGGTGTTCTACATGTCCGCGCAGACGAGCATCCTCCGCGACGGGCCGAACCGCGACTTCTATCTGAAGAAGCGCGCCGAGGGCTGCAAACACATCCAGGCCGTCATCGCCCTGGCTCGCCGACGAGCCAGCGTCCTGTGGGCACTCCTGCGTGACAACCGGGCACTCACCTCCGCCCCGCCGGTCACGCAAGCGGCTTGACTTGGTCATTGAGACTCCTGCGGGCGGCAGACAGCGGTGCCGGGCGATTAAAAAGAAGGATCGTTCGTTTTTCCTTTCATCACCGTGCGTCGCCCGTCCTCGCTTGTCAAGAATGAATATTCGTTTTACGTTGTGGACCATGGCCCGCGTGTCCCAGGAACACCTCGATGCCCGCCGTCGGCAGATCCTCGACGGCGCCGCGCTCTGCTTCGCCCGCAACGGCTTCCACGCCACGTCCATGCAGGACGTGCTGAAGGAGGTCGGCCTCTCGGCCGGTGCCGTCTACCGCTACTTCAGCGGCAAGGAGGAGCTGATCGGGGCGATCGTCGGCGAGGTGCTCGAAGAGGTGGGCGGCGTTTTCGAGAGGGCGGCCGAACAGAGTCCGCCGCCGCTGCCCGACGAGATGATCCCCAGGCTCCTCGCGACCCTGAAGGAAGCCAGGCCCGGAGTGCTGCACGACGGCGAGTGGATCTTCCCCCGCCTCATGCTCCAGGTCTGGACCGAGACCCTGCGCAACGAGGACCTGTCCGTCATGGTCCACACCGGCTACGCCAGAGTCCGCGCCGCATGGGTGAAGGTCGTGGAGGGCTACAAGGACGCCGGCCTGATCTCCGAGGACACCGACCCCGACGCCATGGCGCGGGTGATGATCGCCCTCGTGCAGGGCTTCGCGGCCCAGATGGCCGTGTTCGGGGAGGTGCCCCCGGAGATCTTCAGGGACGGACTGCGGGCGATCGTGAGCATGCGGGACCCCCGGTCGGCGGCCTGAAGGATCACAGCTCGGTTAACGTGTCTGAAACCCGGTCCAACTAGCCTGCCGCCACGCCACCAGGGCTTTTCCCCCGGGGCTGCGGCAACCGGACCCCGCACGGTCCGGAGCGAGGACTGTGAGGTGGGACGTGCAACTGACCCCGCACGAGCAAGAGAGGCTGCTGATCCACGTGGCGGCCGACGTGGCCGAGAAGCGCCGGGCCCGTGGGCTCAGGCTCAACCACCCCGAGGCGGTCGCCCTCATCACGTCGCACATCCTCGAAGGTGCCCGTGACGGCCGTACCGTCGCCGAACTCATGTCCTCCGGACGCCAACTGCTCACTCGGGACGACGTCATGGAAGGCGTCCCCGAGATGATCCACGACGTCCAGGTCGAGGCCACCTTCCCGGACGGCACCAAGCTCGTCACCGTCCACGAGCCCATCGTCTGAGAGAGGTCTCGATGATTCCCGGAGAGATCCTCTTCGCCGACGACCCGATTGCCTACAACGAGGGCCGCGAGGTCACGCGGCTCACCGTCCTCAACGCCGCCGACCGGCCCGTCCAGGTCGGCTCCCACTACCACTTCGCCGAGGCAAACCCCGGTCTGGAGTTCGACCGCGCCGCCGCGCGCGGCAGGCGGCTGAACGTCGCCGCCGGCACGGCCGTGCGCTTCGAACCCGGGATCCCCGTCGATGTCGAACTCGTTCCGCTGACCGGCGCCCGTGTCGTGCCCGGTCTGCGCGGGGAGACCGGAGGTGCCCTCGATGCCTGAGATCTCGCGTGCCGCGTACGCCGACCTGTTCGGCCCGACGACCGGCGACCGGATCCGGCTCGCCGACACCGATCTGCTGGTCGAGATCGAGGAGGATCGTTCCGGCGGTCCCGGGCTCGCCGGTGACGAGGCCGTGTTCGGCGGCGGCAAGGTCATCCGCGAGTCCATGGGCCAGGCGCGTGCCACGCGCGCGCAGGGCACGCCGGACACCGTCATCACCGGCGCGGTGATCATCGACCACTGGGGCATCGTCAAGGCCGACGTCGGCATCCGCGACGGGCGGATCACCGGGATCGGCAAGGCCGGCAACCCCGACACCATGGACGGCGTCCACCCGGACCTGGTCATCGGCCCGGAGACCGAGGTCATCGCCGGCAACGGGCGGATCCTCACGGCCGGCGCGATCGACGCCCACGTGCACTTCATCTGCCCGCAGATCGCCGACGAAGCGCTGTCGTCGGGCATCACGACCCTCGTCGGCGGCGGTACCGGCCCGGCCGAGGGCTCCAAGGCCACCACCGTGACCCCCGGGCCCTGGCATCTCGCGCGGATGCTGGAGGCCATGGAGGCCTACCCGCTCAACATCGGCCTGCTCGGCAAGGGCAACACCGTCTCCCACGAGGCGATGCTGTCGCAGATCCGGGGCGGCGCGCTCGGCCTGAAGCTGCACGAGGACTGGGGCTCGACCCCGGCCGTCATCGACGCCTCGCTGACCGTCGCCGGGCAGACCGGCATCCAGGTCGCCATCCACACGGACACGCTCAACGAGGCCGGCTTCGTCGGCGACACGCTCGCCGCGATCGCCGGGCGGGGCATCCACGCGTACCACACCGAGGGCGCGGGCGGCGGGCACGCGCCGGACATCATGACCGTGGTCTCCGAGCCGCACGTGCTGCCGAGCTCCACGAATCCGACCCGGCCGTTCACCGTCAACACCGCCGAGGAACACCTCGACATGCTGATGGTGTGCCACCACCTCAACCCGGCCGTGCCGGAGGACCTGGCCTTCGCCGAGTCCCGGATCCGGCCCTCCACGATCGGCGCCGAGGACGTGCTGCACGACCTGGGCGCGATCTCGATCATCTCCTCCGACTCGCAGGCCATGGGACGCGTGGGCGAGGTCGTCATGCGGACCTGGCAGACCGCCCACGTGATGAAGCGGCGCCGGGGTGCGCTGCCCGGCGACGGCCGCGCCGACAACCGCCGGGTGCGTCGGTACGTCGCCAAGTACACGATCAACCCGGCGCTCGCCCAGGGCCTGGCCCGGGAGATCGGCTCCGTCGAGAGCGGCAAGCTGGCCGACCTGGTGCTGTGGGAGCCGGCGTTCTTCGGCGTCAAGCCGCAGCTCGTCATCAAGGGCGGGCAGATCGCCTACGCGCAGATGGGCGACGCCAACGCCTCGATCCCCACGCCGCAGCCGGTCCTGCCGCGCCCGATGTTCGGGGCGATCGGGCGGGCCCCGGCCGCCAACTCCGTGAACTTCGTCGCGCCCCTGGCCGTCGAGGACGGGCTGCCGGAGCGGCTCGGCCTCGGGAAGCCGTTCGTGGCGATCGAGTCGACGCGCGGGGTCACCAAGGCCGACATGCGGGAGAACGACGCCCGGCCCGAGGTCCGGGTCGATCCCGACAGCTTCGCCGTGCACATCGACGGGGAGCTGGTCGAGGCGGCGCCGGCGGCCGAACTGCCCATGGCCCAGCGCTACTTCCTGTTCTGAGGGCGTCCTGATGTCACGTGCGGCACTCCTCGTCCTGGCCGACGGCCGCTTTCCCGCCGGCGGCCACGCCCACTCCGGCGGGGCGGAGGCGGCGGTCAAGGCCGGGCGGATCAGGGGAGCGGCGAGCCTGGCGGACTTCTGCCGGGGGCGGCTGCACACGGCCGGCTCCGTGGCGGCGGCCCTCTCGGCGGCTGCCGCGCTGGGGATCGACCCCATCGCGCTGGACCGTGCCGCGGATGCCCGTACGCCCTCGCCCGCGCTGCGCGTCGCCGCGCGCAAACTGGGACGGCAGCTGATGCGGGCCGCCCGGGCGACCTGGCCGTCCGCCGAACTGGACGCGTTGGCACGGGAGTTCCCCAAAGGGGCCCATCAGCCGGTGGTGCTCGGGCTGGCGGCGCGGGCGGCCGGGCTTGGACCGGTCGACGCGGCGTACTGCGCGGCGTACGAGAGCGTGAGCGGGCCGGCCACGGCGACGGTGCGGTTGCTGAGCCTGGATCCCTTCGACGCGACGGGGGTGCTGGCCCGGCTGGCGCCGGAGACGGACCGCGTCGTGGACCGGGCGGTGGAGGCGGCGCGCAGGGTGGTCGACGAGGGGGTCGACGCGTTGCCCGCGGGGTCGGCGCCGTTGCTGGAGATCGGGGCGGAGGTACACGCGGCCTGGCCCGTGCGGCTGTTCGCCTCATAGGCGGTCGATCAAGCCGATCAACCCCTTCCCCCAACCACTCGAACCAGTCGGACAAGAACGTAGGAGCCGCCCCATGCACCTGGACCACGACCACACCCACGACGGCCCCGGCGCCGTGAGCGCCGACGCCCTGCGGCCCGACGGCAGCCGCCGTGCCCTGCGGATCGGGCTCGGCGGGCCCGTCGGCTCCGGGAAGACCGCCACCGTCGCCGCGCTGTGCCGCGCGTTGCGGGACGAGTTGTCCCTCGCGGTCGTCACCAACGACATCTACACCCGCGAGGACGCCGAGTTCCTGCTCCGGGAGGCCGTGCTGCCGCCCGAGCGGATCACCGCGGTCGAGACGGGAGCCTGCCCGCACACCGCGATCCGGGACGACATCTCCGCCAACCTGGAAGCGGTGGAGGACCTGGAGGACGCCGTCGGGCCGCTGGACCTGGTCCTCGTGGAGTCCGGTGGGGACAACCTCACCGCGACCTTCTCCAAGGGGCTCGTCGACGCGCAGATCTTCGTGATCGACGTGGCCGGCGGCGACGACATCCCGCGCAAGGGCGGGCCGGGCGTGACCACCGCCGACCTGCTCGTCGTCAACAAGACCGACCTCGCGCCGTACGTCGGCTCCGACCTCGCGCGGATGGCGGCCGACGCCAAGGCGCAGCGGGCCGAACTGCCGGTCGTCTTCCAGTCGTTGCGCAGCGAGCCCGGGGTGACGGATGTCGCCGCCTGGGTGCGTGCGCAGCTCGCCGCGTGGGCGGCACGCGCGTGAACAGCGCCGGGGTGCGGTCCGTCGCGAGGATCGTCGCCCGGGACGACGGCCGGGGCGGGACGGCCCTGCCCGTGCTGGAGAGCGACGGGCCGCTGGCGCTTCGGCGCACCCGGGGGAGTGGTGCCGAGGCGCGGGTCATGCTGGTGGGAGCGATGAGCGGGCCGCTCGGCGGCGACCACTTCACCGTGCGGGCCCGGGCGGAGGAGGGAGCGCGGCTGTCCGTCGGGTCGGCCGCCGCGACCATCGCCCTGCCGGGGCAGACCAAGGGAGAGGCTCGTTACGACGTCCGGCTCGACGTCGCCGACCGGGCCGAACTGCACTGGCTGCCCGAACAGTTGATCTCCGCCCAGGGTAGCGACCTGTACGTCACGACCCGCGTCGAGCTCGCCGCCACGGCCCGGCTCGTGCTGCGCGAGGAGCAGGTGCTCGGGCGCACTGGTGAGGAACCCGGGCGGCTGACGAGCCGGCTGACCGTGCGGGTCGCCGGGCAGGTCGTGCTCGACCAGGAACTGGCCTGCGGGCCCGGCGCGCCGGGCGGCTGGGACGGCCCCGCGGTACTCGGGGGTCGCCGGGCGGTCGGGCAACTGATCGTCGTGAGACCGGAGTTCGCCGCCGATCCGGTGCCGGCCCGGGCGCTCGGAGAAGGGGCCTCGGTCGTCCCGCTCGCCGGTCCCGCCGCCCTGGTCACCGCCGTGGCGCCGGACGCGCTGCGGCTGCGACGGCTGCTCGACGAGGCACTGGCGTCTCTCGTGCGAACGTAGACCTCCGCTCACACCCCGAACCAGGCGTCCTCCGCCGCGTAGTCGAACAGGTCCGGGTAGACCCTCGCGAGCGTCGGGAACGCCTCCTGCCAGTCCTGCCCGGACAGCCGACGGGTGAGCCAGTCGACCGTCTCCGGCAGGCTCTCGGGGTAGGACACGACCGGCCGGTAGCCCAACTCCCGTTCCGCCGCGGACATGTCGAAGACCACCGGCAGCTCCACCGACCAGGGCGAGCTGCCCACGGACGGCGAGGGCGCGGCCCCGTCCAGCAGGAAGGTCTCCGTCTCCACGCCCATGACCGCGTCCACCGCCGACCCGATCTCGGCCACCGTCGGCGGCTGCGGATCACAGGCGTTGAGCACTCGCGAGCCGGGCCGGGCGGCCGCCAGCCGGATCAGTTCGGCGACGTTGCGGGCGGCCGACGTGTGGAAGCGGCTCTCGCCCCGGAAGGCGAGCACCCGCCTGGGCCGGCCGTCGAGGTTCCGTTTCACGAAGTACAGCTCGCGGGGGAGCGGGCTGTGAGGACCGTGGATCGCGGCCGGGCGCAGCAGGGTCGTGGGCAACCGGTCGCCCGCCGCGACGAGTTCGCTCTCCAAGGCGGCCTTGCCGGTGCTGTACGTGGCGTCTGCGGGCGGGACCGTCGGCTGGTCCTCGCGTACGGGCACGGGGTACCGCGGGAAACCGCCCGGCTGGCTCATCGTGTCGAAGCCGCGGCCCGTGCCGTCCTGGTACACCGACGCCGTCGACACGACCACGGCCGAGCCGATGCGGTCGGCCAGCCCGGTCAACTGCCGTGCGTGCCCGGCCCCGTAGGCGACGATGTCGACCACGAGGTCGCAGCCGTCGCCGATCAGCGCGCCCAGTGCCGTGTCGTCCTCGCGGTCCAGTCGTAGCGTCCGTACCTCGCCGGGCCAGCTCTCGTCCCGGGCACCGCCGCGCGACGCGGCGGTCACCTGCCAGCCGTCCCGCGCCAGCGCCTCCACCGCCGGCCGTCCTATCTGCCCGCCGGCCCCGATCACCACAGCACGTCTCATGCCGCGACCGTAGACGGTCGAGGCGGCCGGGGAGACGGCTTCTGCCGACAGCAGACGCCTCAAGTGAGCGGCAGGCGCGGGAACTTCCGCTCCTTCGCTGCCGCGGCGGCCTCCTCGGCCTTCACGACGGCCGCGTACTGATCGACGTACTCCTGCCCGGACAGGGAGAGGATCGCGTACATGATCTCGTCGGTGACGGCGCGCAGGATGGCCTTCTCGTTCTCCATGCCCTCGTAGCGCGAGAAGTCGAGGGGCTTGCCGAAGCGGATCACGACGGGGTGGATGTTGGGGATGACCTTGCCGGGCGGCTGGGCCTCGAAGGTACCGATCATCGCGCAGGGGATGACCGGGACGCCGGCCTTGAGGGCCATGACCGCGACGCCCACCTTGCCCTTGTAGAGCCGGCCGTCGTGCGAGCGCGTGCCCTCCGGGTAGATGCCGAGCAGCTCGTCCTTGCTCAGCACGCCGAGGCCCTCGCGGATCGCGGCCTGCCCGGCGTCCTTGCCGGAGCGGTCGACGGGGATCTGCCCGGCGCTGCGGAAGAACGACGCCGTCAGGCGGCCCTTGATGCCGGGACCCGTGAAGTACTCGGCCTTCGCGAGGAAGGTGATGCGCCGCTTGAGGACCGCGGGCATCAGGAAGTGGTCCGAGAACGACAGGTGATTGCCGGCGATGATGGCGGCGCCCTCCGTCGGGACGTGTTCCAGGCCCTCTATTCGAGGCCGGAAGACCAGTCGAAGCAGCGGTCCCAGCAGCACGTATTTCAGCAGGTAGTAGAACAAAGCGGGCGCTCCTCGACTCTTGCGGTGGACTCAACCGCCGCGTTCCAGCAGGTCAACCGGCATGTCGTGGGGTGCCAGTGTAGGTGCAGGCGTGGCCGCTGGGCACCTCGGCGACCGGACCGTGCCGATCCTTTGCCGATTGACTGATGGTCAGTCAGAGTGGTGTCTCCGGTGGTGCTCATACGGCTGGGGAGTAGCGCGGGACCAGCGTGCTGCTCCACGCGGGTGACCGGCAAGCCGAACGGGTGGCGTGGCGGGATACGAGGGGTGCCTGGCCAGCCGCTGGTTCTTGCGGCCCCGCCGAGTAGTCTGCGAAGTATGCGGATCTCTGTTTCCTCGGACATGGACGAGCCCGTCGCCCGCTCCCTCGTGGCCGCGCTGCAGGCCCGAGGGCACGAGGTGCGCCCGCACGGCGCGCTGCGTCCCGGGGACGACCCCCAGTGGGCGGTGTGCTCGCAGGCCGCGGCCCGCGAGGTCGCCGACGGGACGGCCGACCAGGCCGTGGTCTGCTGCTGGACCGGCACGGGCGCCTCGATCGCCGCGAACAAGGTGCCGGGCGTCCGGGCCGCCCTGTGCACGGACGCCTACACGGCCGACGGGGCACGCCGCTGGAACGACGCCAACGTCCTCGCACTCAGCCTGCGGCTCACCTCCGAGCCGCTGCTGAAGGAGATCCTCGACGCGTGGTTCGCCGGCGAGCCCAGCACGGACGCCGAGGACCGGCAGAACGTGGACCGCGTCAGGCTGCTCGACCGCGGCAACACCCGGTAGGTCACAGCCGCACGATGATCAGCGCGGTGTCGTCGGTGGCGCCGCCGGGCGGCAGCAGTTCCAGCAGGACCGTGTCGGCGAGGGTCTCGGGATCCTGGTCCCGGTTCCGGTACAGCGCGTTGGAGAGGCGGGCCAGGCCGGTGTCGATGTCCTCGCCGCGCCGCTCGACCAGACCGTCGGTGTAGAGCACCAGAGTGGCGCCCGGCGTGAAGGACGTCTCGGCCTGAGGTCTCGGGATCGGGTCGGGGCGGGCGTCGAGCGGCGTGTCGGTGGCCCCGTCGAGGAACTCGGCGCGGCCGCCGGGGTGGACCAGTACGGGCGGGAGATGGCCGGCGCTGCTGTAGGTGATCGTGTGCCGGTCGAAGTCGATGAAGGTCGTCACCGCGGTCGCCGACTCGGCGCCGTCGACCACGTGGGCATAGCGCCCCAGCACGTCCAGGGCCTGGGCCGGGCCCTCGGCAACCCGGGAGGCCGCGCTGAGCGCGCTGCGCAGCTGGCCCATGACACCGGCGGCCCCCAGCCCGTGCCCGACCACGTCACCCACGGACACGCCGACCCGGTGGCCGCCGACCAGGTCGACCAGGTCGTACCAGTCCCCGCACACGTTGAGCGCGCCCACGGCGGGCCGGTACCGCACGGCGGCCCGGTGGTGGTGGCTGACCTGACGGCGGTCGGGCAGCATCGCCTGCTGGAGGGCCAGCGCCACCTCCCGCTCCCGGGAGTGCGCCTGACGCAGCCGCTCGTTGAGCTCCTGGAGCTCGCGGGCGCGGGTGTACAGCTCGGCTTCCAGGACCCGGGACCGGCCGCCCCGCCCTCCTTCCGAGCGGCCTCGGGCCCGGATCAGCTCCGTGACCTCCTCGACGCGGTGCAGGATCAGCACCACCTTGCCGTCGGGGCCCAGCAGCGGCGCGTTCACCGGACTCCAGTAGCGCTCCTGCCATTCACCGGGCCGCTCGGGATCCTCGATGTCGTAGCGCTGGAGGGCCATGGCGTCGCGCTCCCCGGTCGCCAGGATCCGGTACAGCGAGGCCTCCAGGTTGTGCATGCCCGTCGAGGCGGGGTCGTTGGGATTGTCGGGGAAGACGTCGAACAGGTAGTGCCCGACCAGCTGATCACGGGAGCGGCCGGACACCCGGACGAACTCCTCGTTGACATCCGCGTACACCAGCTCGGGCGTCAGCAGCGCCACCATGCCGGGCAGGGCCCGGAACACCGCCATGTAGTCGATCGCCGAATCCGTCATGGCCGCCGCCTCACCACCGCCGGGATCAGACCAGTTTCCCACGGTATGAGGGAATCCGGCCCCGGCTTCATTCCAGGAGCGCCGCCACGGGCAGCTCGGCGAGCTCCGTCAGGGACTGCTCCGCCCAGATGACCTTCCCGTCGGGGACGAACCGCGTGCCCCACCGCTGGGTCAGCTGGGAGACCAGCAGCAGACCGCGCCCGCCCTCGTCCGTCGTACGGGGATGGCGCAGATGGGGTGCGGTCGCGCCGCTGTCGAACACCTCGCAGACCAGGGCGCGCTCCCGGATCAGGCGGAGCCGGATGGGCCCGGTGGCGTGCCGGATGGCGTTGGTGACCAGCTCGCTCACCACCAGTTCCGTGGTGAACGCCAGCTCGTCCAGCCCCCAGTGGGCCAGCTGCCGGGTGGCCGTGCGGCGGGCATCGGCGACGAGGGCCGGGTCGGGCTCCAGGTCCCAGGCCGCGACCTGCTCGGTGCCGAGGCGTTTGGTCCGGGCCATCAGCAGGGCCACGTCGTCGTACGGGCGCGCCGGGACCAGCGCGTCGACCACGGCCCGGCAGTGCGCCTCCAGCGGGCCCGCACCTTTCAATGCCCGGCGCAGCCGTTCCCGGCCGGTGTCGACGGCCCAGGTCTCTCCCCGGGCCAGCAGCCCGTCGGTGTGCAGGGCGAGGGTGCTGCCCTCCACCAGGGACAGCTCGACCGCCTCGAAGGGCGGACCACCCACGCCGAGCGGCGGCCCCTGCGGCAGATCGACGAACGTGACCGAGCCGTCGGGCAGGACCACGGCCGGTGCCGGATGCCCCGCGGCGGCCATCGCGCACCCGCCGTCGACCGGGTCGTAGACGACGTACACACACCCGGAGCCCACGCACTGCGTGCCCGCGGAACCCGCCGTGCCCGGTTCGGCACCCTCTTCCCGGGCCGACTGCGCCACCAGGTCGTCGAGGTGCGCCAGCACCTCCTCGGGCGGCAGATCCTGAGCGGCCAGCGTTCGTACGGCCGTCCGCAACTGCCCCATGGCCGCGGCCGCGTCGATGCCATGCCCGGGCACCTCGCCCACGACGAGCGCGACGCGCGCCCCGGACAGCGGGATGAGGTCGTACCAGTCGCCGCCCAGGCCGGTCAGCTCGTCGGCCGGCCGGTAGCAGGCGGCCACCTCGACCGCGTCCTGCTCGGGGAGCCGGTGGGGGAGCAGACTGCGCTGGAGGACGAGCGCGGCGTCGCGCTCGCGCGTGTAGCGCCGGGCGTTGTCCACGCAGACGGCCGCGCGGGAGACGAGGTCCTCGGCCAGACGCAGGTCCTCCTCGTCGAAGGGCTCCCGGCCCTGGCGCCGGAAGAAGGTGGTGATGCCCAGGGTGGTGCCGCGTGCCCGGACCGGCACGATCATCACGCTGTGCAGGCCCAGCTCCGAGAACGTGGACCGCCGGCCGCCCGGGTCGTCCGTGACCCACACCCGGGCCAGTGGATCGAGCCGCTCGGCGTGCCAGGGCCGTCCCGTGGTCAGGCAGCGGATCGGGGGCGACCCGGCCGGGTACGTCGCCACCTCGCCGACCCCGACGACTGCCTCCGGGACGCCCTCCTGAGTGGACCGGTGGCCCGCCCGGCGCAGCGCCACCGGATCGGTGTCCGCGAGCGGCCCGGGCGTCAGCTCCGCGCCCCGCAGCACCGTCTCCAGCAGGTCCACGGTGACGAGGTCGGCCAGTCCCGGCACGGCCACGTCGGCCAGTTCCTGCGCGGTGCGCGTGAGGTCCAGACTGCGGCCGATGTTCTGGTTGGCGCGGTCGAGGAGGGCCAGCCGCTGCCGGGCGCGGTGCCGCTCGGTCATGTCGACGACCGTGTAGTACACGCCCATTGGGCGGCCCTGGTCGTCGTCGAGCCGAGTGAACGACAGCATGTGCGCCGTCTCGCGCAGCGGCGCCGACAGCACATGGCCCACGTGCTCGTACCCGACCACGGCCTCGCCGGTCTCCAGCACGTACCGCATCTGCGCCTCGACCGCCTGGGCGTCCAGGCCCGGCTGGACGTCCGCGAAGCGCAGACCGAGCCGCCGGCGTGGCGGTCCGCCGCCGAACTGTGCCAGGGCGGCGTTCGACCACACGAAACGCAGGTCCGTGTCCACGATCGCGATACCGACCGGGGAGTCGGCCACCATCCGCTCCAGCACCGTACGGCTCATGTCCCAGCCGGGCGCGTCGGCCAGCTCCGACAGCAGCACCAGCCAGCGCTCGCCGCCGTGCGCCTCCTCGGCGGAGGTGACCCGGGCCGCGACCCTCACCGGCTGCCCGTCCCTGCGGCGGGCCGTCAGCAGCCCCGTCCAGCCGCCGTCCCTGCGGCACCGCTCGACCAGGTCCGGCACGCGCTGCGCGTCCTCGGCCGTCAGCAGATCCGCCAGCTTCCTGCCGACCGCCTCGGCAGCCGGGTACGCCAGCAGTCGCCGGGCCTCGCCGGTCCAGCCCGTCACCACGCCCTGCGGATCGAGCAACAGGGGCGCGGCGTCGGCCACGTCGAACCGCTGACGGGCAACGCCGTACTCCTCGTGTGCGCCCACGGCCGACCTCTCTGTCGCTGAGAGTGGTCTACCACCTCTTGCATCAATCTTCACCCTTCTGGCATGCGGGGGCGGCTTGTGCGGGGCCGGTCGGGGCGGGTTGGGGTGTGTGGGGTGGGGTGGGGCGTGCTGGGTGGGGGCGGGGAGTGGCGTGCTGGTTGAGGGCGGGGTGTGGCGTGTCAGGTCGGGGCGGGGCGTGACGCGCTGGGTCGGGGCCGCTCGTGGCGCGATCGGCCCGGCGGAGGCCACCCCGCTGCCGGGGCTGCCTCCGCCGGGCGCCTTCCGCCAGGGCGGCCTCCGTCTGCAACCGCCTGCCGGGGTGGCCCTCGCCAGCAACCGGCTGCCTGGCGGTCTGCGACGTCGACGCTCTGCCGGGCGGCCGCGCCAGCGCTCCTTTGCCTGGCGGCTTCCGACGTCGACCTTCTGCCTGGTGGTCTGCGACGTCGGCGCTTTGCCTGGCGGCCTCCGGCAGCGGCGCTTGGTCAGGGGGCTTCGTCGGCGCCCTTTTGTCTGGTGGTCTCCGATGTCGGCCCGTTGCCTGGCGGCCTCCCGGCAGCGACGCTTGGTCAGGGGGTTTCGCCAGCGCCCCTTTGGCTGGCGGTCCGTGACGCCGGCGCTTTGCCTGATGGTCTCCGACGTCGCTCCCATTGCCCAGCAGTCTCCGACAACCGGACCCTCTGCCTAGCGGCTTCCGACCTCGATCCCCTGCCAGGCGGTCTCCGACCTCGCCCCCCTGCCAGGCGGCTCTATCAGCCGCCCGCCGACCTCGACGCCCCGCCACGCGGCCCTCGCTGTCCCCCCCCTTGCCAGGTGGCCTCCGCCGCAGCCCCTGCGGCCCTTACCGCAGCACCTTCTCCAGCGACCCGAGCGCCCCCTCGAGTTCCTCGCCCGTGATGGTGAGCGGTGGGGCCAGGCGGATCGTGGAGCCGTGGGTGTCCTTGACCAGGATTCCCTCGCGCATGAGGCGTTCGCTGATCTCGCGGCCGGTGCCGAGCGCGGGGTCGATGTCGACGCCCGCCCACAGGCCCCGCGAGCGGAAGCCGACGACCCCCTTGCCGACCAGCCCGGTCAGGCCGTCCCGCAGGACTGCGCCCAGCTCGGTCGCGCGGCGCTGGAACTCGCCCGTCTCCAGCAGCTCGACCACCGCCGTGCCGACCGCGGCCGCCAGCGGGTTGCCGCCGAACGTCGACCCGTGCTCCCCGGGGTGCAGCACCCCGAGCACCTCCCGCCGGGCGACCACCGCGGACACCGGCACGATGCCGCCGCCCAGCGCCTTGCCCAGCAGCACCACGTCCGGCACGACCGACTCGTGCTCGACCGCCAGCGTGCTGCCCGTACGGCCGAGCCCGGACTGGATCTCGTCCGCGACGAACAGACACCCCTTGCGGCGGGTCAGCTCGCGCACGCCGGCCAGGTATCCGTCGTCCGGAATGATCACCCCCGCCTCGCCTTGGACCGGCTCGATCAGCACCGCAGCCGTCGTCTCGTCGACCGCCGCCTCCAGCGCGGCCAGGTCGTTGTACGGCACGATCCGGAAGCCCGGCGTGAAGGGGCCGAACCCCTGCCGTGCGGTCTCGTCCGTGGAGAAGCTGACGATCGTCGTCGTACGGCCGTGGAAGTTGTCCGCCGCGACCACGATCGTGGCCCGGTCGGCCGGGACGCCCTTGAGGTCGTAGGCCCACTTGCGGGCCACCTTCACCCCGCTCTCCACCGCCTCCGCGCCGGTGTTCATGGGCAGCACCATGTCCATCCCGGTCAGCGCCGCCAGCCGCTCGGCGAACTCGGCGAGCCGGTCGTTGTGGAAGGCGCGGGAGGTCAGGGTCAGCCGGTCGAGCTGGCGGTGGGCGGCCTCGACCAGCGCCGGGTGCCGGTGCCCGAAGTTGAGCGCCGAGTAGCCGGCCAGCATGTCGAGGTAGCGCCGCCCCTCCACGTCCTCCACCCAGGAGCCCTCGGCACGGGCGACGACCACGGGCAGCGGATGGTAGTTGTGCGCGAGGACCGGCTCCTCCGCGCGGATGAGCTCCTGAGAGCCACGGGTACGGACGGGTGCGGTCATGAGCGGATCTCCCGGATCTCCTGGGTGCAGCACTTGATGCCGCCACCGGCCTTGTGGAACTCGGACAGGTCGACGGGGACGGGGACGTAGCCACGGCCGGCGAGCCGGCCGGCCAGGCCCGTCGCCCCCGGTGAGATGAACACATGCCGCCCGTCGGAGACGGAGTTCAGCCCGAACGCCATCGCGTCCTCGCGGGTGGCGAGCACCGCGTCCGGGTACAGCCGGGCCAGCACCTCGCGGCTGCCCGGCGAGAACGCCTCGGGGTAGTAGGAGATGTTGTCGTCGTCGAGGACGAAGAGCGCCGTGTCCAGGTGGTAGAAGTACGGGTTCACCAGCTTCAGGCTGATCACCGGCACCCCGAAATACTCCTGCACCTCGCTGTGGGCCTCGCGGGTCGTACGAAAGCCCGTCCCGGCCAGGATCCAGCGGCCGGCCGGCACCAGGTCGCCCTCGCCCTCGCACACCGACTCGGGGTGGTAGACCTCGTAGCCCTCCGACTTGAACCACGCCTCGTACGGCACGGACTCGGGACGGCGCTCGGGCGCGTGGAAGAGGGAGCCGAAGACGCGGCCGTCGACGACGACCGCCGCGTTCGCGGCGAAGACCATGTCGGGCAGACCGGGAACGGGTTTCACAGTGTCCACGGTATGGCCGTGGGCACGGTAGGCGTCGACCAGCGCCTGCCACTGGTCCAGCGCGCGGATGACGTCGACGGGTTCGCCGGGACGCATCCACGGGTTGATCGCGTACTGCACGGCGAAGTGTCTGGGTTCGCAGACGAGGTAGCGCCGCCGGCGCGGCACACGGGAGTCGGGCACAGAGGGGTCCCTCCGCTTCCTCACGGTGTGTGACTGGGTGTTGACATCAAGGTAGGAACTGGCGGAGGCGGCCGACAAGCAACATCAGTTGCGCGTGGGCGCAGGAACGCTGCGTCTTGAGGCCGGTCAGCGCACGCCTGCTGCGCCGCCCGGGAACTCCTCCGGCGCGGGATGGCTGGCCCCCGCCTCCGGGCTCTCCGGAAGCAGATGGGACAGCACCATCACGCTGATCGTCTTCCGGATGAAGGGCTCCTGGCGGATCCGCTCCAGCACCTCCTCGAAGTGCTCCACGTCCCGCGCCCGCACGTGCAGCAGCGCGTCCGCACCGCCCGTCACGGTCATCGCCGCGGTGATCTCCGAGTAGTCGCGCACGACCTCCGCCAGCCGCCGCGGCGGGGCCGCGCCCTCGCAGTACACCTCGACATAGGCCTCGGTGCGCCAGCCGAGCGCCGACGGCTTCACCGTGGCCGTGAACCCGGTGATCACGCCGGTCTCCCGCAGCCGGTCGACCCGCCGCTTGACCGCCGTGGCCGACAGCCCGATCGCCGTGCCGATCTCCGCGAACGACGTCCGGGCGTTCGCCATCAACGCGGTGATGATCTTCCGGTCGAGTTCGTCGAACGGCGTGGACCTGCTGTTCATGCGGGCACTGTATCCACCGCCACCCCGGCCCGCGCCCGGCCCGACGCGGGCACCTCGTCCAGCGGGAACGTCCACCCCCGGCACATGTCCAGATGTACGGATCGCCCCTACACTCCGGATTCATGCTGCGCGCCCTGGCTGTCGACGACGAACGCCCCTCGCTGGAGGAGCTGCTCTACCTGCTGCAAGCGGACCCCCGCGTCGGCAGTGCGGAGGGCGCCGGCGACGCGACCGAGGCACTGCGCCGCATCAACCGCGCCCTGGAGTCCGGTCCGGGCGGGCCCGAGGCGATCGACGTCGTCTTCCTCGACATCCAGATGCCCGGCCTCGACGGGCTCGACCTGGCCCGGCTGCTCACCGGATTCGCCTGGCCGCCGCTCGTCGTGTTCGTCACCGCCCACGAGGACTTCGCCGTGCAGGCCTTCGACCTCAAGGCCGTCGACTACGTCCTCAAACCCGTGCGCAAGGAGCGCCTCGCCGAGGCCGTCCGCCGGGCCGCCGAGCTGCGCGGTGCGGCGCCCCGCATACCCGTGAGCGAGCCCGACCCCGACCACATACCCGTAGAGCTCGGCGGCGTGACCCGCTTCGTGGCCGTCGACGACATCACCCACGTCGAGGCCCAGGGCGACTACGCCCGCCTGCACACCGACAAGGGCAGCCACCTGGTCCGCATCCCGCTGTCCACCCTGGAGGAGCGCTGGCGCTCCCGCGGCTTCGTCCGCATCCACCGCCGCCACCTCGTCGCCCTGCGCCACATCGGCGAGCTCCGCCTCGACGCGGGCACCGTCAGCGTCCTCGTCGGCTCCGAAGAGCTCCAGGTCAGCCGGCGCCACACGCGCGAACTGCGCGACCTGCTCATGAGGAGGCCGTGACAGTGCCCCAGGACCACACCGAGCGCCGCGTCGTCGTCACCGGCCCGCCCCGGCAGACCCTCCCCCACGCTCGGCTTCGCTCGCGCGGGCGGTACCCCCACGCCTCCGGCTACTACCGCCCCCGCACCGAGATCGACGAACAGACCACCCTCGGCCACACCTACGTCCGCTCCCTGATGCGCACGCAGCTGCGCGCCGCCCTCACCGTCTTCGCGGTCCTCGGTCTGCTCGTCGGCCCGCTGCCGCTGCTGTTCGCGGCGATGCCCGACGCCCGCCACCTGGAGTGGGCCGTCCTCGGCTTCGGCCTCTACGCTCCGCTGGTCCTGCTGGCCCGCTGGTACGTCCGCCGCGCCGAACGCAACGAGCGCGACTTCGTACGCCTCGTCGAAGATCGCTGAATCCCACGCCTATGAACTCCAGCTACGCCGTCCCCGCCGTCGCCCTGGTCGTCATCGCGACGGTCCTGGTAGGTGCCTTCGGCCTGCGCATCTCCCGCACCACCTCCGACTTCTACGTCGCCTCCCGCACCGTCGGGCCCCGCCTCAACGCCGCCGCCATCAGCGGCGAGTACCTCTCCGCCGCCTCCTTCCTGGGCATAGCGGGCCTGGTCCTGGTCCAGGGCCCCGACATGCTCTGGTACCCGGTCGGCTACACCGCCGGCTACCTGGTCCTGCTCCTCTTCGTCGCCGCCCCCCTGCGCCGCTCCGGCGCCTACACGCTCCCCGACTTCGCCGAGGCCCGCCTCGCCTCTCAGGCCGTACGGCGGCTGGCCGGTGCCTTCGTCGTCGGCGTCGGCTGGCTGTACCTGCTGCCCCAGCTCCAGGGCGCGGGACTGACGCTGACAGTGCTGACCGGGGCGCCCGACTGGCTCGGCGGAGTGATCGTCGCCCTCGTCGTGACCGCCACCGTCGCCGCCGGCGGCATGCGCAGCATCACCTTCGTCCAGGCCTTCCAGTACTGGCTGAAACTCACCGCCCTGCTCGTCCCCGCCCTGTTCCTCGTCCTCGCCTGGCAGAACGACGGCGCCCCCGGCCACGCCTTCGACGAACCGGCCACCTTCCGCGAGCAGCGCGTGGTCCGCGTCGGCGACAGCATCGACCTGAAACTGGACCGGCCCCTCACCGTCACGGTGACCGGCACCGTGGACGGCCGTGAGCACACCGGCACCCGCCTCGACCTGCCCGCCGGCACCCACCACGTCGAACGCGGCACCCGGCTCACCTTCGCCGAGGGAGCGACCGTCCCCGAGGCGCAGCGCAGCGGCGGCGGCGACCTGTCGCCCGCACCGGCCGAGAGCCGTGAGGAACGCCCGCTGTACGCCACGTACGGGCTGATCCTCGCCACGTTCTTCGGCACCATGGGCCTGCCGCACGTCGTGGTCCGCTTCTACACCAGCCCGCACGGCGTCGCGGCCCGCCGCACCACCGTCGTGGTCCTCGGCCTGATCGGCGCCTTCTACCTCCTGCCGCCCGTCTACGGCGCCCTCGGCCGCCTCTACGCCCCCGAACTCACCCTCACCGGCGACACGGACGCCGCCGTCCTCCTCCTGCCCGACCGCATCATCGGGGGAGTGGGCGGCGATCTGCTGGGCGCGCTGGTGGCGGGCGGCGCCTTCGCCGCGTTCCTGTCCACCGCCTCGGGGCTCACCATGGCCGTCGCGGGCGTGCTCACCCAGGACGTCCTGCCCGCGCGGGGCGTACGGCACTTCCGGCTCGGGACCGTTCTCGCGATGTCCATGCCCCTCGCGGCGAGCGTCCTGGTCGGCGGGCTCCCGGTCGCCGACGCGGTGGGGCTCGCCTTCGCCGTGTCCGCGTCCTCGTTCTGCCCGCTGCTCGTCCTCGGCATCTGGTGGCGGCGGCTGACCCCGCCCGGCGCGGCCGCCGGCATGCTGGTCGGCGGCGGCTCGGCCCTGCTCGCCGTCGCCGCGACCATGGCGGGCTACCCGGGCGAGGGCGCGCTGCACGCCCTGCTCGCCTGGCCCGCGCTCTGGTCGGTGCCGCTGAGCTTCCTCACCATGATCCTGGTGTCCCTGGCCACCCCCGGCCGGGTGCCGCCGGGGACGGCGGCGGTCCTGGCCCGGTTCCATCTGCCCGAGGAGCTGCGCACGGAGGTGACGGCATGAGCGGATTCCTGGCGGGCCTGTGCGTCGCCGTGCTGCCGGTGCTGGCCCTGGGGGTGTGGCTCGGCCGGCGCACGGCACGCCCCCAGAGCCTCGGCGGCCTGGGCACCCCCGTCGAGCACGCCACCTTCGAGACCCTGCACACCGCCTCCCTCGCCGCACCCCCGCTACGGGCCGGGCTGACGGAGGAGACCGCCCGCAAGTCCGCCCGCAAACTGCGCTCCCTGCTCGGCACGGACGCCCTCTGCCTGACCGACCGCAAACAGGTCCTGGTCTGGGACGGCGACGGCGGCCACCACCGCACCGAGATCATGCAACGCCTCGCCGGCCCTCTGGAGACCGGCCGGGGCGAGGCCTTCCAGCTGACCTGCGACCTCCTCGACTGCCCGGTGCGCTGGGCGGTCGTCGCCCCGTTCACCGTCGACGACCGCGTGCACGGCGCCCTCGTCGCGTGCGCGCCCCGCGAGTCGGCGGTCCTCGTCCGGGCGGCCGGCGAGGTGGCCCGCTGGGTGTCCGTGCAGCTGGAGCTGGCGGACCTGGACCAGTCCCGCACCCGCCTCATCGAGGCCGAGATCAAGGCGCTGCGGGCCCAGATATCCCCGCACTTCATCTTCAACTCGCTCGCGGTGATCGCCTCGTTCGTCCGCACCGACCCCGAGCGCGCCCGTGAACTGCTCCTGGAATTCGCCGACTTCACCCGCTACTCGTTCCGTCGGCACGGCGACTTCACCACCCTCGCCGACGAACTGCACGCCATCGACCACTACCTGGCGCTCGTACGGGCACGCTTCGGCGACCGCCTCTCCGTAACCCTCCAGATCGCCCCGGAGGTGCTGCCCGTCACCCTGCCCTTCCTGTGCCTCCAGCCGCTCGTCGAGAACGCCGTCAAGCACGGCCTGGAGGGCAAGGCCGACAAGTGCCACATCCAGATCACGGCCCAGGACGCGGGCGCCGAGGCCCTGGTCGTCATCGAGGACGACGGCGCCGGCATGGACCCCGGCCTGCTCCGCCGTATCCTCGCCCGCGAGGTCAGCCCCTCGGGCGGCATAGGGCTCTCCAACGTCGACGACCGGCTCCGCCAGGTCTACGGCGACGACCACGGCCTCGTCATCGAGACCGCCACGGGCGCGGGCATGAAGATCACCGTCCGGCTTCCCAAGTACCAGCCGGGCGTGCATTCGGCCGGACGGCTGACCCGGGAGTGAGTCCTCAGGTGCTCTTCACGTGCTCTTCGAGGTGACCACCATCCCGAGGGTGATCAAGCCCAGGACGACCCAGCCGAACCACAGCCAGCCGTTGCTGCCGAGCGCCACCGTGTAGGCCGTCACCAGGACGAGGCCGCCGACGGTGAGGGCTCCCATGGTCTTCGTCGCGTTCGAACCGTTCGTGGAACCGGGCATCGCAACACCCTCCTCATGGTTCTGTTCCCCCCATGGTGCCCCCGTTCTGCCTCCTGACGGTGCAGACGACGACACGAGTACCGGATTTCCAGGGTCCGTCGCTGGTCCACGAACCGGCTTCGTAGACGGACGGATCGAAGCCGTAGTCGCGCGGCGCCACGTCCCGGGCGCACGCCGCGTCCGACGAGGTCCGGGCCTCGGCGAGGGTCACATCGGCGCCCAGTCGGGTGAACCCGAGCACCTGCTGGTCGTACCGTCCGCCGCACGGCACCAGCCGCGCCTCCCGGTTCGAACGGACGGCCAAGCAGTCACGCTTCTGCATGGTCGCGGTGTCGGCGAACGCCGTACCGAACATACGTCGCTCCCCGAGCGGCCCGTACAGCGGCCCGTGCGCGCCGAGCACCAGGCAGGCGGTGCGCCGCCCCGCCGCCTCGAACCCGGTGCCGCTCGGCACGACGGCGTGGCTGCGGACATCGGCGAGCCGGTCCCGCAGCTCCCGGGTCCGCTCCTCGCACCGGGCCGGACCCAGCTTCCGCGCCTCGTCCGCCGAGGCCGCCTCGACGAACGACACCACCTGCCCGTCGGGCGCCTGGTCCCGGCAGGTCGGGTCCAGGGAGAGCCGGGGCGTGCCGGCGAACCGTGTCCCGCCCGGCCAGTCGGTGAGCACACAGTCCCCGTCCGCGAGCGGCTTCTCCAGCCCGACGGCCTCTCCGTACGGCGCCGCCGTCCCGCCGCCCGCCCGGTCGGCCAGCGCGTACCAGACGCCGCCGAGCGCGAGGACCAGCCCGAGCCCGCAGGCGGCGACGGCCCGGAGGGCGGGGGAGCGCCGCCGTCGCCGAGCGCCGGGCACGGCGACCACGGGCCGCCCGAGACCGTCCGGCCCGGTCGGCGGCACGGGCGGGGTCTCCCACGGGGACGGCGACCCGGGGTCGGTCCGGGTCCGCTCGTACGCGTCCGACTGGGGCGTGACGAGCGCCGACAGCCCGGCCTCCGCCTCCCACGCGGTCATCCGCAGCTGCGGATCCTTGGCGAGCAGCCCGCGCAGTACGGGCTCCAGAGCCCCGGCCCCTACCGGTGGCAGCGGGTCCTCCGTGACCACGGCGGTGAGTGCCGCCAGGTGCGACTCCCGCTCGAAGGGGCCGCGGCCCTCGACGCCGAAGTACAGCGTGCAGCCCAGCGAGAACAGGTCCGCGGCCGGCGTCGGCGTACCGCCGGACGCCCGCTCCGGCGCCAGATACCCCGCCGTGCCGACCAGCACGGACGCCATCGTGTACCGCGTCTCACCGGCGTCCGGCTGCACGGAGATGCCGTAGTCGGTGAGCAGCACCCGCCCGTACGGCGAGCCCGCGCGGTCCGGCGCGAGCAGGATGTTGGCCGGCTTCACGTCCCGGTGCATCACCCCCCGCTCGTGCCCCGCGGTCAGCGCGTCCAGCACGGCGAGACCGACGCGGGCGCACTCGGCCGGGGCGAGCGGCCCGCGCCGGGTCACCAGCTCCCGCAGGTCCACGGCGCCGGTCACGTACTCCATGACGATCCACGGCAGCCCCTCGTGCTCCAGCACGTCGTGCACCGTCACCACGTGCGGGTGTCCGCGCAGTCCGGCCGCGTTCCGGGCCTCCGCACGGGCCCGCGCGACCCGCGCCTCCCGCTCGTTTCCCGCCTCGGCCGGGTCCCGGAACACGATCTCCTTCAGCGCGACCTCGCAGGCGAGTCTCTGGTCGTGGGCGAGCCAGACGTGCCCCATGCCGCCGCTGCCGAGCCGGCGCAGCAGCAGATAACGGCCGGCGACGATCCGGCCCACTCCCGACGTCGGTGATCCTGAGGACATCCGGTGACTCCCGGGTTCGGCGGGGGCGCGGTGTTAGGCGGTCGTGCTCGGGGTGGGCGGGGCGGTCGCCGGAGCGGTGGACACGGGGGCGGTCGTCGCAGGCATGGTCGTCGCGGGGGTGCTGGAGGCGGGGGCGCTGGACGCGGGCGTGCTGCTCACCGGCGGCGGCGCGCTGCTCGTGACCGGTTCACCGGTGGGAGGCGAGCTGGTGGTCAGGGGAGGCGAGCTGGTGACCCGCGGCGGTGAGCTGGTCGCCGTCGGCGGCGCACTGCTCCTGGGCGCGCGGCTCGACGCAGGCGGCACGGAGCTGGGCGGCGCCTGCGACGACGAGGGCTGACGGGAAGGCGCGGGCCCGGTACTCGTCGGCGGCCTGGAACCGGCAGGGGGAGTGGAGGACGCCGAGGGCGACGGTGTCGCCGTAGGCCTCTCCGTCCCCGACTCCGCAGCCACGCTCAGCGTCACATGGGCACCGAACCGCAGCTCGGCCCCCGCGCCCGGGTCGGACGCGACGACCCGCGCACGGTCCGGGGGCGGCTCCTCCCCCCGGAACGCGACCGCCAGCCCCGCATCGGCCAGCCGCCGGCTCGCCTCCCCGAACGTCGTCCCGGCGAGACGCGGCACGGCCCGCCGCTCGGTCGCGTCGAAGTCGGCGTCGGCCTCACCCGTCGTGCCGGCGGGCCGCTGGATGCCCCGGCCGGAGTCCTGGACGTCGACGAGGGTGATGCGCTCCAGTTTCCGGGGAGCGGGCCGTACGACCACCACCTCGGCAGGGTCGTATCCCTTCCACTTCTCGTTGCCGCCGGCGAACGTGACGGATATCCGGCTCGTGTCGCCCTCGAAGGGCCGCAGCGGATTTCCGCATGAACATTTGACCGACGGAAGCCCCTGCTCGTCGACGAGAATCGCGATTCCCGTCTGGAGCAAGGCGCGGAAGGGAACAGCATTTCCCTTTTTGTAGTCGTGGTTCAGCGCGAGGGTGTCGTGACGCAGGAGAACCGGTGTGAGCCGGTCGAGATATCCCGGAATCGCGTCCGTACGCAGATCGAGGGCGGCCGCCCACGCCCGTGCCTTGCGATCGTTGCGCGGCGCGGTGAGGAACCGCTTCAGCCGCTCGACATCACAGATCCCCGGCTGCTTCGTCCCTCCGTACAGCCCCGGCGTGTCCCCCTGCTGCAGGTTGCCCGGCACCGCGCGCGACCGCACCTGGGCGTCCCGGCCGAGCCCGCTGTCCTCGGCGAAGAAGGGCGCCAGGGACGGAACTCCCGCGGCGACCGCCTTCACCTCGAACAACGACCCGCCCGAATCGCACCCCCCGAGAGCCAGCAGAAAAGCGAACAGGACAGCGATCCTCCGCATCACCGCTCCCCCCTGCGGTTCCCCCGACGCGTTTCATGCTACTGAAGGAAAAGGCTATTCAGCCGCGTTGTGGAGAAAGAGCAGAGCGAGGAGGAACGGGCGCCTTGGGGCGTGGGAAAAGTCAGTTACCACGTGCGTGCAGCGAGCTCAAATAGGCGTTGTACGCCTCGAGTTCCTTGTCCCCGTCGCGGTCGGCGGCCCGGTCCCCCCGCCTGGCCTGCCGCTGGTCCGAGGCGTACCACTGGAACAGCAGCGCGACCAGCACCAGCACGGACGGGATCTCGCTGAACGCCCAGGCGATGCCGCCCGCCGCGTTCTGGTCGGACAGCGCCTCGATGCCGAGTGAGGCGGGCGGGTTCTTGAACGTCTCGACCATCGGTTCGGACGCCATCATCAGCGCGATCCCGAAGAACGCGTGGAACGGCATGCCCGCGAACAGCTCCAGCATCCGCATCAGATAGCCCGGCCGGTGCGGGCCCGGATCCACGCCCATGATCGGCCAGAAGAACACCAGGCCGACCGCGAGGAAGTGCACCATCATCGCGATGTGCCCCGTCTTGGAGCCCATGAGGAAGTCGAACAGCGGCGTGAAGTACAGCCCGTACAGGCTCGCGATGAACAGCGGGATCGTGAACGCCGGGTGGGTGACGATCCGCATGTAGCGGCTGTGCAGGAACATCAGCAGCAGCTCACGGGGGCCCTTGCGGCCCCGCCCCGCCGTCGGCAGCGCGCGCAGCGCCAGCGTGATCGGCGCCCCGAGCAGGATCAGGATCGGCGAGACCATGCTGATCACCATGTGCTGCACCATGTGCACGCTGAACATGACCATGCCGTAGTCGTTCAGCTGGGTGCACATCATGAGCACGATGCTCAGCACGCCGATGGCGAAGGCGACCGTCCGCCCCGCCGGCCACTTGTCACCGCGCCGCACCAGCCGCACGACACCCCACCCGTACAGTGCCAGCCCGGCCAGGCAGGCGATGAGGAAGAACGGGTCGGCCGACCACTCCAGCCCTCGTCCCAGCGTGAACGGCGGCAGATCCATGGTCATGCCGTGCCCGCTGTGATCCATACCGCCGGCTCCTGTTTCGTGGGGGTGTGCAGCAATCTGTCCGCCCCAAGAGTAGAACCGCCCCCGGTCACACAAGTGACCGGGGGCGGTAAGACGTGCTCAGGGGCGCCGGGAACTCACAGGACACACTCCGCCTCGGCGTACCGCTCCTGCGGAACGGTCTTCAGCGTCTGAACGGCCTCGGCCAACGACACCATCACTATGCCGGTCCCCCGCAGCGCGGTCATCCGCCCGAACTCCCCCCGGTGCACGGCCTCCACCGCATGCCACCCGAACCGCGTGGCAAGCACCCGGTCATAGGCGGTCGGCGTCCCACCCCGCTGCACATGCCCGAGAATCACCGGCCGGGCTTCCTTCCCCAGCCGCTCCTCCAGCTCCACCGACAGCTGACGGGCGATCCCGGCGAACCGCTCGTGCCCGTAGATGTCCTTGCCGCCCTCGTCGAACTCCATGGTCCCGGGCTTCGGCTTGGCCCCCTCCGCCGCGACGACGATCGCGAAGCGCTTGCCCGCCTCGAACCGCTCACCGACCTTGCGGGTCAACTCGTCGACGTCGAAGGGCCGCTCGGGGACGACGATGGCGTGCGCGCCGGCCGCCATGCCGGAGTGCAGCGCGATCCAGCCGGTGTGCCGGCCCATGACCTCCACGATCAGCACGCGCTGGTGGGACTCGGCGGTGGTCTTCAGCCGGTCGAGTGCCTCGGTCGCCACCCCCACGGCCGTGTCGAAGCCGAAGGTGACGTCCGTGACGGCGATGTCGTTGTCGATGGTCTTCGGCACGCCGACGATCGGCAGGCCGTTGTCGGACAGCAGCCGGGCCGCCTTGAGCGTGCCCTCGCCGCCGATGGGGATGATCGCGTCGAGCCCGAGCTCCTCGACGTGTCCCTTGGCCCGCTCCACGCCGTCCCGCAGGTGCTCGGGACGGACCCGGGAGGAGCCGAGGATCGTGCCGCCGCGGGCGAGGATGCCACCCACCGCGTCGAGGTCGAGCTTGAGGTAGTCGCACTCCAGAAGGCCCTTCCAGCCGTCCCGGAAGCCGATGACCTCGTCGCCGTGGTCGACGACGGCGCGGTGCACGACGGACCGGATGACGGCGTTCAGGCCGGGGCAGTCGCCGCCGGACGTGAGGACACCAATGCGCATAGCCCGAAAACCTTCTCAACGTGGGCCGGGACCGGACCACGTTGTCCGGCTCGAATCCCGCCACCCTAGCGGCATCGAGGGGCCGGACCGAAGCACGCGTCCGCCTGCTGGACGACCCCGCTCACCTGTGCGGATGTGCCGTCATACGGGCTGTTGACCAGCAGGTTGACGCGTCCTTCACGCACGCTGACGCGCAGCGTTCACGCAGGTGCCGCGCAACTGTGCCTACGCCGCAGACTGCTGCGCAACCGCGCTTACGCGGGCTGCTGCGCAGCCGCGATGCGCTCGTTGCGCAGTGCCTCGTACCAGCGGTCGTCCGTCGGCGGCAGCGCGTTGACGTCGAGGGCCAGCTTCAGCAGCAGGTCCGCGATCAGCGGGTTGCGCGCGAGCACCGGGCCGTGCATGTACGTGCCGAAGACGGTGTCGTTGAACGCGCCCTCCGTGCCGTCGCCCGTGCCGTTGCCGTTGCCGAATTGCACCCGGGCGAGCGGGCGGGCGGTGGGGCCGAGGTGGGTGACGCCCTGGTGGTTCTCGAAACCGGTCAGCGGGGGCAGGCCGAGGCGCGGGTCGATGTCGCCCAGCACGTCACCGACGCACCGCTCGCCCTCGCCGCGCACGGACACCACGTCCAGCAGGCCGAGGCCGGGCTCGCGCTGCCCGAGGTCGTTGATGAACTCGTGGCCGAGGATCTGGTAGCCGGCGCACACGGAGAACACGATGGCGCCGTTCTCCACGGCCCGGGTCAGTCCGCCGTCCCGGCGCAGTCGCTCGGCCGCGAGCCGCTGGGGCCGGTCCTCGCCGCCGCCGATCAGGTAGATGTCGCCGGAGGTCGGGATCGCCTGGTCGCTGCGCACGTCCAGCCGCGCCACGTCCAGGCCGCGCTGCCGGGCCCGGCGCTCCACGACGAGGACGTTGCCCTGGTCGCCGTAGGTGCTGAGCAGGTCGGGATAGATCCAGACGACCCGCAGTTGGTTGTCGCTCACAAAAGTCCCCTGACGTCTCGTGCTCAGTTGCCGACCCGGCGGCGCAGGTCCTGGAACGCCGTGTAGTTGGCGATGACCTCGATCCGGCCCGGCGGGCACGCCTGCACGGCCTGGTCGAGGTTCTCGTAGACCTGGAAGTGCTGGTCGGCGACCTCCAGGCGTACCGCGAGGTCCAGCCGCCGGTCGCCGACGACGCAGATCGGGTGGCCGGTCAGGCGCGTGTAGTCGACGTCCCACAGCCAGGAGGTGTCGGTGCCGTCGGCGGAGCGCGCGTTCACGGACAGGATGACCGGGGCGGGCGGCGGGTCGATGAGGGAGAACGTCTCCAGCCAGCCGGCCGGGTTCTTCGCGAGCAGGAGTCTGAGGTCACGGCCCTGGAACTGGACGACGTCGTACCGCCCGGCGACCGCCTGCACCTGGTACATGCGCTCCAGCGCGACCTGCGGCGGCACGCCGAACACGGCGGCGACGGCGGCCGAGGAGGCGGCGTTGGCCTTGTTGGCGCGGCCGGGCAGCTGGAGGTGGATCGGCCAGGCGGAGCCGTGCGGGTCCAGCACGTGGTCGCCGGACAGTGCCCAGCTCGGCGTCGGGCGGCGGAAGCCGCACTCACCGCAGTACCAGTCGTCGCCCGGGCGCTGCATCACGCCACCGCAGGACGGGCAGGACCAGGCGTCGTCCTTCCACATCTGCCCGGCGGCGACCCAGATCACATTGGGGGAGGAGGACGCCGCCCACACCACCAGCGGGTCGTCGCAGTTGGCCACGACCACGGCCTTGGAACCGGCGAGTCCCTCCCGCCAGTTCTCGGCGAGCATGCGGGTCTCGGCGGCGCGGTCGAGCTGGTCGCGGGAGAGGTTGAGCAGTGCGATGCACTTGGGCGCGGTGTCCCGGGCGACGCCGGCGAGGTACTTCTCGTCGACCTCGATCACGCCGTACCGGGCCTCCGAGTTGCCCGCGAGCGCCGAGGTGATGCCGGCCGGCATGTTGGCGCCGAGCGCGTTGGAGACGACCGGTCCCGCCGCGCGCAGGGCCTCGGCGATGAGCCGGGTGGTCGTGGTCTTGCCGTTCGTCGCCGAGACCAGGATCACGTCCAGGTTCTGCGCGAGCCGGGCGAGGAGGTCGGGGTCGAGCTTGAGCGCCACCCGGCCGCCGATCACCGAACCGCTGCCGCGCCCTGCGGCGCGGGATGCCGCCGCGACCGCCTTGCCCGCGGTCACGGCCAGCTTGGCCCGCGGCGAGAGCGGGTCCGAGTTGCCTGCCATCAGTTCTCGATCCTCCTTGCGTACGCGCCGCGCCTTGAAGCCTGACGGCCACGTGGTGTGGACCTCAGCCTATCGAGATCCATTAGCACTCCCGAACCGCGGCACTGTGGTGAACTCGTGTGGGAGGCGCGGAATGACAGGGACCTTACTCTTGCCGCCATGCGAAACAGCCCCATCCCCGGCGCCCACGGCCACGTGAGACCCCTCACGCTGCACGGCGACCCGCTCCTGCACACACCCTGCGCGGAGGCCACCGACTTCGGCCCCGAACTGGCCCGGCTCGTCGAGGACTTGTTCGCAACCATGTACGCCGCCCAGGGCGTCGGCCTCGCCGCCAACCAGATCGGCGAGCCGCTGCGGGTCTTCGTCTACGACTGCCCCGACGACGAGGACCTCCGGCACCTGGGCCACGTGGTCAACCCGCGCCTGGTCGAGGCGGACGGAGTGGTGATCCGGGGCCCGGAGGGCTGCCTGTCCCTACCGGGCCTGGAAGCGGCCACGGAGCGTTACGACCACGCGGTGGTCGAGGGCTTCACGATGACCGGAGAGCCGATCACGGTGCACGGCTCGGGCTTCTTCGCCCGCTGCCTCCAGCACGAGTACGACCACTTGGAGGGCCGCATCTACGCGGACCGACTGACGGGCTGGCGCCACCGCAGGCTGATGCGACAGGTGGCTCGGGCTTCATGGCGCCGAGTGAGGTGAGTAACCCAGGGGCGCGGGGCTGCGTTCGGTATGCGGCTCCGCCGCGTGGGCGCGACCAGCCCCCACCGGCCCGCACGCAAAGTACGACGGTCAGAACCCCGGACCCCCCACCCGATCCCCCGCGGCCGCAAGACGCCCCCACAACAGATCAGCCAGACTCCGCACCAACTCGGCACGGGAGCAAGGCCGTTCCCCCAGCCACCAGTCCCCGGCGGCATGCATCATGCCGACGATCCCATGCCCCCACACCCGCGCCAGCTGCTGTCCGCCCGGCCCGAGATCCAGCCGCTCCTCGATGACCTGCGCGAGTTCCTCCCCCATCCGCCGCAGCAACGGCGCACTGTGCTTGCCGACATCGAACCCCGGATCCCCCGGCTGGCCCCCCTCCGCCGGATGCATCAGGAACCGGTAGACCTGAGGCCGCGCCTCGATCGCCGCGAGATACGTGTCCAGCGTCGCCTCGACCCGCTCCCGTCTCTCCGCAGGCGCGTCCAGCGCCGCCCGCAGCGAATCCAGCAGCGCGTCCGTGTGCCGTTTGGCAAGGGCCGCGTAAAGTCCGCCCTTGTCACCGAAGTGCCGGTACAGAATCGGCTTGGTGATGCCCGCTTCCGCGGCGATCGCGTTCATCGAGGCCTGCGGACCGTCGCGCAGCACCACTCGGTCGGCGGCTTCCAGCAGCTCACGCCGTCGGCGGTCGGCGGACCGTTGCTGGTCGGTCCGCTGCGTGGTGTCCATCTGCTCTCCCCACCCGTGCTGATTCGATGACGCCTGCGCAAACTAACACTCAAACATGCCCCGGACACCGGGTGCCGACCGGTCGGTAGGAGTTGACGTGGACTACCCACCGGTAACAGACTGCTGTTACCGCAAGTAACATGCATGTGTGCCGCTGGAGGGGACGACATGGCCGAGTTCACCATGGAGCTCAACGACGAACAGAAGGAGGTCCGCGACTGGCTGCACGGCTTCGCCGCCGATGTGATCCGCCCCGCGGCCGCCGAATGGGACGAGCGTGAGGAGACTCCCTGGCCGGTCATCCAGGAGGCCGCCAAGGTCGGCATCTATTCCCTGGACTTCTACGCCCAGCAGTACTTCGACCCCACCGGCCTCGGCATCCCCATGGCGATGGAGGAGCTGTTCTGGGGCGACGCGGGCATCGCCCTGTCCATCGTCGGCACCGGTCTCGCCGCCGTCGGCGTCCTCGCCAACGGCACCGAGGAGCAGATCGGCACCTGGATCCCCCAGATGTACGGCGACGCGAGCAATGTCAAGGTCGCCGCCTTCTGCTCCTCCGAGCCCGACGCCGGCTCCGACGTGGCCTCCATGCGCACCCGGGCCGTGTACGACGAGGCCAAGGACGAGTGGGTGATCAACGGCACCAAGACCTGGGCGACCAACGGCGGTATCGCCAACGTCCATGTCGTGGTCGCGGTGGTGGACCCGGAGCTCGGCTCCAAGGGCCACGCCTCCTTCATCATCCCGCCGGGCACCGAGGGCCTGTCCCAGGGCCAGAAGTTCAAGAAGCACGGCATCCGCGCCTCGCACACCGCCGAGGTCGTCCTGGACAACGTGCGCGTTCCGGGCTCCTGCCTGCTCGGCGGCAAGGAGAGGCTCGACGAGCGGCTCGCCCGGGCGCGGGAGAAGGCCAAGCAGGGCGGGGAGCGAGTGAAGAACGCGGCGATGGCCACGTTCGAGGCGTCGCGCCCGGCGGTCGGGGCCATGGCGGTCGGTACGGCCCGGGCCGCGTACGAGGTCGCCCTCGACTACGGCAAGACGCGGGAGCAGTTCGGGCGGCCGATCATCGACAACCAGGGCGTGGCGTTCCAGCTCGCGGACATGCGTACGTCCATCGACGCGGCCCGGCTCCTTGTCTGGCGCGCCTCCTGGATGGCGGTCAACGGCAAGCCGTTCACGGCGGCCGAGGGCTCGATGTCCAAGCTGTTCGCGAGCGAGACGGCCAAGCAGGTCACGGCCCAGGCGATCCAGATCCTGGGCGGCAACGGCTACACCAGGGAGTACCCCGTCGAGCGTATGCACCGGGACGCCGCCATCTACACGATCTTCGAGGGCACGAGCGAGATCCAGCGACTGGTGATAGCCCGGACCCTCTCCGGCACGCCCATCCGCTGACGAGCGAACAGCCGGCGCAGCGCGTCCAGGACGACGGCGCTAACGATGTCGCCCTGCTCGGTGAGCGTGGCCCGGCTGCACCGGAAGGCGTGCGGGTCGACCTGGAGGAAGGTGCTGAGGTCGCCGAGCCGTCCCAGCCGTGGTCACCGGCCAGGTCCTTCAGCGCCGGCGCGAGGGGCTCCATCGTGGCGGGCACCCGCTTGTCCAGCAGGACAGGCTCGGCGTCGTCGAGCGCCCGCTGTATGACCGCCGGCACCCGCGCCTTCGCCTCGGCCTCGTAGAGCTTGTCGCGCTCCTCGAACCCGGGGTGTTTCAGGGTTTCCTCGATGAGCCGGAGGGCCAGCGGCAGTTGGGGGTGGTCGGCGTGGCGCTCACGCGCCAGCTCCAGCGTGGCGCCGATCTCGCGCCGGACCACTTCCGTATCGGGGACGCCGTGCCAGGCTCGTCCCGACACCCTCACGACGGAGGACGCGATGACGCACCCGGCCCGGGACCTGCTGACGACGACCACAGCCGAACTCGCCCCGGACCCGCGGTCCAACCCCTTGGTCCCCCGGATCGCCCGTGGCGAGGCCCCCCGTCCCACCCTCGCCGCGCTCGCCCTGGAACAGTCCTGGGTGATCCCCGCGGACCGCCGCGCGTTCCTGCATCTGGCGGAACGCTCCGCGACGACCGACCCGGAGGCGGCGGCCTACTTCACCACCCTCGCGGAGGGCGAGGCACTGGCGGGCGACCGGCTGGACGCCTTCGCGAGGGCGTGCGGTGTGGACGAGACGGAGGCGGCCGCGTACGAGCCCCTTCCGGGCTGCCAGGCGTACCCCGCGTACGTCGCCTGGCTGGCCCTCAACGCCTCACCGGCGGACGTCGTCCTGGCCCTGACCGCGAACTTCTCCGCGTGGGGCGGCTATTGTGCGACGATCGCCGAGGCCCTGCGCATCCATTACGGCTTCACGGACGAGGCGTGCGGCTTCTTCGACTTCTTCGCCCAGCCGTCCCCGGAGCTGGACGGGCTTGCGACGGCGGCGGTGCAGGCGGCCATGGACGCCGGGCGCCTCGACAAGGCACGAGCACACGCATACGGCCGCCTACTTCAGACCTACGAGGCGATGTTCTGGTCGACGCTGGGGGACCTGCCCTCTTAGGGGCGCGGGGCTGTGTCGAATTGCGGCTCCGCCGCGTGGGCGCGACCAGCCACGAACAACCCGCACCCGCAGGCGCTAGGTCGCACCCCCACTGCTGTGCGCAATGCAAGCCACATCAATACGGTCGGCCAGCTTCGCCAGCTCGATCGTCAACGCAGCGACCGTGTCCTCGTCGAGCCCGGACTCCCCGGTCTCGACAAGCCGCACCCATCGACCCCCCACCGTCCGCAACAGCTTGCTGACATCGGCCGCAGCCACCTGCAAGGTCCCGCGGTCGTCGACGATCAGAGGCAGAGTCACTTCGCGGTTCACAGACGGGATCGTAGCCCCGCAACACTCACGCACCGTGCCAAACGGTCGTGATGTTGCAGAACTCCCGGATTCCGTGCCCGGACAGCTCACGCCCGTACCCGGACCGCTTCACTCCGCCGAACGGGAACGCCGGGTGGGAGGCCGTCATCCCGTTGACGTACACACCGCCCGCCTCCAGATCCCGGACGAACCGGTCCACCTCGGCCTCGTCCCGCGTCCACACGTTCGAGCTCAGTCCGAACGGCGAGTCGTTCGCGATCAGCACGGCCTCGTCCAGGTCGGCCGCCCGGTACAGCGTGGCGACCGGACCGAACGCCTCCTCCCGGTGGATACGCATCTCCCGGGTGATGCCGGCGAGAACGGTCGGCGCGTAGTACCAGCCGGGCCCGTCCGGCCGTTCGCCACCGCACAGCACCTCCGCCCCGCTGCGCACCGCGTCGTCGACCAGCTCCTCGAGATCGCGCAGTCCCTGCTCGCTGGAGAGCGGCCCGACCTCGGTGTCCTCGGCCATGGGGTCGCCGACCTGCAGTGCCTTCATGCCCTCGGCGAACCGCTCGGCGAAGGCGTCGTAGACATCCGTGTGCACGATGAACCGCTTGGCGGCGATGCAGGACTGCCCGGTGTTCTGCACCCGCGCGGTCACCGCGACCTGCGCGGCCCGGTCGATGTCGGCGGAGGGCATGACGACGAAGGGGTCGCTGCCGCCCAGCTCCAGCACCGTCTTCTTGACCATCTCCCCGGCGGTGGAGGCGACCGCGCGGCCCGCGGGCTCGCTGCCGGTGAGGGTGGCCGCCTTGACCCGCTCGTCGCGCAGGATGTCGTCGACCGCTGCGGAGCCGATCAGCAGGGTCTGGAAGCAGCCCTCGGTGAAGCCCGCCCGGTGGAACAGGTCCTCCAGGTAGAGGGCGGTCTGGGGGACGTTCGAGGCGTGCTTGAGCAGGCCCACGTTCCCGGCCATCAGGGCGGGCGCCGCGAAGCGGACCACCTGCCACAGCGGGAAGTTCCACGGCATGATCGCCAGCACCGGTCCCAGGGGCCGGTAGCGCACCCGTACCCGCGAGGCGCCGGAGTCCTTCACGTCGGTGTCGGAGGGCTCCTCGGCGGCGAGCAGTTCCTCGGCGTGGTCGGCGTACCAGCGCATCGCCTTGGCGCACTTCGCCGCCTCGGCGCGGGACTGCTGGACCGGCTTGCCCATCTCGGTGGTCAGTACGCGGGCGATGTCCCGCTGGTCCTCGTCGAGGAGGTCGGCGGCCTTCCTCATCAGCCGGGCGCGCTCGTCGAACGTCGTCGTCCGGTACGTGCGGAACGTGGCCTCCGCCAGCTGGAGCCGGCGCCCGATCTCCTCCTCGCCCATGGCCTCGTACGTCTTGAGCGTCTCGCCGTTCGCCGGGTTCACCGTTGCGATGGGCATGGCTGACCTCCCTCGGTGCGGGCTGTAGTCCGACCTTCCCGCGTGGCGGAGGGGACCGCAACGCGGGAGCGTCTCCTCAGGGCGAGTGCTCCGCCAGGCGGTCCAGAAACGCCGCCTGCGCCTTGACGATCACCGCTCGGGCCCGGTCGAGCCCGAACCACGCCACCCGGTCCAGCTCGGGGAACTCCTGGAGCTGCCCCGACCTCGGCGGCCACTCCATCCGGAACGTGCCGGGCGCGATCGTCGCCGGGTCGAGGTCCGCCTCGATCGCCCAGGCCGTGACGATCTTGCCGCCTGTCTGCCGGATCTCGCCCAGCGCGAGGGCCTCGCCGTCGGGCGGGGGCAGACCCAGTTCCTCCTCGAACTCGCGCCGGGCGGCCGCCCAGGCGGACTCGTCGGGCTCGTACTCGCCCTTGGGGATGGTCCACGCCCCGGCGTCGCGCCGGGCGAAGAAGGGGCCGCCCATGTGGCCGAGCAGTACTTCGGGGCCGTCGTCGGTGTGGTGGAAGAGCAGCAGGCCGGCACTGCGCTTCACGGGCTCACCTCCGGGTGCGCGGCCAGCAGCGTCTCCACCGTGTCGGCGTCCTCGGGGCGCTTGTCCTCCCGGTAGCGGACCACGCGGGCGAAGCGCAGGGTGACGCCGGCCGGGTAGCGGGTGGAGCGCTGGAGACCGTCGTAGGCGATCTCGACGACGAGTTCCGGGCGGACGGTCACGACGTGGCCGTCGTCGTCGGCGGCGAGCTGCCGGAGCCGTTCGGTCTGCCAGGTCAGCATCGCGTCGGTCATGCCCTTGAAGGTCTTGCCGAGCATGGCGAGGCCGCCGTCGGCGGTGCGGGCGCCGAGGTGGAGGTTGGAGAGCTTGCCGGTGCGGCGGCCGTGGCCCCACTCGGCGGCCAGGACGACCAGGTCGAGGGTGTGGACGGGCTTGACCTTCAGCCAGGACGCGCCGCGCCGGCCCGCGCTGTAGGGGGCGTCCAGCGCCTTGGCGACGACGCCCTCGTGGCCGCGCTTCAGCGTCTCGGCGAGAAACTCCTCCGCCGTGTGCAGGTCGTCCGGGCCGGACACGGTCGTGCGGCGCACGCGCATCGGCTCGGGGACCAACCGGGCCAGCTCGGCGTGCCGCTCGGCGAACGGCAGGTCGAGCAGGTCGTGGCCGTCGACGGACAGCGCGTCGAAGAAGACGGGGGAGACCGGCACCGCGCGTGCCGCCGTCGCCACGTCCGTGCGCGAGCCGACGCGTCCGGCTGTCTCCTGGAACGAGCGGGGGCGGCCGCCCTCGTCGAAGGAGATCACCTCGCCGTCCAGGATGAACCGCTCGCCCCGCAACTCAAGCGCGGCGGCCGTCACTTCGGGCAGGCGGTCGGTGATGTCGTCGAGGGTGCGGGTGTAGAGCCGTACCGTGTCGCCGTCCCGGTGCACCTGGACGCGGATGCCGTCCAGCTTCTCCTCGACCGCGCAGGCGTCGAGCTTGTCCACCGCCTCGGCGACGGAGGAGGCACTGTGCGCCAGCATCGGCCAGACCGGGCGGCCGACGGTGAGGCGGAAGCGGTCCAGGGCGGCGGGGCCGTCCGTGAGCAGCGCCTCGGCGACCGTCTGGAGGGAGCCGGCGAGCATCACGGCCCGTCGTACGTCCGCCGGGGGCGCCCCGGTCGCCTGGGCCAGTCCCTCGACCGCGACGGCGTCCAGCGCGCCCTGCCGTACCTCCCCGGTGAGCAGCCCGATCAGGAACCGCTGTTCGTCCTCGGTGGCCGCGCCCATCAACTCCCCGACCAGCCGGGCCCGTTCCGCCTGGGAGCCGGAGCCGGACACCTGGGCCAGCTCCGACAGCCGGGCGTCCACGTCCCGCACGCTCAGGCCCGGTTCGGCGGCGGGGGCGACCGGGCGGCTCAGCACCTTCCAGCCGACGCCGATCCGGCCCTGCGGCAGCCGGCCCGCCAGGTACGGGATGACGATCGGCACGTCGTCCGCCTCCGCGTCCCGGAAGAGCTCCGCGAGCAGGGCCGTCTTCCGGGACCGCGCCGAGGTGGCGGCGACCTCCTGGGACACTCGGGCCAGCCGGTGCAACAGCATGCAGCCATGGTGCACCTCAGGAGCCGCCTCTACACCCGGATGGCGGGGTCGCGGTCCGCCGTCAGGTCGCCGACGCCTCGCGCAGGTGGCACTTCTACTCCCGGGCGGCCGCGTCGAGGTCGGTCATCAGCAGATCCCCGACGATCGCCGACGCCGCCCGGTATCCGCCGCTCGCCGCGTGCACGACCTGCTCGGCGAAGCCGATCGCGTTGCCCGCGGCCCACACGCCCGGGACGGTCGTCAGCCCGGTCGGGTCGACCACCGGGTACGCGCCGAAGGGCGTCTCGCGCAGCTCGGCGCCGAGCCGCTCCAGCAGGCCGGTCTGCGGGGCGGGGCGCGGGCCGACGAAGAGTACGGAGCGGGCGTGCGTCGTGCCGTCGGTGAGCCGGACACCGGTGAGCCGGTCGTCCTCGACCACCAGCCCCGCGACCTCGCCGGGCACCACGTCCACCCCGGCCGCGGCCAGCCGGCGCAGATCCTGGTCGGACAGTTCCTCCTCGGCGACCGTGTGCAGGAAGAACCGCACGTCCTTCGACCACTGGGACACGATCAGCGCCTGGTGCACGCTCGCCGGGCTCGACGCCAGCACCCCGAACGGCTGGTCGCGCACCTCCCAGCCGTGGCAGAACGGGCAGTGCAGCACGTCCCGGCCGAACCGCTCGGCGATGCCGGGAACCGTCGGCAGCTCGTCCTTCAACCCGGTCGCGATCACCAGCCGCCGGGCGTGTACATGTCGCCCGCCGGCCAGCACCACGGCGAAGTCCTCGCCCTTCTCCACCTCCACCACCCGGTCCCGCACGAGCTCCACGCCGTACCGCGCGATCTCCTCCCGGCCGACGGAGAGGAACTCGGCGGGCGGCATCCCGTCGCGCGACAGATAGCCCTGCATGTGCGCGGCGGGCGCGTTGCGCGGCTCGCCCGCGTCGACGACCAGCGTCTGGTGCCGGGCCCGGCCCAGCACCAGCGCCGCGGACAGACCCGCCGCGCCCCCGCCGATGACGACCACTGCGTACTTCTCGGTCATGGTGACCACCTCCACCGCCGAGAGTCGCCCCGGTGTCACGGGATTGACAAACGTGTTTGCCGAACCTGCAATACCACCATGACTACGGACGAGGTACTCGCGGGCGTCGGCCCCCGGCTGCGGCAGATGCGCAAGGAGCGGGAGGTGACCCTGGCGGCCCTCTCCGAGACCACCGGCATCTCCGTCAGCACCCTGTCGCGACTGGAGTCCGGCCTGCGCAAACCCAGCCTGGAGCTGCTGCTGCCGATCGCCCGGGCCCACCAGGTGGCCCTGGACGAGCTGGTCGGAGCCCCGTCGGCCGGAGACCCGCGGGTGCGGTCCAAGCCGATCGAGATGTTCGGCCGCACCCACTGGCCGCTCACCCGCCAGCCCGGCGGCCTCCAGGCCTACAAGGTGCTGGAACCCCAGCGCAGACAGGAGCCGGACCCGCGCACGCACGAGGGCTACGAGTGGCTGTACGTGCTGTCCGGGAAGCTGCGCCTGGTGCTGGGCGAGCACGACGTGGTGCTCACGGCGGGGGAGGCGGCGGAGTTCGACACCCGCGTGCCGCACTGGTTCGGGTCGACGGGGGAGGGGCCCGTGGAGTTCCTCAGCCTGTTCGGGCCGCAGGGGGAGCGGATGCATGTGCGGGCGCGGCCCAGGCGGTCGTGACGTACGAGATACCTCCCGGCGGCACTCGTCACCCGGAGACGGTTCCCTGATCTGCAAGCGACCGCTTAGTATGCGACTCGACCCCGGTCGGACGACGCAGTCGACGCAGCCCGTGGAGGCCCCGCATGCAGGCATGGCAAGTGCACGAGAACGGCGAGCCGGGTGAGGTGATGCGGCTGGAGGACGTGGAAGCGCCCGCGCCCGGCGACGGTCAGGTCCTGCTGAAGGTGCGCGCCGCGAACATCAACTTCCCCGACGCCCTGCTGTGCCGCGGCCAGTACCAGGTCAGGCCGCCGCTGCCGTTCACCCCGGGCGTGGAGATCTGCGGCGAGACCGAGGACGGCCGCCGGGTGATCGCCAACCCGGCGCTGCCGTACGGCGGCTTCGCCGAGTACGCCGTCGCGGACCTGGCCGCCCTCCTGCCCGCGCCGGACGCCCTGGACGACGCGGAGGCCGCGGCCCTGCACATCGGCTACCAGACCGGCTGGTTCGGTCTGCACCGCCGGGCCGGTCTGGAGGTCGGCGAGACCCTGCTCGTCCACGCTGCCGCAGGAGGGGTCGGCAGCGCGGCCGTGCAGCTCGGGAAGGCCGCCGGCGCCACCGTCATCGGTGTCGTCGGCGGCTCCGGGAAGGCGGCCGTCGCCCGCGAGCTGGGCTGCGACGTCGTGATCGACCGGCGCTGCGAGGACGTCGTCGCCGCCGTCAAGGAGGCCACCGGCGGCCGGGGCGCCGACGTGATCTACGACCCGGTCGGCGGCGAGGCCTACGCCCAGTCCGCCAAGGCCGTCGCCTTCGAGGGGCGCATCGTGGTCGTCGGCTTCGCCAGCGGCACGATCCCCAGCCCGGGACTGAACCACGCCCTGGTGAAGAACTACTCGATCCTCGGCCTGCACTGGGGCCTGTACAACACCAAGAACCCGAAGCTCGTCCGGCACTGCCACGAGCAGCTCACCGAGCTGGCCGCCCGGGGCGCGATCAAGCCGCTGGTGAGCGAACGCGTGCCGCTCGGCGGGGCCGCCACCGCCGTGCAGAAGGTCGCGGACGGCCTCACCACCGGCCGGGTCGCCGTCGTCATGGAGGAGGCAGCATGACCAGCGCCGAGGAACTGCGCCGTCGCACACAGGACTTGCTGGCCGCTCACCCGCCGGCCTCGACCGACCGCCTGGACTTCCTCCGGGCCCGCTTCGACGCCGGACTGGCCTGGGTGCACTACCCGGAGGGCCTCGGCGGACTCGGCGCTCCCCGTTCCCTCCAGGCCGTCGTGGACGCCGAGTTGGAGGCGGCCGGGGCGCCCGACAACGACCCGCGGCGCATCGGCATCGGCCTCGGGATGGCCGCGCCGACCATCCTGGGCTACGGCACCGAGGAGCAGAAGCGGCGGTACCTCAGGCCCCTGTGGACGGGGGAGGAGGTCTGGTGTCAGCTGTTCAGCGAGCCGGGTGCCGGATCCGACCTCGCCGCACTGGGCACCCGGGCCGTCCGGGAGGATGGGGGCACCTCCCGCTCGAGCGAAGCCGAGAGTGGGGGAGACTGGGTCGTCAACGGGCAGAAGGTCTGGACGTCCAGCGCCCACGTGGCCCGCTGGGCGATCCTCATCGCCCGCACCGACCCGGACGTGCCCAAGCACCGGGGCATCACGTACTTCGTCTGCGACATGACCGACCCGGGTGTCGAGGTGCGCCCGCTGCGGCAGATCACCGGTGAGGCCGAGTTCAACGAGGTGTTCCTCACCGACGTCCGCATCCCGGACTCCCGCCGCCTCGGCGAGGTCGGTGACGGCTGGCGGGTCGCGCAGACCACCCTGAACAACGAGCGCGTCGCCATCGGCGGCATGCGGCTGCCCCGCGAGGGCGGCATGATCGGCCCGGTCTCCAGGACCTGGCGCGAGCGATCGGAGCTGCGCACCCACGACCTGCACCAGCGCCTGCTGAAGCTCTGGGTCGAGGCCGAGGTCGCCCGGCTCACCGGCGAGCGGCTGCGCCAGCAGCTCGTGGCCGGCCAGCCCGGCCCCGAAGGCGCCGGCATGAAGCTCGCCTTCGCCCGCCTCAACCAGGAGATCAGCGGCCTGGAGATGGAACTCCTCGGTGCGGAGGGCCTGTTGTACGACGACTGGACCATGCGCCGACCGGAGCTGGTCGACTTCACCGGCCGCGAGGCCGGCTACCGCTACCTGCGCTCCAAGGGCAACAGCATCGAGGGCGGGACCAGCGAGGTCCTGCTGAACATCGTCGCCGAGCGCGTCCTCGGCCTGCCCGCCGAACCGCGCACCGACAAGGACGTCGCCTGGAAGGACCTCGCCCGATGAGCACACAGCCCGACCTGTTGTACTCGGAGGAGGAAGAGGCGCTGCGCGCCGCCGTCCGCGACCTGCTCGCCGACCACTGCGACGCGCCCGGCGTCATCGCCCGCATCGAGTCGGACGCCCCGCACAACCTGGCGCTGTGGAAGGCCCTCACCGACGGCATGGGCCTCGCGGGCCTGCTGGTGCCGGAGGAGCTGGACGGCCAGGGCGCCACGCACCGGGAAGCCGCCGTGGTGCTGGAGGAACTGGGGCGTGCGGTCGCGCCCGTCCCGTACCTCACGAGTGCGGTCGTCGCCACCGAGGCGCTGCTGGCCTGCGGGACCGACGACCTGCTCACCGAGCTCGCCTCCGGGACGTCGATCGGAGCCCTCGCGGTCGCCCTCAACATCGCACCGGGCGCCGCCTACAAGGTCGTCCCCTACGACAACGGCCTGCTGCACGGCGAACTGGCCGGCATCGCGGACGCGGCCGTCGCCGACGTGCTGCTCGTGCCCGCCGACGACGGCGGCCTGTACGCGGTCGACGCCACCGCGGCGACCATCACACCCCAGGTCTCCCTGGACCTGACCCGGCCGCTGGCGACCGTCACACTCGACGGGGTGCCGGGGCGGCTGCTGGGCGACGCCGAACCCGCCGTACGCCGGGCCCTGCGCGCCGGAGCCGGGCTGCTCGCCTCCGAACAGCTCGGCCTGGCCGATTGGACGCTGACGGAGACCGTCCGCTACCTCAAGGACCGCAAGCAGTTCAACCGGCCCGTCGGCGGCTTCCAGGCGCTCAAGCACCGGCTGGCCCAGTTGTGGCTGGAGGTCGCGGGCCTCCGCGCGGCCGCCCGCAACGCCGCCGACGCCCTGTCGACCGGCCGGGACGCCGACGTGGCGGTCACCGTCGCCCAGGCCTGCGCGGCGCCCGTGGCCGTCCACGCCGCCGAGGAGGCACTGCAACTGCACGGCGGCATCGGCATGACGTGGGAGCACCCGGTGCACCTGTACCTGAAGCGTGCGAAGGCCGACTCGATCGCCTACGGCACGGCCGGCGCCCACCGGGAGGCACTTGCCGGACTGGTCGACCTCCAGGCCCCCTGACAGACACCTGGCTGACGCCTCTCAACGCCTCGTCGACGCCGGAGAAAAGCCCGTCCCACCAGGGGCGGGCTTTTCCGTGCGCCCTGCTCCGGCGAAGTGAACGCACGACGGCACCGAGGCCAACTCCCCGCAAGGCCCTGCTCCTTGGCCCTGCCCTGACCCATACTCGCAGGGTTCCCGTACGGCACCTCCAGGGAGGCAGAGCATGGACCTCACCACCCGTCGCAGAGCCCTCACCACCCTCGGCGCCGCCCTCGCGGGCTCGGTCGCCCTCCCCGCCACCCAAGCCCTCGCCGGCGAACGGCGGCACGGGCCCCGCCCGTTGTGGCGCGCCCACGCCCACAACGACTACGAGCACCCGCGCCCCCTGTTCGACGCCCTGGACCACCGGTTCGGCAGCGTCGAAGCCGACATCCACCTCGTCGGCGACCAGCTCCTCGTCGCCCACGACCCGGAGGACCTCGACCCGGCCCGCACACTGGAGTCCCTCTACCTCGACCCGCTCGCCGCGCGCGTGCGGGCCAACGGCGGCCGCGTGTACCGGGGGTACCGCGGGTCGCTGCAACTGCTCGTCGACATCAAGACCGAGGGCTCGTCGACGTACCTCGAACTCGACCGCCACCTCAGGCGCTACCGGCACCTGTTCACGACGTACGCCCACGGCCGCGTCCTGCCCGGCCCGGTCACCGCCGTCATCTCCGGCGACCGCGCGGCCCGCGCCCCCATGGAGGCCCAGACCCTCCGGCGTGCCTTCTACGACGGCCGGCTCGCCGACCTCGGCAGCCAGGCGCCAGCCTCCTTCATACCGCTGATCAGCGACAACTGGACGCTCAACTTCACCTGGCGGGGCGTGGGCGCGTTCCCGGACGCCGAGCGGGAGAAGCTGCGGGGCATCGTCCGGGCCGCCCACAAGCGGGGGCAGAAGGTGCGGTTCTGGGCGACCCCGGACCTGGCCGGGCCCGCCCGGGACGCGCTGTGGGCCGAACTGCTCGCCGCGGACGTCGACTACCTCAACACCGACGACCTCGCCGGACTGGAGGCGTTCCTGGACGCCCGGCGGGCGGCGTAGGACGCGCACGACACGTTGGACACGTAGAACATCACACGTTCGGCGGACAGGTCAGCCGCCCGGACGAACCCTCCGCTACGCCACACTTACGGCCGAACGCCGTGAACCAGACATGGCGGCGTGGCGGAGGAGTCGACGATGGCCATTTCCATCTCTGTGGTGCTGCTGCTCGCGATCCTGGCGGTGATCTTCCTGCGCAACGGCGGGCTGAAGGTCTCGCATGCGCTGGTCTGCCTGCTGCTCGGCTTCTACCTGGCCAGCACCAGCATCGCTCCCACCATCCACAGCGGTCTCACGGCGACGGCGGACATCGTCAGCGGTCTGCGGCCCTGACGTCACGTTCCCGAGAACACGCCGATGCCGTTCGGAACGGCGCGTTCGGCGCCGCCGCTGGGGTGGTTGCGTACCGAGACGGTGCTCGCGCCCGCCTTCCGGGCGACCAGCGTCGACGACCCGCCGCCGTCCAGGCTGAAGGCGTCGTCCGAGCCCAGCTTCCGCATGGTGTCGGCCACTTCGGCGATCGTCAGGCCGCTGCGGTAGGCGGCGGCGCCGTCCAGTGCGAGCAGCAGCATGCACCGTCCGTCGTCGGCGATCCCCACGGCCGTACGGACGGCCGACGTCGTGTCGTCCAGACCCGGCAGCGGCCGCCCGCCCGTGAGGACCGGGTAGCCGCCGAGGGCGAGCCGGTAGGCGGCGCCGTCCGTGGCCGCCACGAGACGGTGCTCGACCTCGACCGCTTCGCCGGTGGACAGCTTCCGCAACCGCTGGGCCCCGGCCTCCCGGCCGACCAGCACGGTGGTGCCCGCGGCGATGGGACCGCTGCCGGGTGTGTCAGCGGCCGACACGACCTTGCCGTCGCGGACCGTCACCTCGTACGTGTCCGTACTGCAGGGCGCGGCCCGGTCCGTGTCCGTGCCGCACGTCGCGCGCACGCGGGAGACGCTGCCCCATTCGGGGGTGAACGCACCGATCGAACCCACCGGCAGCGCGTACTGATTGAGCCCGCCCAGCGGCACCTGCGCCTCCTCCGTTCGGACCGAGCCGTCCAGGGCCAGCCGGTCCAGCCGCGCCACTCCGTCGGTGCCGACGCCGAACACGTCCTCGGTGGTCGTGCCGGGCGGCAGCGCGGGCCCGAAGCGCTGGCCGTTCGGCACGGCCGCCTTGAGCGTCCGCCCGGCCGCGATCGCCGGACCCACGCTCGCGCCGGTCGCCTCGACGCCCGGGTGCTGCGTCTCGGTGATGTTGAAGAAGTCGCCGTTGACACCGGCGACGGCCCCCTGGGCGTCGGCCATCCGCGAGACCTGCGCGCGCGAGGCCACCGCCCCGGGATACAGCAGATCGACCCGTACCCGCGGATGGCCCAGGTCGACCCTCAGCACGTGCGCATGGGTCACTCCTTTGGCCGCCTTGATGTCGAACTCCTCGTACGTGACTCCCGGCGCGACCCGTCCGCCCTTCTGGACGGCGCCGGCCGGTGCCGCCCCCGCCAGGGCCGCACCGGTCAGCGCGCCGAACGCCGTGAGAAACGCCAGTACCGCTCTGCCTGCTCCCCGTCGCCTGCGACGACCTGTCACCGCGCCCCCTGATGCCTCGTCAACTGCCCGGATCCTCAGGGGCAGTGCACCAGACCACGAGGGCCGGCAGGGTGGCTGAGCGCCGACTACGCGGGAACGGCTGAAAAACGCACCCCGCTGGGTGCTTCAGCCGTCGCCCGTTCCGGTGTCGTACGGCGTGAAGTGAGCGGGCGCGTGGTCGATCGCCAGACCCGGCCGCCAGACGGTGAGGGCCTGCGCGCTGCACACGAACAGCTCCTCCGGAAGCCGGTCCAGGGCGAACCAGCGCCAGCGGCCCACGCTCTCCCCGGGCTGGTCCGACGGCTCTCCCCGCCAGGCGGTGACCCGGGCGGCCACCGTCACCCGTACGACACCGCCGGCGTCGTCGAGGAGCGTCCCGAGCAGCCGGACGTCCTCCGGCCGGGCGTCGAGCCCCGTCTCCTCGCCGAGTTCGCGCACGACCGCCTCCTGCAACGACTCCCCGGGCTCCACCGTCCCGCCGGGCAGCTCCCACGTCCCGTGCCGGTGCCGGCCCAGGAGCAGTCCTCGGGGGCCGTGCAGGACGGCGCCGACCCCGAGCGCGGCGTGGGCCACCGGCGGCTTGGCGGTGCGCGGCCGGGAGGAGACACGGACGGGCCGAATCGCCCGGAAGAGCCGGTACGACGCGTGGTTGCCGTCCTGCGGCGTGTCGAGGACGTCGACCTGCTCCACGCGCAGCCCGTGCTCGGCGAGCAGGGCCGTCCAGAGCTCCGGTTCGAGGACCCACATCCGGACGGTGACCTCCCCGCCGCCGGCCAGCCGCAGGATCTCCGGCCGGGCGATGACCTCGTCCGACGGTCCGTCACCGTGCGAGTTGGTGTGCAGCACGGTGAAGCAGAGCCTGCCGCCCGGCTTGATCGCCGCGGCCAGGGCGGGCAGCAGCCGGTGCGGGTCGATGTACGGCACGGCGTTGACCGAGTAGATGACGTCGTACGGCTCCGCCGAGCGCAGATGCTCCACCGCGTCGGCCAGGACCAGGCGCAGCCCGGGCAGGGAGCCGTAGCGGGCGCGCGCCCGTTCGTACTGTCCGGCCGAGGAGTCGACGGCGTCCACCAGCGCGCCGTGAGCACGGACCAGATGGGCGGCGTGCCGGGCCGGACCGCACCCGAGGTCCAGCACTCGCCTGCCAGCCAGCTCCCCGAGCACCTCGATCCCCGGTCCGGCGCCCTCGAATCCCCAGTCGATCCGCGCCACCTCGGGCAGCACCGTGCCACGCCGCAGGTGGTGTTCGCCGTACGTGCGCCAGGCCTCGGCGTTGACGGTCTCAGGTCGCGTCACCAACGCTCAGCCTCCCGCCGCGGCGTCGCGCGGAAGGACCGTGACTCGGTGGAAGTTGCACCCGGCGAGCCCCGGCTCCTCGCCGGCCGGCCAGGTCTGGTGGGCCTTGAGGGCGATGCTCACCAGGCTCAGCAGCAGGTCGACGTCCGCGTCGCAGTCGAGGTGGACCGTCACCCAGCACGATCCGGGAACCAGGTGGATCGCGCTCGAACCGGCGAGGTCGTAGTGGAAGCGCTGGATGGCCCGGCGAGTGAGGTGGAGGTCCACGTCCCGTGCCGAGTGGAAGTGGACGATCTCGTCACGGACGGAACGGAGCGCCCGTCCGGTACCGCAACTCGCCGGGCCCGCCATCAGGTCGGGCCAGGCCTGCAGACGCTCCAGGGCGCGCTGGGCCAGACTCATGGTCCCATCGTTGCGTGATTACCGTGCCGCAACCAGAGGTTGAGCGTTTTGTAACCGGGACGTGAGGTCGGGTGCCGTGGGCAGGGGCGGCGAAATGCGCTGTTCTCAGGCGGAGTTGTCGACCAGTCTCATGTAGCGCTTCCAGTCCCAGTGGCGGCCCGGATCGGTGTGGTCGCTGCCCGGTACCTCGTGGTGGCCGATGATGTGCGCCCGGTTCCTGGGGATGCCGTACCTCGCACAGATCGCCGCGGTGAGCCGGGCCGACCGCTCGTACATCGCGTCTGAGAAGAACGACGGCTGGTCCACCCATCCCTCGTGCTCGATGCCGATGCTGCGGGTGTTGTAGTCCCAGTTCCCCGCGTGCCACGCGATGTCGGACTCGCGCACGCACTGCGCCACGTGCCCGTCGGACGAGCGCACCACGTAGTGCGCGGACACCTTCGTCCTGGGGTTCCGGAAGACGGACAGGGTGCCGGAGTAGGTCGTCTGCGCGACGTGGATGACCACGTAGTGCAGCGGATGGGCGCGGGGGCGGTTCGACGGCGTGTAATTGCTGCGGCTCGCCGGATGCCACGCGGCTCCGGGGTGATCGACGGCCTGGGGCCGGGCGGTGGCCCGTGCGTCGGGGAACAGAGCGAACGGGACGGCGGTGAGGGCGGCGCCCATGAGGAGGCCTCGCCTGCTGGGGAAAGGAGTTGTCCGTGCCATGAGTGTGTGCCTTCCGGGCTCGACGGCGGTGTCTCTTGCTCAACTGCTCGGAGCCGCGGCTGTTGTGGTCGCGGCCCGCGTGGATCAAGTTACGGCGCCTGCCGGTCGGTCCGAAGGACGCGATGCTTTTTGGGGGAAGGGCGCGGAAATGTGGATAACTCGCTCACCCGGTCGGGTGATTGAGGGGCTTCGTGGGCCGGCTTTGCCTGTAGGCAGGGCCCGTCTCAGGCCCGCTCGGCAACGATGGCCGGATCGTCCAGCACCGCCCGCACGACCGAATGCGCGGCCCCCAGCAGCGGCCCCTGCGGACCCAGCCGGGACACGGACACGGGACAGGCCGGCCCCGCCGTGCGGCGCGCCAACTCCTCCCGCAACGACGGCAGCAGCCACGGCGCCAGCCCGGACAGTTCCCCGCCCAGCACCACGCTCTCCGGGTCGAGCAGGTTGACCGCCCCGGTCAGGGCGACTCCGAGCGCGGTGCCCGCGTCGCGCAGGGCACGGCGTACGTCCTCGTCGCCCTCGGCCGCGCGCCCCGCCAGCAGCCCGACCCGGTCCTGATCCGGCTCCAGGCCGGCCGCGCGCAGCACCGCCTCCTCGCCGGCGTACTGCTCCAGGCACCCGCGCCCGCCGCACGCGCACTTAGGCCCGTCCGGCCGGACCGGCACGTGCCCCAACTCGCCCGCGAAACCGCGCCTTCCGCGCAGCAGTCCGCCGTCCACCACGACCGCCGCGCCGATACCGATCTCCGCCGACACGTGCAGGAAGTCGCGCGGCGTGCCCTCGCCGAGCCAGAGTTCTGCGAGGGCGCCGAAGTTGGCCTCGTTGTCCACGGTCAGCGGGAGGTCCGCCGGCAGCAGGTCACCGAGGTCCGTGTCGTGCCAGTCGAGGTTCGGGGCGCGTACGACGGTCCGGGCGTCGCGCGCCACCAGACCGGGCACGGCCACGGCGAGACCGGCCGGCCACAGGCCCTCGCCCTCCGCCTCGGCGACGACCCGGCGGATGAGTTCGGTCAGCTCGGCGAGCACGGGCCGGGGGGAGCGGCCGCGGTTCGCGCCCTGGCGTATCGCCCGCGACCGGGTCGTGCCGCGCAGGTCCACGGCACAGACCGCGAGATGGTCGACGCCGACCTCCGCGCCTATCCCCGCCGGGCCGCGTCCGCTCAGCGCGAGCGCGGAGCCGGGGCGGCCCACCCGGCCAGGCCGTTCGGGCCCCAGCTCCTCCAGTAGCCCCGAGCGGATGAGTTCGTCTACGAGCGTCGACACCGCCGCCCGGGTCAGGCCGATCCGCGAGGCGACGGCGGCCCGGGACAGCGGTCCCTCGGCACGGACGGCGTGCAGGACACGGGCGAGGTTGCGGCGGCGCATGCCCTGCTGGGTGTCCGGCAGGGCGCGCCCCGGTCCGGCCGGACGGGCCTCGTGCAGCGGTGCGGTCATGCCTGACGCCAGTCCTCAGTGGGTGTCCGTGGGCCGCTCCAGCAGCGCAGCCGCGTCGGAGAGTACCCCGGCGATCCTGGCCAGCGTCGCCTCGTCCCGCTCGACGGCGTCGAGCACCGGCCCGGCCGCCGTGTTCCAGCGCCGGGCGACCGCCGCCGGGTCCTCCCCGGTCAGCACCCCGGCCGCCTGCGCGGCGGCGCCGAGCGCCACCAGCTCCTTGGCCTCCGGCACCTGCACGGGACGCCCTGACAGCCGTAGTACGGTCTGCTGCCAGGCCGCGCCCCGGGCACCGCCGCCGATCAGCAGCAGGGGCGCCGACGGGTCCGCGTCCTGGTCCAGGACCAGGTCGAGCGCGCCGAGCAGGGAGTGGACGGCACCGTCGTAGGCGGCCTGGAGCAGCTGGCCGGCGGTCGTGTCGTGGCGCAGGCCGTGCAGCAGACCGGAGGCGTTCGGCAGGTTCGGGGTGCGTTCGCCGTCCAGGTAGGGCAGCAGCGTCACGGCCGTGCCGGGCTCGACGGCCTCGCGGTCCAGGCCCAGCAGCGTCGCGACGCGGTCCACGGCGAGGGTGCAGTTCAGGGTGCAGGCCAGTGGCAGCCAGTCACCGCGGGCGTCGGCGAAACCGGCCACCGTGCCGCTCGGGTCGGCGGGCCGCCGCTGCGACACCGCGTACACCGTGCCCGAGGTGCCGAGACTCATCACCGGCATGCCGGGACGCAGCCCGAGGCCCAGCGCCGCGGCGGCGTTGTCACCGGTGCCGGGGGCGACCAGGGTGCCCTTGGAGAACGGCAGATCATGGCTGTCGCGCACCGTGCCCGCCACCTCGCCGGGCCGGACCACACGGGGCAGCAGGGCCGGGTCCAGTCCCACGTGCGCCAGGATCTCGTCGTCGTACGACTCCGTCCCGGACGCCCACCAGCCCGTCCCGGAGGCGTCGCCGCGGTCGGTCGTGCCCTGCCCGGTGAGCCGCTCGGTGAGGTAGTCGTGGGGGAGACGCACGGCCTTCGTGGCGCGCGCCGCCTCCGGCTCGTGCTCGGCGAGCCAGGCCCATTTGGTGACCGTGAAGGAAGCGGCGGGGACGAGCCCGGTGCGCTCGGCCCAGAACTTCGCGCCGCCCAGTTCCTCGGTGAGCCGGCGCGCCTGCGGCGCCGAACGCACGTCGTTCCACAGCAGGGCGGGCCGCACCGGCTCGCCCCGGTCGTCCAGCGTGACCAGGCCGTGCTGCTGTCCGCCGACCGACACCGCGGCGGCCTCGTGCGCCGCCTCGCCGCACTGGCGCAGGGCCTCGCACAACGCGTCCCACCACTGGCGCGGATCGCTCTCGCGCCCGGCCCCCGAGGAGACGGTGTGCGGCGCCTGGCCGCTCGCGACGACCCGGCCGGTCGACACGTCGACGACCAGCGCCTTGGTGGACTGGGTGGACGAGTCCACGCCGACGACGAGCGGACCCTCGGCTGCTGACATCGGGTTTCTCCCTCTGCTCTCGTCCCGAGACACCTTGTCTCTTCCCAGGAAGGTGCTCGCATACTAATTTGTAAATCGGCATGACGAAATAGCCTCAGCGAGCAAGGAGCCGCGGCATGAGCTACCAGCCCACCCCCGAGGACAGGTTCACCTTCGGACTGTGGACCGTCGGCTGGCAGGGACGGGATCCCTTCGGCGACGCCACGCGGCGTGCCCTCGACCCGGTCGAGACGGTGCAGCGACTGGCCGAGCTCGGCGCCCACGGCGTCACCTTCCACGACGACGACCTGATCCCGTTCGGCTCGAGCGACACCGAGCGCGAGGCCCACATCAAGCGCTTCCGGCAGGCGCTGGACGCCACGGGCATGAAGGTCCCGATGGCCACCACCAACCTCTTCACGCACCCGGTCTTCAAGGACGGCGCGTTCACCGCCAACGACCGTGACGTGCGCCGCTACGCGCTGCGCAAGACCATCCGCAACATCGACCTCGCCGTCGAGCTCGGCGCCCAGGTGTACGTGGCCTGGGGCGGCCGTGAGGGTGCCGAGTCCGGCGGCGCCAAGGACGTCCACGCGGCCCTGGACCGGATGAAGGAGGCCTTCGACCTGCTCGGCGAGTACGTCACCTCCCAGGGCTACGACCTGCGCTTCGCGATCGAGCCCAAGCCGAACGAGCCGCGCGGCGACATCCTGCTGCCCACCGTCGGCCACGCCCTGGCGTTCATCGAGCGCCTGGAGCGCCCGGAGCTGTACGGCGTCAACCCCGAGGTCGGGCACGAGCAGATGGCCGGGCTGAACTTCCCGCACGGCATCGCGCAGGCGCTGTGGGCGGGCAAGCTGTTCCACATCGACCTCAACGGCCAGTCGGGCATCAAGTACGACCAGGACCTGCGCTTCGGAGCGGGCGACCTGCGCGCCGCGTTCTGGCTGGTCGACCTGCTGGAGTCGGCCGGCTACACCGGTCCGCGGCACTTCGACTTCAAGCCGCCGCGGACCGAGGATCTCGACGGGGTGTGGGCCTCGGCGGCCGGCTGCATGCGCAACTACCTCATCCTCAAGGAGCGCGCCGCCGCCTTCCGCGCCGACCCGGAGGTCCAGGAGGCCCTGAGCGCGTCCCGCCTGGACGAGCTGGCCCAGCCCACCGCCGCGGACGGTCTCCAGTCCCTGCTCGCCGACCGGTCGGCCTTCGAGGCCTTCGACGTCGAGGCGGCCGCCGCCCGCGGCATGGCCTTCGAGCGTCTGGACCAGCTGGCGATGGACCACCTGCTGGGGGCACGTGGCTGAGCGCACGCGCGCGTGCGGGTCCGTCGGCCGGTCACGGGGTGTGTGACCGGCCAACGGGTCCGCAATGCTCCGGAATCAGGGTCGGTCATGCTCCGGAATCACGGTCCGCAATGCTCCGGAATCATGCGATCCACGCCATGAGCCCGTATCAACGTGAGTGCGCCCCTCCCGCGTTGAGCGGGGCGCGGCGATTCTGGTCGGTATGGCCATGCCGCCCGTACCGCCTCACCCGCCCGGGTCTCCCCGCCGCCGGAATCCACTGCTCATCCTGCTCGCCGTGCTCGTGGCCGTCGCAGCCGTGTCCCTCGTGGTGCTGATGGCCAGGGGAAGCGACGACTCGCCGGACCGGGAGCCGCCCGCCGAAAGCACGAGCCGCACTCCCGCCCCGTCATTCGGCATCCCCACCGAGCTGCCCACCGAGTTGCCCAGCAAGCTCCCGACCCGGCTGCCCTCGGGCTTTCCGAGCCAGTTGCCGAGCGATCTGCCGAGCGACCTGGAATCGCTCCTCCCGTCCCTGGACACCGGCGAGCTACTGCCCTGAACCCAGAGCGGCTCCGTCTCCGGCGGCGAGCTGCGCCGACGTCAGTGCCGTCGCCGGATCCTGCGCGGCGCCTCCCGCGGGCAGCCAGCGGCCGCGTTCCTTGTGGTACGGCCACCACCGGCCGTCCCGGCCGAGGCGCAGCTGGACCCGTGCGCCGACGACCGTCCAGCGATTGCCCCGCGCCCGCAGCTCCGGCCGCTCGTCCGCGTCCCAGGCCGACTCCAGGGCGGCACGCGCGCGTGCGAGCGTCTCGCCCTCCACCTTCCACTCCTCGTCGAGCACGTTCAGCGCGGCCGTACCGCCGTGGCGCCAGGCGCGGACCGCCGCTGCCAGCCCCTCCCGGCCGCGCCCCGACCCGTCGGCGAGACGGTCTGCCACCTCCCGCCCGGGCTCGCCCGCGGCCAGCCGTACGGCGTCTTCCGAGACCGTCGGATCAGCGCCGGGAGCGTGCCGTCCGTCCACTTCCCGGAGCGACTCCGCGAGCAGGCGGTGGGCGTGTACGGCGGTCCGCGCGGCCAGGAACTCCAGCGCGGCCGGGTCGATGCCCGCAGCGGGCGGTGTCTCGGTGTCCAGGGACGGCGGCACCCCCGGCTCGTCGGGCAGTTCGGGCAGGGGCGGCAGCGGGGGCAGGATGTCACCGACCGAGTACGCCTCGGCCGCGTCCACGCCCTCCTGGTCGGAACGCTCCGCGGCGGACGCGGCGCCGCGCGACTGGAGGTCGTTCAGCAGGGTGGCTTCGTCGCGTCCCCGCATCAGGAGCAGGACGAACGGGTCCTGGTCCAGCAGTCGCGCCACCTGGTAGCAGAGCGCCGCCGTGTGCCCGCAGTGGTCCCAGGCTCCGCAGCCGCACTGCGGCTCCAGATCGCCCAGGCCCGGCAGCAGTTCGACGCCGGCGGCCGCCGCGTCCTCGACCAGGTGCGGCGGCATCTCCCGGTCCAGCAGCGCCGCAACGTGACCGGCCCGCTCCACGGTCATGTCCAGGAAGCGGTCCCACTGGCCGGGCGAGAGCTCCTCCAGCAGGACGTCGGCCCGGTGCGCCGTGCGGTCGCGGTCCTGCACGACAGCCGTGAGGCGCCCCGGGCGCACCGACACGGCGCCGACCGCTCCCGTGCGCGCGAGCCGGCGGCCCGTCTTGAGCTGCGTGGAGTCCAGTGCCGTGTCCTCCAGCGCCTTCAGCCACGCCTGACCCCACCAGGTCTGTGCGAAGCCCCGCCCGCGCGCGGGCGGCAGCGCGGCGAACGTGCGCTCCGTGTCACCGTCGTACCGAGTCATCGCAGGCCTCCTCGCAGCTCGACCAGATCCGCCAGTTCCGCGTCCGTCAGCTCCGTGAGGGCGGCCTCGCCGGATCCCAGGACCGCGTCCGCCAGCTCCCGCTTGCGGGCCAGCAGCTCGGCGATGCGGTCCTCGATGGTGCCCTCGGCGACGATCCGGTGCACCTGCACGGGCCGGGTCTGGCCGATGCGGTAGGCGCGGTCGGTCGCCTGGGCCTCGACGGCCGAGTTCCACCAGCGGTCGTAGTGCACGACGTGCTCGGCACGGGTGAGGTTCAGGCCGGTGCCCGCCGCCTTCAACGACAGCAGGAACACGGGCACTTCGCCGTCCTGGAAGCGCCGCACCATGGCCTCGCGCTGGGCGACGGGCGTTCCGCCGTGCAGGAACTGCGAGGGTGTGCCGCGGGCGGCCAGGTGCCGTTCGAGGAGGCGGGCCATCTGCACGTACTGCGTGAAGACCAGCACGCCCGCCTCCTCGGCGAGAATCGTGTCGAGCAGTTCGTCCAGCAGCTCCAGCTTCCCCGAGCGCCCGGCGATCACCGGCCGCTCCTCCTTGAGGTACTGCGCCGGGTGGTTGCAGACCTGCTTGAGGCCGGTCAGCAGCTTCACGATCAGTCCGCGCCGCGCCATGCTGTCGGCGCCGGAGATCTCCGCGAGCGCCTCGCGCACCACGGCCTCGTACAGGCCTGCCTGCTCCTGGGTGAGCGATACCGCGTGATCGGTCTCCGTCTTCGGCGGCAGCTCGGGCGCGATCCCCGGATCCGACTTGCGGCGGCGGAGCAGGAACGGCCGTAAGAGCCGGGCCAGCCGGTCCGCGGCGGCCGGATCCTGACCGCCCTCGACGGCCTCCGCGTACCGTCGGCGGAAGGTGCCGAGCCGGCCCAGCAGCCCCGGAGTGGTCCAGTCGAGGATCGCCCACAGCTCCGACAGGTTGTTCTCCACCGGGGTGCCGGTGAGCGCCACGCGCGCGCGTGCGCCGATGGAACGCAGTTCCCGCGCGGTCGAGGAGTGCGGGTTCTTCACGTGCTGGGCCTCGTCCGTCACGAGCATGCCCCACGGCACCTCGGCGAGCCGCGGCGCGTCCAGGCGCATCGTGCCGTACGTGGTGAGCACGAACTCCCCGTCGGCCAGGCCGTCGAGGCCGCGCCGCGCGCCGTGGAAGCGCCGCACGGGCGTGCCGGGTGCGAACCGCTCGATCTCCCGCTGCCAGTTGCCCATCAGGGACGTCGGGCAGACCACCAGGGTGGGTCCGGCGGACCGGGCGTCGGTCTGCCGATGCAGGTGCAGGGCGATCAGCGTGATCGTCTTGCCGAGCCCCATGTCGTCGGCGAGGCAGCAGCCGAGACCCAGCGAGGTCATGCCGGCGAGCCAGTTCAGGCCCCGCCGCTGGTAGTCCCGCAGGGTGGCCGCGAGGGCGGCCGGCTGCTCCACCGGCTGCTGCGCCTCGGGGTTCGCGAGCCGCTCCCGCAGGGCCGCCAGCCACCCGGTGGGCCGCACCTCGATCCGGCGGCCGTCCACCTCCGCCCAGCCCGTCAGGGCCGTGCCCAGCGCGTCCACCGGCGTCACCTTGTGGTCCTGCCGGGAGCGGGCCAGGCGTACCTCCTGAGGGTCGATCAGGACCCACTGGTCGCGCAGCCGCACCACAGGGCGCTTGGCCTCGGCGAGGCGGTCCAGTTCTTCGCGGCTCAGCTGCCGGTCGCCCAGCGTGAACGACCAGTCGAAGGAGAGCAGCGCGTCGGCTGACAGGAACGACGGCATGGCGGCGAAGGCCTTGCCGGACTCCGGCTCGTCGTCGGAAGGGCCCACCTCCGCGCGCGTGGTGAGCTCGCGGGTCAGTCCCTTCGGCCAGTGCACGTCGACTCCGGCCGCCGCCAGCGCCCGGGCGCCCGCGCCGAGCAGCTCCGTGACCTCCTCGTCGGCGAGCTCGACCGCGTCCGGCACGGTCGCCGACAGCAGGGGCGTGAGCGGGGCCCAGGCCCGGGCCGCGCGACGCAGGGCGAGCAGGGCGTCCATCCGCGCGCGCGGGCCGAAGGCATCGCCCCCGGCACCGGCCCAGACGTCCGCGGCGTCCGCGACGAGCGCGGGATCGCTCACGCTGTGCACCTGGAGCACGGCCCGGAACGTCACATCCGCGTCGTCGGCCGCTGCGTCCGTCAGGCCGTCCGCCTCGATCCGCAGCGACAGCCGCACCCCCGCGTCGTGGCCCGCGGCGACGTCGGCGGCCCACGCGCGCTGTTCGGGCAGCCGTACCGGCTCGGGCGACGCGTAGGCGGGTCCGCCGGTGACCAGCGGCGCGGCGGGGGAGCGGGGCAGGGTGTCGGCGACCGCGTCGAGGAAGGCGCGCAGGAGCTGCTCCTGGTCGGGCAGCCGCATCGGCCCGGCGCCCGCCAGCGGCACGGCGTGCGCCTCGGGCGGCATGGCGGCGGCCAGGTGGCGCACTGCCTCGACGTCCCGGGCGCGCAGCGGGCCCGTGCGCCAGGCGTCGTGGTCGCCCGGGGACAGCCCCGGCAGCAGCAGTCCGCGCGCCACCAGGTGCAGGGCGTGCGCGGCCGCCGCGCCCCAGAACACGGTGGCCCGGTGCCCCTGCGCGCCGGTACGCGCGCGCAGGAGGACCGGCAGGGCGGTGCGCACCGGCACCAGGACGGCGGGCACGCTGTGCGGCTCGACCCCGTCGACGCCGGGCACGACGACGGTCAGGTCCGTGACGGACGCCGACGCCGTGGCCGGAGGGGTCTCGCCGTCCGGCCGCCAGAAGGCGACGCTGCCCGTACGGGCCGGGTCGCCGGGCAGGAACACGGCGCAGCAGTGGGCCAGTTCAAAGAGGTCGGAGGAGGGTGCCGGGGGAGTCGGATGCTCGGCTATGGCTGGTTCCTCAAATTTGACTAGCGAGTCGGAGTCGCCGAGGGTACAGCACTTCCTGCCGCCTCTGGGTATGACTTGGCTGTGAGCTGGGTCACCATAGAGGTCTCAGGGGTGCGTAGGGGGCGCGCCTCAGGGATGTCTCAGGGTCGCGGTCCGGAACCGCCGCAAGCGCGGGCCCGTTTTCGAGACAGAGAGCGGCAGTGGCCGCGAAGGAGGCGACATCATGTCCAAGAACGCCAAGATCGCCGCAGGCGGCGTGGCAGTCGGGCTCATCCTGTTGATCTGGCTGCCCTGGTGGGCATCGCTCCTGATCATCCTGGGAGTCCCGGCCGCCGCGTATCTCATGCTGGACCCCTCGCAGCGGCGCAGGCTGCGCCGCGCCACCCGCAAGGAACTGGGCCGTTGACGCGCTGACGGCCGGCGCGGCCGAAGGCCGCACCGGCTCAGTTCGGCCGTACGGCCATCTTGTCGAGGGCCTCGAGGAGACCCGGCAGCTCCGGCCCCCGGCCCACCGGCAGGACCACGCCGGGTTCCTCGTCCAGCAGCACGAAGGCGATGTCGTCGGTCCTGGCCACGAGCGACCAGCCAGGACCGTCGGCCCGCAGCGTCCGCGCGTCACCCGGCGCGAACGACGACCGGACCCGGCCCAGCGGCGGCGGCGAGTCGATGTAGGTGCGGGCCTCCGCGAGGACCCGCCGGATGCCGCTGTGGCCCTGCTGCCCGTTCTCCCCGCCTCCGCCCGGACCGTCGGCCGCCACGCCGCCGTCGCCCGGCGCCGCCGAGGACCCCGGAGCCGGGAAGGCCGAGTCGTCGACCTGGTCGCGCCACATCGCCCACTGAAGCGCGATCTCGTCCGCGCCCAGGCGCCGTTGGGCCGGGCCCCACACGGTGGTGTCCGGCGGAGCCAGCGGGGGCCGGTCGTCGGCCTCCGGACCGGGATCGTGCGGCGCGGGCACTCCGGGCGCCGCGACGGCGACCGCGAGGGGCCAGCCGGGCAGGGCCGCCACGACCGTGCGCTCGTCGGGCGACAGCTCGTACTCCATCCCGCAGTCCCAGGACGCGATCGCGACGGCCACCAGGGAGACGTCGTCGATGATCACGGTCCACCGGGCTCCCTCGCCGTCCTGGCCGAGCACCAGCCCGTACCCGTCGGCGAGCGGCGCGAGGCCGAGCGCCGCGCACGCCCCCGGATAGTCGTCGCCCAGCACGCTCGGGAACTGCGCCGGCGTCAGCAACACCGCTGTGAGCACATAAAGCGCGTCGTCCGCGGCGGCGACGGTGTCCTCATCCGTCCCGGCCATCCCAGCCTCCCCATCGGTTCGTCCACCGGCGCGCACCCTAGTGCGCGCGGAAGCCGCTTGTCACGGCCCTGCGCGCGCACCAGGAGCTGCCGTTTTCCGGCGGACGGGGCGAATCGGCCGTCCGGGCCGGGCGCGTCACTCCGCCGGCAGCCCCAGCAACTCACGGGCCACGGTCCGGGGCGATTCGCCGCGTTCCCGCGCGAGCGCGATGACGGCCCGGCAGGCCAGCTCGTTCACCCCGAACGACAGCGCCTCGGGCGACACCCAGCCGGCCGCCTCGTCGGCCCGCTCCTGGTCGTCCTCCGCGCTCGCCGTGACGTAGGCCGCGGCCGCCTCGAAAAGATTGTGCGGACGTTTGTCCCCGCCGGCCTTCGTCTCCGTGCGCATGGCATGAGCGACTCTGCCTCCGGCCTTTCTGACCTTGCCCCACATGGTGACCACCTTCCCCCTGTGCGGATGTCCCGCCTGCCGGTCATCTCCCGGACACCAACGTAGAGTTGGATCTCCGGTGACATAAGGGGGAGGGTACTGTGAAGCGCTTCGCACGCCTGGAACAGATACGGCGGATGGACCCGTACCGGCAGGCCACGGAGATCTACCGGCTGAGCGCGGCGTACGAGTTCCCCTGGGACTTCACCCGCGCCCTCGAGCTGGCCCTGTACCGCACGTACGCAGTCCCGAGCATCGGCCGGTTGCTCGCCGAGACGGCGGAGCTCACGGAGCGGACGCAGAAGCGCTACGACGACACGTCGCTGCTCCTGGACGCCGTGGTGGAGCACGGCTTCGGCAGCGATCAGGGGAAGACCGCGATCCGCCGCATCAACCAGATGCACCGCAGCTACGACATCAGCAACGACGACATGCGCTACGTGCTCTGCACGTTCGTCGTGGTGCCCAAACGGTGGATCGACGCCTACGGGTGGCGCAGGATGTCCCGCCACGAGATCGTCGCCAGTGTCGTCCACTACCGCACGCTGGGCCGGCACATGGGCATCAAGGACATCCCCGAGACCTACGAGGAGTTCGAGACCTGCCTCGACGGCTACGAGGCGGCCCACTTCGCCTGGGACGAGGCGGCCCGGCGGGTCTCGGACGCCACGCTCGACCTGATGTCCTCCTGGTACCCGCGCCCGCTCGCCCCGCTGCTGCGCACCACGACCCTCGCGCTGCTCGACGACTCGCTGCTGCGTGCCTTCCGTTACACCCCGCCGAGCGCCGCCACGCGCGCGTGGGTGCGTCGCGCGGTACGGCTGCGGGGCCGCGCCGTCCGTCTGCTGCCGCCCCGGCGCGCTCCGCACTTCGCCCGGCAGAACTGGGAGATCAAGGGTTACCCGTACGGCTACCGGCTCGCCGACCTGGGCACGCGCCCGGTCCCGGGCGTCCGGGGCTGTCCCGTGCGGCACGTGGCGGCGTCGGACGCCGAGGCCGGGTGACGGGGCCGGACGGTGACGCGGCCGGGTGGCGCGGCAGCTCAGTCCTCGCGGACGGCGAGCGCCAGGAAGCGGGAGTCCTCGTCGACGTACGACGTCATGCTCCACCCCGAACCGGCCAGCAGCGGACGGAGGTTGGGCTCGGCGCGCAGGTCGTCCGGGGTGAGCGGGCGGCCGTGGCGCGCGGCCAGGGCCGCCCTGCCGATCGGGTGGAACAGCGCCAACACGCCACCGGGACGCACCACACGCGCCAGCTCCCGCAGGTTCTCGGCCGGACTCGGCAGATGCGAGATCAGGCCCGCCCCGAACACGGCGTCCAGCGAGTGTGAGCGCAGCGGCAGCGCGGCGACGTCCGTGAGCAGCAACGCCCCGTCACGGTCCCGTCCGGCCCGCACGGCCTCCCGCAGCATGGCCGGGGTCAGATCGGCCCCGAGCACCACTCCCGAGGGCCCCACGGCGGCACGCAGCGGCGGCAGGGCGCGTCCGGTGCCGCACCCCGCGTCGAGCACACGGTCGCCCGGGCGCAGTCCGAGCTCGGCGACCGCGGTCGCGTAGGCCGGACCGTCATCAGGGAACCGGCTGTCCCAGTCGGCGGCGCGGGCGGTGAAGAACTCCTGGACACGCGTCTGGTCGTCGCTCATGTACGGCATGATTCCTCACCGGCACGTATGACGCCTCAGTGCACACGTTCGAGCGTGACCCGATCGTTCCGGTGCACCCTTGCGTCATATTCCAACACCTTTCGAAATGCGCCCCCTTCGCGCGCCCCTGCCGGGTCTAGCGTCCCGGGGGCATGGGACACCTGGACCACGCCGCCCTGGGGTGGCTGACCCCCGTGCTGTCGTACGTGATGGCCTGCATCGGCGCCGCCCTCGGGCTGCGCTGCACCGTCCGCGCGCTCGCCGCCACCGGGCGTTCGCGCCGCAACTGGCTCGTCACCGCCGCCTCGGCGATCGGCACCGGCATCTGGACCATGCACTTCGTGGCCATGCTCGGTTTCAGCGTCGCCGGCACCGATATCCGCTACGACGTGCCGCTCACCCTGCTGAGCCTGCTCGTCGCCATGGTCGTCGTCTGCGCCGGCGTCTTCGCCGTCGGCTACAGCCGGGACCGCGGCCGGGCCCTGCTGATCGGCGGGCTCACCACCGGCCTCGGCGTCGCGAGCATGCACTACCTGGGCATGGCGGCCGTCCGCCTGCACGGCGACGTGACCTATGACCCGGTGCTCGTCGGGCTCTCCGTCCTGATCGCCGTCGTCGCCGCGACGGCGGCCCTGTGGGCGGCGCTCAACATCAAGTCGCCCGTCGCGGTCACCGTCGCCTCCCTGATCATGGGCGCGGCCGTCAGCAGCATGCACTACACCGGGATGTTCGCGGTGAGCGTGCGCGTGACGCCCTCCGGGGAGGCACTGCCCGGGGCCACGGCGATGCAGTTCATCTTCCCCCTCGCCGTCGGCCTCGGGTCCTACCTCTTCCTGACCTCCGCCTTCGTCGCGCTGTCGCCGACGGCAGGGGAACGTGAGGCGTCCGCGTCGGCCCAGCGGCCGGTCGGGAGCGTCGCCCGTCAGCCGTGACCTTGGCCCGGCGGAGCGAGCGGCAGGCCCTCCGGACGGCACGTCCCGCTGTCCGGAACGGCAGTCCCGAAGCCCGGACGGCACGCCATGAAGCCGGGGTGACCCGCCCTGAAGCCGGGTGGCCCGCCCCGAACCACCCCCGAGCGAGGAGTCCATGCGTACACCCCGTAGGACCCCCACCGTCGGCGCCGAGGCGCCGCCCCCGCCCGTGCGCGGTCGCCGCGCGCACGCCGGACCGCCGGCCGACGAGGACGCCGAGGTGCCCTCGGGGGCCGCACCGGACGGAGCGTCCACGCGCGCGGAGCGCTGGCACATACGCCCCCGCACGGTGCGCGCCAAGATCGTCTGCCTGCTCATGGTGCCGGTCGTCTCCCTCCTGGCCCTGTGGGCCCACGCCACCGTCACCACGGCCCAGGACGTCTCCCGGCTGAGGCAGGTCCAGCGCGTGGACGCCATGGTCCGCGCCCCCGTCTCCGCCGCGGTCGCCGCCCTCCAGGCCGAACGCACGGCCGCCGTACGCCGCGCCACCGACCCCTCCGCCACAGCGACCGACGAGCTGGACGAACTCGCCCGGCGCACCGACCGGGCCGTCGCCAAACTGCGGCTCGGCGAGAACAGCACCGTCGCCGACAGCGAAGAACTGCCCGCCGGAGTCGCCCGCCGGCTGGAAGCGTTCGTCACCGGTGCCGAGCAACTGCGTCCGCTGCGGACCGAGGTGCGCGACCGGCGCGCGGGCTGGGCCGAGACGTACAACCGCTACACCCGGACCATCTCGGAGGCTCTCGGCGTCGGCGGTGCCCTCACCGGCATCCAGGACGCCGACCTCGGCTCCGACGCGCGCGTGCTGCTCGAATTCTCCCGGGCCGGTGAGGCGTTGGCCCGGGAGGACGCGCTTGTGGCGAGTGCCCGCCTGTCCGGCACCCTGACCGGGGAGCGGCTCCGGCTGTTCACCGGCGCCGTCGAGCTGCGCCGCACCCTGACCGAGTCGGCCGTCGCCGACCTGCGCGGCACCGAGCGCTCCGCGTGGAACTCCCTCGCCGACAGCATTGCCTACGCGGGGCTGGGCGACGCCGAGGACGGGATCCTCGCCGACGGGCCGGGCGCCAAGGCGATCGAGGCGGCACCCGAGAGCACCTGGAACACCGCCCACGCGCGCGTGCAGAACGGCATGCGCGCGATCGAGGACGACGCCGCACGAGGCGTCGCGCAGCGGGCCGACCCGTTCACCCGGGGTCTGCTCACCCCGGCCGGTGCGGCCGTCCTGCTCGGCCTCGCCGCCGTCGCCGCCTCGCTCGTCATCTCCGTACGCATCGGCCGCGGCCTCGTGGTGGAGCTCGTGAGCCTGCGCAACAGCGCCCTGGAGATCGCCCGGCGCAAACTCCCCGAGGCCATGCGGAAACTGCGCGCGGGCGAGGAGATCGACATCCGCGCCGAGGCACCACCCGGACCGGCCGCCGAGGACGAGACCGGGCAGGTCGCCGAGGCCCTCGGCACCGTCCACCGGGCCGCGCTACGGGCCGCCGTCGAGCGCGCCGAACTCGCCAGCGGCATCTCCGGCGTCTTCGTCAACCTCGCCCGCCGCAGCCAGATCCTCGTCCACCGGCAGCTGAGCCTCCTCGACAGCATGGAACGCCGCTCCGACGACCCGAACGAACTGAGCGACCTCTTCCGCCTCGACCACCTCACCACCCGCATGCGGCGCCACGCGGAGAGCCTGATCATCCTCTCCGGAGCGGCCCCCGGCCGGGCCTGGCGCAGGCCCGTCTCCCTGACCAACGTGGTCCGCGCGGCCGTCTCCGAAGTGGAGGACTACGCGCGCGTGGAGGTGCGGCAACTCCCCGAGGCGGCCGTCGTCGGCGCGGCCGTGGCCGACCTCACGCACCTCCTGGCCGAGATCATCGAGAACGCCGCCCAGTTCTCGCCGCCCCACACGCGCGTGCGCGTCACCGGCGAACCCGTCGGCAACGGCTACGCCGTCGAGGTCGAGGACCGCGGCCTCGGCATGGGCAAGGAGACCCTCGCCGAGGCCAACCGCCGCATCGAACAGTCCGAGGCGCTCGACGTGTTCGACAGCGACCGGCTCGGCCTGTTCGTGGTCAGCAGGCTCGCCGCCCGGCACGGCATCAAGGTCCACCTGAGGACCTCGCCGTACGGCGGCACCACCGCGGTCGTCCTGGTGCCCACCGCCCTGCTGCACACCGGGGCGGCGGAACGTTCCCACGGTGAAGCGGTGCACGCGCGGCAGCCCGCGGAACGCGCCCACGCGCGCGTGCCCGACGACATCCCGCACCGGGACACCGTCCCCGACGCCGTCCCGGCACCGGCCGACCGGCGCGCTTTGGTGTCACCCGTACCGGCCCTCGCGGAGACCACGAGCCACACGCCACCCCCAGGAGTCGCCACCTTGCGACTGCACCGGCCCCAGGAGCAGCCCGAAGGCTCCGACGACCTCCCACGCCGCGTACGACAGGCCAGCCTGGCGCCCCAACTGCGAAACGGGCGCCCCGAGGAGCCGCCCCCCGCGCCCGCACCCCGGGACGACGGACGCACCCCCGAGCTCGTCCGGGACCGCATGGCGGCGTACCGCGACGGCTGGACGCGCGGCGGCGGCAGGCGACCCGGCCGCGGAACCACTCCCGGCCCGACGGGCAGCGACAGCAGCGAAGGAGACCCCGCATGATCCAGGACCCGAGCACGCATTCCGCCCGGCGCTCCGGCGAACTCGACTGGCTGCTGGACGATCTGGTGCTCCGCGTGAGCGAGATACGGCACGCCGTGGTGCTGTCCAACGACGGCCTCGCCGTGGGCGCCTCGACCGACCTCCGCCGCGAGGACGCCGAACACCTCGCCGCGGTCGCCTCGGGCTTCCACAGCCTCGCCAAGGGCGCCGGACGGCACTTCGGTGCCGGTGGTGTCCGCCAGACCATGGTGGAGATGGACGAGGGCTTCCTGTTCGTGGCCGCAGCCGGCGACGGATCCTGCCTCGCCCTCCTCACTGCCGTGACCGCCGACATCGGCCTCGTGGCCTACGAGATGGCACGCATGGTCAAACGCGTCGGCGAGCACCTCGGCACGGCGCCCCGTGTCGGTGCCCGGCCACCCGCCGCCGGATGAACCGAGAGGGCGGTCCACGCAGATGACCGAGGACACGACGGGCACCCCGCCCGACCAGGGCAGCCAGTGGTACGACCACGAGGCCGGCCCTCTCGTCCGCCCCTACGCCATGACGGGCGGACGCACCCGGCCCGGCCCCACCGGCGTGCGGTTCGACCTGATCGCCCTGGTCACACTGGACCCGGCCGCACCCGGCGTGGACGACGTCCCGCTCGGCCCGGAACACCGGACCCTCCTCGACCTGTGCCGCACGGAGACCCAGTCGGTCGCCGAACTCGCCGCGGGCGCGGACCTGCCCGTGGGTGTCGTCAGGGTCCTCCTCGGCGACCTCCTGGAACTCGGCTGCGTCACCGTCAGCCGCCCGGTGCCGCCGGCACAACTGCCCGACGAGCGCATTCTGCGCGAGGTGATCGCAGGACTGAGGGCGCTGTAGATGCCCGCACAACACTCACGTACTCACCGCACCCCTTGCCGGCACTCCCGAGAGAAGTGATCAATGGTCTCCGAGCACTCCGACGCCACCGACGGCGATACCTCCGCACTGGCGTTGAAGATACTGGTCGCCGGCGGGTTCGGCGTGGGCAAGACCACCCTGGTGGGCGCCGTCAGTGAGATCCGGCCGCTGCGCACCGAGGAACTGCTCAGCGAAGCCGGGCAGTTGGTGGACGACACCGACGGCGTGGACCACAAGACCACCACGACCGTCGCCATGGACTTCGGACGCATCACGATCCGGTCCGGCCTCTCCCTGTACCTGTTCGGCACGCCGGGCCAGGACCGGTTCTGGTTCCTGTGGGACGAGTTGTCGCAAGGGGCGCTCGGCGCGGTGGTCCTCGCGGACACCCGCCGCCTGGAGGACTGCTTTCCCGCAGTCGACTACTTCGAGCACCGGCGCATCCCGTTCGTGGTGGCCGTCAACTGCTTCGCGGGCGCCCGGCGGCACGGCGCCCCGGACGTCTCGCGCGCCCTCGACCTCGACCGGGGCACACCCGTGGTGCTGTGCGACGCCCGGGACCGCGACTCGGGGAAGGAGGTGCTGATCCGGCTCGTCGAGTACGCCGGGCGGATGCACACCGCCCGGCTTCTCGACTCGGTCGGCTGACCGGGGTGCCTCTTTGTCAGTCCGCGACGTCCCGCTCCGCCAGGACCCTGTCGATGGCGACACGGACGAGGAGTTCGCCCGGGACGCCGTTGCGGGCGCCGAACTCCTCGGCGCGCTCCTCGCCCATGTACCGGGCGCCGATGCGGGTGGCCCAGTGCCGTATCTCGTCGAGGTCCTCCGAGACGCGGGCGCGGCCCCGCAGCACCACGAAGGAGTACGGCGGCCGGTCGTCGTCCACACACAGTGCGACCCGGCCGTCACGGGTGAGATTGCGCCCCTTCACGCTGTCCTTGCCGGTGTTGAACACCAACTCGTCGCCGTCCAGGACGAACCAGATCGGGGTCACGTGCGGGCTTCCGTCGGCCCGGACCGTGGAGAGCTTTCCGGTGCGGGTGCCGTGGGAAACGAACTCCCGCCATTGCGCGTCGGTCATCTTCTCTGCCATGGCTCCCATCCTCCTTGCCCCGACAGCGGTCGTGGGGAAGGCTGGCGTGGAGATCCTCCGGCCAGGAGGAGAATCGCACGGGGAGAAAACGGGGAGATCGGAACATGGCTCAGAACCAGGGACTGGACTGGCTGCTGGACGACCTGACCGAGCGCGTCCACCAAGTGCGGCACGCACTGGTCCTGTCCAACGACGGCCTGGTGACGGGGGCGAGCACGGGACTGCGCCGGGAGGACGCGGAGCATCTCGCGGCCGTGTCGTCCGGACTGCACAGCCTGGCCAAGGGGTCGGGACGGCACTTCGGCGCGGGCAGCGTACGCCAGACGATGATCGAGTTCGACGACGCGGTGCTCTTCGTCACCGCGGCCGGCACGGGTAGTTGTCTGTGCGTCCTCAGCGGCGCGGAGGCCGACATAGGCCAGATCGCCTACGAGATGACACTTCTGGTCAACCGGGTCGGCGAGCACCTCGACGTCGATGCGCGCCAGCCCGAACGGAAACCGGAAACAGACGTCTGACCTGCACGTTCGTCATCCCCGCGGAGTTATCCACAGGCTCGCCACGAGATGCGCCGAAGCGGCTACGGTTTTTTCACGGCGACCGCACACGGCGTGAGCCGCTGACTCCACGGGGGAGACCGACCATGTCAGGCACCATCGCGAAACCCGACCGCCTCACCTGCGCCTCGAGCCGGGCCGCCCGCGAACTGAACCTCAGGCGGGGCGAGTTCGACCTGGCGGTGAATCTCGGACTCATCCGGACCCTTCCCGACGAAGGAGGCGGAGGTCGACGGGTCGCCCGCGCCGAGATCGACCGGCTGCGCGCCGAGGACGGCTTCCCGGACGCACTGCGCGAGCGCGTCGCGACCGCAGGAACCAACGAGGGCGCCAAGCTCATGGACGTGACGCCCACCAGGTTCACGAGCCTCGCGCGCTTCGGCCTGCTCGTGCCCGTGCGCTTCTATCTGAACCGCTACCGCACCGTCGTCTGGCTCTATCTGGCCGAGGAGCTACGGCAGTTCGCGACTGAGGAGCGCAACGCCCGGCTGCTGACCGGCCGCACGCCCGCCGAGGTGCGGGAAGGGCTGAAGGCGGGACTGGACCGGCGGCCCCGCAACTGGCGGGGACGGCACATCGGGTTCCTGCTGCGGCAGGCGGGAGACGACCCGTGGGCGCACGCGGCGGCCGTCGCCTGTCTCCTCGATCCGGCCGACGTGGCGGAGGTAGTCGAGGACCCGTACGAGCGCGCCCACCTGAACCGCTGCCGCCCCCGGCTCCCGGCACACGGGGCGCCCGGCTCCCCCGCCGCCGACCGGGCCCAGGAACTCATGACGGCGAGCGAGCCGGACGAAGTGGCCTGGTTCCGAGCGGACCTCGCCCACGCGATGGAAGCGGCCCGAAGGCAACAGCCGGCACCACGCCCGGCCCCGGAACCGGCCCTGCAGCAGGTGCCGGCCCCCACCTCGGCACCAGAGCCCGTCACGACTCCGGCGGAAAACCCGCCCGCGCCCCCGGACCACACCCCTTCCCACGGCCTCCTGGGCCGGCTGCGCCGCAGAGGCCGACGGCCTGCGGGCCGCCCCTGACCCCGGCCGGGGCGGAGGACGCCGCTCTGCCGTCCGCACGACAAGCGATGAGTTTCCGGATGCATCCCGGTCCGACCTATGAGGAGACTATGTCCGGGAGGCGATCATGTTCGGTACAACGAAGGCGTACAGCGGTTTCTCCGTGAACGACATCGACGCGGCCAGGAAGTTCTACGGCGACACGCTGGGAATCCGCGTCTCGGAAGAGCACGGCATGCTGATCCTGCACATCGCGGGGGGCCGGGACATCCTGGTCTACCCGAAGGAGGACCACATCCCAGCGACCTACACCATCCTCAACTTCCCCGTCGACGACATCGAGGCGGCGGTCGACGAGCTGAGCAGAAAGGGGGTGCGTTTCGCGCGCTACGACCACCTCAAGGCGGACGACAAGGGCATCTTCCGCGACGGCGGCCCGCTGATCGCGTGGTTCACCGACCCGGCGGGGAACGTGCTGTCCGTCCTCCAGGAAACCTGACCCGTCGGTCATGCCCGAGCTGCCCGATGTCGAAGGCTTCCGGCAGGTGCTCGAGTCCTGCGCGAAGGGACGGGTCGTGCGGCATGTCGAGGTGCGGGACGCGGGCGTCCTGCACGGAGTCGGGGTGCGGGGCCTGCGTGACGCGCTGGAGGGCCGGCGGTTCGGCACACCGGAGCGGCACGGAAAGTGGCTGCTCGCCCGCACCGGTGGCCCCACCCTGGTACTGCACTTCGGCATGACCGGCCGGCTGGTCTGCGGTCGTCCCGACGATGCCGTCGAGGCCCACGACCGCGTGCTGTTCACCCTGAGCGGCAACCGTCAGCTGCGCTTCCGTGACCAGCGCAAACTCCAGGGCCTGTGGCTGGCCCACGACGACTCCGACCTCGACCGGCTGCTTCGGCGGCAGGGCCCCGACGCGATGGCGGTGGACCGCGCGGAGTTCGAGGCCGTGCTCTCTTCACGCCGAGGTCACCTGAAGACTGCCCTCACCGACCAGTCCGTCCTGGCCGGCCTCGGCAATCTGCTCGCCGACGAGATCCTGTGGCGCGCCCGGCTGCGCCCCGACCACCGGGCGCGTGAGCTCACCCAGGACGACCGCCGTCGCCTGTACAGCGAGATGCGCAGGACCCTGCGGTCCGCCGTCAACGCCGGCTGCGTACCGCCGCGGGACTCCTGGCTCACCGGACATCGTGACGACCCCGACCCCAGATGCCCGCGCTGCGGCAGCGGTCTGCGCCGGTCCCGGATGGCGGGCCGTGGCACGGTGTGGTGCCCGCGGTGCCAGCCGGACGGGTGATCCCGCCGGGGCCGGTCACTCACCCGGGGGGGCAGGACAGTCGGCGCGCCGGGCCGGGCCGGGCCGGACCGGTCAGTCGCGGGGGTCAGGCCAGCCGGCGGGCCGGCAAGGACGCCGCCGTCCATGACGAACTCGCTGCCCGTCGAGAAGGTGGCGTCGGTGACGATGAAGCGCACCATGCGGGCGACCTCCTCGGGCTCGCCGAACCCGGGGATGGGCTGGGCCGCGGTGTAGGCGTCGCTGAAGCCGGCCGTCATCCGGGTGCGGATCACACCGGGGTGGGGCCCAGGGCCTGCCCCGTCTCGGTCAGGGCCCGCTGCCAGTCGTCCTCGCCGGTGACGTCCAGGTGCGTACGGGCCCGGCCACCGAGCTCGGCCGCCAGCTGTGCCCCCTCACCGTCAGGTCGCTGAGACGTCCCATGGCGACCTCCTTCGTCTCAGGCACTCCCGCTCAGGGCACTCCCGCTCAGGGCACTCCCGCCGTCCGGCGTTCCTCGTCCGGTGCCACGAGCGACTGTGTGAACGGAATCCGCGACAGGACGAGCACCCCCGCGGCGATCAGCGCGACACCGAACAGCTGGGGCAGCAGCCACCACCCGGTGCGGATGGTCTCCTCGTACAGAAGGATGCCGAGGGCGAGGCTCACCAGCGCGTCGCCGAGGGTGAGCGCGGGCTGCGAGGCGACCAGCGGGCCGGCCTGCATCGCGTTCTCCAGCAGGAACAGCGCGCACACACCGGTCGCGGCGAACGCGTAGGTCTGCCAGGCGGTGAGGAAACCCACGAGTCCCTGGTCGTCGAGGATGTGGGTGGCGGCCTTCATCAGCGCCGCGGTCACCGCGTAGCTGATCGCTGTCGCGGCACCCAGACACGCCGCCCGGGCCCGGCCCTCCGGGCGCCGCAGGGCGGCGACGGCGAGGCCGGCGACCGCCCCCGCGCACACGGCGAGCGCGGGGACCCAGCGGTCCAGCTCCACCTGGGTGCGATTGCCGGCGGGGGACGCGGCGGCGAGCGCGATCGCCAGTCCGGCCACCACCACCGTCACGGCAAGCCAGCCCGTGCGCGGCAGGTGCCGGTGCATCAGCAGCGACGCGACGACGAGGGTCAGCGGCAGCTCCAGCACGAACAGCGGCTGCACGATCGTCAGCGGCCCGGTCGCCAGCGCCAGCGCCTGGCAGACGGCGGCGCCGATCACCGCGAGGATGCCGGCCAGCCAGACGGGCCGGCGCAGCAGGTCGGTGATCAGCCCGGCCCTGAACCCCTGGGAGCGCGGCACGGTGAGTGCCGCCTTGCGCTGCAACACCGTCGCGACGGCGTTGCTGAGGGCCGCGCAGATCGCGAAGACCACGGGGAACACGGTGGGCAGCGTGGCCACCTCCCGGATCGGCGGGCGCGTGACGCCGGCGGTGCCTGCTCCTGCCATGGTCGCCGGATCCGGTCCCGGGCGCGATCGGAGACCCGGAAGGCACGGGCCCCCGATCGGCGAAGGGCCAGATCAGTCCAGCTTGCGGAAGAGCCCCTCCTGCACGACCGACACGACCAGCCGGCCCTCACGGTCGTAGATCCGGCCCCGGGCCAGACCGCGGCCGCCGACCGCGATCGGCGACTCCTGGTCGTACAGCAGCCAGTCGTCGGCCCGGAACGGGCGGTGGAACCACATGGCGTGGTCCAGTGACGCCATGTCGAAGCCCCGCGGGCCCCACAGCGGCTCGACCGGGATGCGGACGGCGTCCAGGAGGGTCATGTCGCTGGCGTAGGTGAGGGCGCAGGTGTGCACGAGCGGGTCGTCGCCGAGGGGCCCGACCGCACGCATCCACACGGCGCTGCGCGGCTCGGCGTCCGCGACCTCCTCGGTGGTCCAGCGCAGCCTGTCCACGTAGCGGATGTCGAAGGGCTGGCGGCGGGCCATCCGCTCCAACTGCTCGGGCAGCGCGCCCAGATGCTCCCGGATCTCGTCCGTCACCGTGGGCAGGGATTCCGGGTCCGGGACCGTGCGGGCCGGCGGCAGCTGGTGCTCGAAGCTGCCCTCCTCCGGCTTGTGGAAGGAGGCGGTGAGATTGAAGATCGTACGGCCCTGCTGCACGGCTGTGACCCGGCGGGTCGTGAACGACCGCCCGTCGCGCACCCGCTCGACCTGGTAGACGATCGGCACGCCCGGGATGCCCGGCCGCAGGAAGTACGCGTGCAGCGAGTGCACGGGACGTTCGCCGTCCGTGGTGCGGCCGGCGGCGACCATGGCCTGGCCCGCCACCTGGCCGCCGAAGACTCGCTGAAGGGACTCCTGCGGGCTGCGGCCACGAAAGATGTTGACCTCGATCTGCTCCAGATCGAGCAGGTCGACCAGTCTCTCGGCCGGGTTCGTCGTCATGAGTGGGATTCTCCTGTGCTCGCTGCTGCCGGGCCGTTCACAGCTGGCCGACGTCGGTGACCCGGACGACCGCGCGGCCCTCCGCGTCGGAGGCGGTGAGGTCGACCTCCGCGCTGATGCCCCAGTCGTGGTCGCCGTTCGGGTCGTGGAAGATCTGCCGGACCCGCCACAGGGCGTTCTCCGGCTCCTCCTCGATGAGCAGTAGCTTGGGGCCGCGGGCGTCGGGGCCGGTGCCGAGGTCGTCGTACTCGTCCCAGTACTTGTCCATCGCCTCGCCCCAGGCGTCGGCGTCCCAGCCGGACTCCGCGTCCATCTCGCCCAGCTCCTCGACATGGTCGAGGGCGGCCAGCTCGACCCGGCGGAACATGGCGTTGCGGACCAGGACGCGGAAGGCACGCGCGTTGGCGGTGACCGGCTTGACCTCGTCGGCCTTCTCCTGGGCCTCCTCGGCGGTCATCTCCTCCGGGTTGGCGAGCTGCTCCCACTCGTCCAGCAGGCTGGAGTCGACCTGGCGCACCATCTCGCCCAGCCACTCGATCAGGTCCTGGAGGTCCTCGGACTTGAGGTCGTCCGGGACGGTGTGGTCGAGGGCCTTGTAGGCACTGGCCAGGTAGCGCAGCACGATGCCCTCGGTGCGCGCCAGCTCGTAGTGGGACACCAACTCCGTGAAGGACAAGGCCCGTTCGTACATGTCGCGGATGACCGACTTCGGCGACAGCGGATGGTCGCCCACCCAGGGGTGGCTCTTGCGGTAGGTGTTGTACGCGTGGAAGAGCAGCTCCTCCAGGGGCTTCGGGTACGTGATGTCCTGGAGACGCTCCATGCGCTCCTCGTACTCGACGCCGTCCGCCTTCATCGCGGCCACGGCCTCGCCGCGCGCCTTGTTCTGCTGGGCGGCGAGGATCTGCCGCGGGTCGTCCAGGGTGGACTCCACCACGGACACCATGTCGAGCGCGTACGACGGCGATTCGGGGTCCAGCAGCTCGAACGCGGCCAGCGCGAACGTGGACAGCGGCTGGTTGAGCGCGAAGTCCTGCTGGAGGTCGACGGTGAGGCGGACGATGCGGCCGCTCGCGTCCGGCTCGTCGAGCTTCTCGACGATGCCGCCGTCCAGCAGCGAGCGGTAGATCGCGATGGCCCGGCGGATGTGCCGCAACTGCTGCTTGCGTGGCTCGTGGTTGTCCTCCAGCAGGTGGCGCATCGCCTCGAAGGCGTTGCCGGGGCGGGCGATCACCGACAGCAGCATCGTGTGCGTCACCCGGAACCGGGAGGTCAGCGGCTCCGGCTCGGAGGTGATGAGCTTCTCGAAGGTCTGCTCCGACCACGCGACGAAGCCCTCCGGGGCCTTCTTGCGGACGACCTTGCGGCGCTTCTTCGGATCGTCGCCCGCCTTGGCGAGTGCCTTCTCGTTCTCGACGACGTGCTCGGGCGCCTGCGCGACGACGAAGCCCTCCGTGTCGTAGCCGGCCCGTCCGGCACGGCCCGCGATCTGGTGGAACTCCCGGGCACGCAGGGTGCGGACGCGGGTGCCGTCGTACTTCGTGAGGGCCGTGAACAACACCGTGCGGATGGGGACGTTGACGCCCACGCCGAGCGTGTCCGTGCCGCAGATGACCTTCAGCAGGCCGGCCTGCGCGAGCTTCTCCACCAGGCGGCGGTACTTGGGCAGCATGCCGGCGTGATGGACGCCGATGCCGTGCCGGACGTAGCGGGAGAGATTGCGGCCGAACTTGGTGGTGAAGCGGAAGTTGCCGATGAGCTCGGCGATCTGCTCCTTCTCCTCGCGCGAGCACATGTTGATGCTCATCAGCGCCTGCGCCCGCTCCACGGCCTGCGCCTGCGTGAAGTGCACGATGTAGACGGGTGCTTGCCGGGCTGCCAGCAGGTCGGTGAGCGTCTCGGTGAGCGGGGTGTAGCGGTACTCGTACGACAGGGGCACCGGGCGGGTCGCCGAGCGGACCACCGCGGTCGGGCGGCCGGTGCGGCGGGTGAGGTCCTTCTCGAAGAAGGAGACGTCGCCGAGCGTCGCCGACATCAGCACGAACTGCGCCTGCGGCAGTTCCAGGATCGGGATCTGCCAGGCCCAGCCGCGGTCGCCCTCCGCGTAGAAGTGGAACTCGTCCATCACGACCTGGCCGACATCCGCGGCCTTGCCGTCGCGCAGTGCGATCGACGCGAGCACCTCGGCGGTGCAGCAGATCACCGGGGCGTCGGCGTTGACGGACGCGTCGCCGGTCAGCATGCCGACGTTCTCCGTGCCGAAGATCTTGCACAGTTCGAAGAACTTCTCCGACACCAGCGCCTTGATCGGGGCGGTGTAGAAGGTGACCTCGTCCCGGGCCAGCGCGGCGAAGTGCGCGCCCGCCGCGATCATGCTCTTGCCGGACCCGGTGGGCGTCGACACGATCACGTTCGCGCCGGAGACCACCTCGATCAGCGCCTCCTCCTGGTGGGGATAGAGCGTGAGACCCCGCTCACCGGCCCACGACTCGAAGGCTTCGTACAGGGCGTCGGGGTCGGCGGTCCGCGGCAGCTGATCGATGAGGGTCACGCCCCCCATCTTGCCTGGCCTTTCGCCCGATGCGGGAATCGGCTGCGGGCACGAAGATCGCGAACGCTACGCTGTGTCGCCGACGGGATGTCAAGGGCGCCGGTCAACTGGACAGCGGTACACGAGGAATGGGGCGGGCAACGCCGATGATGGGACCAGCACACTCACTGTCGGGCGCCACCGCCTGGCTCGGCGTCGGTGCGGCTGCCGCCGCGGCCGGGCACCCGATGCCCTGGCCGGTCCTGCTCGTCGGTGCCCTGATCTGCGCCGGTGCCGCCCTCGCCCCGGACCTCGACCACAAGGCGGCGACCATCTCACGGTCCTTCGGACCGGTGTCCCGCTGGCTGTGCGAGATCGTCGACAAGCTGTCGTACGCCGTCTACAAGGCCACCAAGAAGCAGGGCGACCCGCGCCGCTCCGGCGGGCACCGCACGCTCACGCACACCTGGCTCTGGGCGGTACTGATCGGTGCGGGCACCTCGGTCGTGGCGATCACCAGTGACCGCTGGGGCGTGCTGGCGGTCCTCTTCGTGCACATGGTCCTGGCCATCGAGGGCCTGCTGTGGCGGGCGACGCGCGGCTCCAGCAGCGAGGTCCTGGTGTGGCTGCTGGCCGCGACCACCGCGTGGATCCTCGCGGGCGTCCTGGACAAGCCGGGCAACGGCGCGGACTGGCTGTTCACGGCGCCGGGCCAGGAGTACCTGTGGCTGGGGCTGCCGGTCGTGCTCGGCGCGATCGTGCACGACATCGGGGACGCGCTGACCGTCTCCGGCTGCCCGATCCTGTGGCCCATCCCCGTCGGCCGCAAGCGCTGGTACCCGGTCGGGCCGCCGAAGTTCATGCGGTTCCGGGCGGGCAGCTGGGTCGAGCTCAAGGTGCTGATGCCGGTGTTCATGCTGCTCGGCGGGGTGGGCTGCGCGGCGGCGCTCAACGTCATCTGAGCGCCTGCCGAGCCGGAGGACAGGGCTCAGCGGCTGCCGTACCGCCGCTCGAACGCGGCGACCCGGCCCTCCGAGTCCACCGTGCGGGCCTTGCCGGTGTAGAAGGGGTGGCTCTCCGAGGAGATCTCCACGTCCACGACCGGGTAGGTCTCGCCGTCGTCCCACTCGATGGTCTGGTCGCTGGTCGCGGTGGACCGGGTCAGGAACGCGTAGCCGGCGGCCCGGTCGCGGAAGACGACGGGGTGGTAGTCGGGGTGCTTCTCCTGCTGCATGGATGCTCCTCGTGCGGCTCCGGCCGGTTCTGCGATCAGCCGGACAGGGTGTCCTCGTCGACGATGTGCACGGCGGCCTCCTCGGCCGACGCCGCCGCGCCGTCGATGCCCACGTCCATGGCGACCAGCGCGCTCTCCTCGTCCTCGTGCGCGCCCTCGTCGGGGGCCACGAGCCGGCCGGAGCGCGTGGCGCCGACCTCGTTGTCCAGGAGTTCCCCGTCGGTGCCCTGGCAGTCCCCGAGACCGTCACCGTCCGGGGCGACGGGCTCCGGCAGCTCCTCGGCGAGCCGCTGGTCCAGCGTCTCGCCCCGCTGCCGCTCCGCCGCGGTGACGCCGCTGTGCTCCACGGCCCAGGGCCGCTCGGGAGGGGACCAGCCCCGGTCGAGGGGATCGTCGACGCCGTCGTACTCCAGGGTGTCCTCGGCGTCGAGCAGCCCCGTGTCCTCTCTCTGCTCGGATGGTTCCGGCTGGTAGACGTCGTCTCCCCAGCCGTCGGAGCTCTTCACGGGTACCTCCAGGGGGTGGGGCGGGCCCGTTCACACCGGGGCCCGCGCCGGGCCGCCGCCACACGGAGCACTGACGCCGCCCGCCGCCGAACCGCTGCGGCGGTTCCCGGGCGATCCCCCGAGCCGGTGCCTGTTCCCAGCCTTCCACCCCGCCTCGGAACCGCGCAACGCCACGGAACGCTTCCGGCGGTCACGACCAGGAGACGGGGGCCCCGGGGGTTCGTCACCCGTGCCACGACCTCCACAACGCCGCATACGCCCCATCCGCAGCCACCAGTTCCTCGTGGCTGCCCAGTTCGCTGATGCGGCCGTTCTCGACGACGGCGATGACATCCGCGTCGTGGGCGGTGTGGAGGCGGTGGGCGATGGCGACGACGGTGCGGCCGTCGAGGACCTTGGCCAGGGATCGTTCCAGGTGGCGGGCGGCGCGCGGGTCGAGCAGGGATGTCGCCTCGTCCAGGACCAGGGTGTGCGGGTCCGCCAGCACCAGGCGGGCCAGGGCGATCTGCTGGGCCTGGGCGGGAGTGAGCGTCAGGCCGCCCGAGCCGACCTCGGTGTCCAGGCCGTCGTCGAGCGCCCGGGCCCACCCGTCCGCGTCGACCGCGCCCAGCGCCGCCCACAGGTCGGCGTCGCCGGCGCCGGTCCGGGCGAGCCGGAGGTTGTCGCGCAGGGAGCCCACGAAGACGTGGTGCTCCTGGTTGACGAGGGCGACGTGGGCGCGGACGCGTTCCGCCGGCATCCGGGACAGCTCGGCACTGCCCAGGGTGATCCGGCCGTCCCGGGGCGCGTAGATCCCGGCGAGCAGCCGGCCCAGAGTCGACTTGCCCGCACCCGAGGGGCCGACCAGGGCCAGCCGGGTGCCGGGGGAGACCTCCAGGGACACCTCGCGCAGGACGTCCACGCCCTCCACGTAGCCGAAGTGCACCCGGTCGGCGTGTACACGGCGCCCGTCGGGAACCACCGAGGAGTCGCCGGCGTCCGGCTCGATGTCCCGGACCCCGACGAGCCGGGCCAGCGACACCTGGGCCACCTGGAGCTCGTCGTACCAGCGCAGGATCATGCCCACCGGGTCGACGAGCATCTGGGCGATGAGCGCGCCCGTCGTGAGCTGGCCGACGTCGATCCAGCCGTGCAGGGCGAACACGCCGCCCACCAGGAGGACCGAGGCGAGCACCGTGACGTGGGTGACGTTGACGACCGGGAAGAGCACCGACCGCAGCCACATCGTGTAGCGCTCCCAGGCCGTCCACTCCCGGATCCGGCGCTCCGACAGCGCGACGCGCCTGTCGCCGAGGCGGTGCGCCTCGATGGTGCGCCCGGCGTCCACGGTCTCGGCGAGCGCGGCGGCCACGGCGGCGTACCCGGCGGCCTCCGAGCGGTAGGCGGCCGGCGCCCGCCGGAAGTACCAGCGGCAGCCGACGATCAGCAGCGGCAGGGCGAGCAGCACGGCGAGCGCCAGCGGCGGCGCCGTGACGACCAGCCCGCCCATCAGCAGCACCACCCACACCACGCCGATCGACAGCTGCGGTACGGCCTCGCGCATGGCGTTGGCCAGCCGGTCGATGTCCGTGGTGATCCGGGACAGTAGATCGCCGGTCCCGGCCCGCTCCAGCACGCCGGGCGGCAGCCCGACCGACCGTACGAGGAAGTCCTCGCGCAGGTCGGCCAGCATCCGCTCGCCGAGCATCGCGCCGCGCAGCCGCACCTGCCGGACGAACAGTGCCTGGACGGCCAGCGCCGTCACGAACAGCCCCGCGGTGAGTTCCAGCCGCAGGTCCCGAGCTCCGTCGGACACCCGCTCCACGACTGAGCCCAGCAGCCACGGACCGGCCATCGAGGCGACGACGGCGACCGTGTTGACGCCGACGAGCAGCAGGAACGCCCGGCGGTGCCGGCGCAGCAGTTCGGCCACGTAGGCGCGGACGGTCGTGGGGGCGCCGACCGGCAGCGTGTTCGCCGCCGTCGGGGCCGCCGGGTCGTACGCCGGTGGCGCCACGCCGATCATGCCTTCTCCTCGATCTCTTCCAGGTCGTGCAGTACGTCCTTCAGGGAGACGGAACCGGTCAGGGCGACCTCGTCGTCCGTCTCGCGGGTGACCACCGCGCGGTAGCGGGGCTCGGTGTGCACCAGCTCGCGGTGGGTGCCGGTCGCCGCGACCTCGCCGTCGTGCAGGAACACGACCCGGTCGGCGCGGTCCAGCAGCAGCGGCGAGGAGGTGAACACCACGGTCGTGCGCCCCGCGCGCAGCTCCCGCACGCCCCGCGCGATCCGTGCCTCGGTGTGCGAGTCGACGGCCGAGGTCGGCTCGTCCAGGACGAGCACCTCCGGGTCCGTGATCAGCGACCGGGCGAGCGCGAGCCGCTGGCGCTGACCGCCGGACAGGGACCGGCCGCGTTCGGTGATCCGGGCGTCCATGGGGTCGGCGGCGTCCACCGAGCCCTGCACCAGCGCCGCCAGCACGTCGTCGCACTGTGCGGCGGCCAGCGCCGCCCGCGGTTCGACGGCCCCCGACGCGGGTACGTCGAGCAGTTCGCGCAGCGAGCCGGACAGCAGCACCGGGTCCTTGTCCTGGACGAGGACGGCCGTACGGGCACAGTCAAGCGGGAGTTCGTCGAGCGGCACGCCGCCCAGCAGCACCGAGGTGCCCTCCTGCGCCGGGTGTCCGCCCAGCCGTTCCGCCAGCCGGCCCGCCGCGTCCGGGTCGCCGCACACCACGGCGGTGAGCAGGCCGGCGTTCGCGAGCAGCCCGGTGTCCGGGTCGTACAGGTCCCCGCAGGGGAGGTCGGCCCCGCGCGTACCGGCGGTGTCCGTGGCCCGCCTCAGCGCCAGCACGCCCGCGGCCCGTTTGGCGGAGGGCCGGGAGAAGGAGTACGCCATGGCGATCTCCTCGAAGTGCCGCAGCGGATAGGTGAGGACCATCACCGAGCTGTAGACGGTGACCAGTTCGCCGACGGTGATCCGGCCCTGGCGCGCCAGGTGCACGCCGTACCAGACGACGGCGATGAGCAGCAGCCCCGGCAGCAGGACCTGGATCGCGGAGATCAGGGACCACATCCGGGCGCTGCGCACCGCCGCGTGCCGGACCTCCTGGGAGGCGCGGCGGTAGCGGTCGAGGAACAGTTCCTCACCGCCGATGCCGCGCAGCACGCGCAGACCGGCGACGGTGTCCGAGGCGAGTTCGGTGGCGCGTCCGGCCTTCTCGCGCTGCACGTCGGCACGCCGGGTGGCGCGGGGCAGCAGGGGCAGCACGGCAAGGGCCAGCACGGGCAGACCCACGGCGACGACCACGCCGAGCGCGGGCTGGTAGACGAGCAGAGCGACGCAGACCAGCACGATGGTGACCAGAGCCGCGGTGAACCGCGACCAGGCCTCCACGAACCAGCCGATCTTCTCGACGTCACCCGTGGACACCGCCACGACCTCACCGGCCGCGACGCGCCGGGTCAGCGCCGAGCCCAACTGGGCGGCCTTGCGGGCGAGCAGTTGCTGGACGCGGGCGGCCGCCGTGATCCAGTTGGTGATGGCGGTGCGGTGCAGGAAGGTGTCACCGACCGCGTTGCCGACGCAGGCCAGCGCCAGCAGGCCGCCCGCCAGGGCGAGTTGGCCGCCGGAGCGGTCGACGACGGCCTGTACGGCGACACCGACGCAGAACGGCAGCGCGGCGACGGAGGCGAAGTGCAGCAGCCCCCAGGCCAGCGACTTGAGCTGCCCGTCCAGCTGATTCCGGAAGAGCCACCACAGGAATCGGGGACCCGAACGCGCGTCCGGCACGCCCGGGTCGGGGTACGGAAGGTCTTGAATCTGCATGACGTCCCAGTGGCTCGTGTCAGGGGGATGGGGGGTTCGGCCGACGGCAACAAACCGTGACAGGTTCGCGTCGCCACGTGGTCGGAGGCAACCGGTTTTCGACCCACCGAACGGAACCGGCCGACAGGGGTGGGAACCGGGCTGCCCCGGCGGGTGGGTGCTCATTGCGGAGGCGGCGGACTCCCCGTAGAACACCGCCCATGAAGAGACGGATCGCCATGTCCATGCTTGCCGGAGCGACCCTCCTGGCGAGTACCCTCCTCGGGACCGGTCCCGCCCGTGCGGCCGACGTCCCCGCCGAGTTCGGCACCGACTGGCACGACCCGGTCACGGCCGCCCCGCCCGTCACGAAGCCCGGCGGCAGGTCCTGCCAAGTCACCGTCGCCCAGGCGCAGTTCCGCGACTTCACCCCGTACCGGGGCGCGTACACCCCGCCCGGCGACTGCGGCGACCGCTGGAGCAAGGTGGTGCTGAGGCTCGACGGCAAGGTCAAGGGGCGCCAGTACGACCGGCTCGGCTATCTGCACGTCGGCGGGGTCGAGATCTTCCGTACGTCGACACCGCAGCCCTCGCCCGACGGCATCGAGTGGTCGGTGGAGAAGGACGTCACCCGCTACAGCGACACCTTCCGCGGCCGTCAGGACGTCGAGATGCTCATCGGGAACGTCGTCGACGACACCTACACGGGCGTCCTCGACGTCAAGGTCACGTTGACGTTCTACCAGGGCCGCCCCGACGGCAGGAGCCCCGACCGGGTCCTCACCCTCGACCAGGGGACCGACGGCGCGACCACCCTCACGACGCCGCGCAACAGTGAACGCGTCGTCGCCGAGGTGTACGCCACCGGTTCCGGCGGCGGCTGCGAGGAGTACTGGTACCTGACGGTGCCCGACCCGGCGCCGTACTCCTGCAAGGCGGGCCAAGGCCCCTACCGCGAGGTGCAGATCCGCGTGGACGGCCGGCTCGCGGGCATCGCCGCGCCGTTCCCGACCGTGTGGACCGGCGGCTGGTCCAACCCGTTCCTCTGGTACGTGATCCCGGGCCCGCGGGCCTTCGACATCAAGCCGATCACCTACGACCTCACCCCCTTCGCCGGGCTCCTCAACGACGGCCGCCCGCACCGCGTCGAGGTCTCGGTCGTCGGCGTGCCCGAGGGTCAGACCGGCTGGAGCACCCCCGTGAACGTCCTCGTCTGGCAGGACGAGCAGCGCGCCCACGTCCCCGGGAAGCTCACCGTGCACAAGACGGGGGACCTCGCCAACTCCTCTTCGTATACGCCCGGTTCGGAGCACCGGGTCGACACCGAGGGTGCCCACCGGCTGACCGTCGCCGGATACGTCGACACCTCGCACGGCCGCGTCACGACCACCGTCGGCCGCTCGCTCGCCCACACCTCCGAGCACCGCTGGGTGGACGGCGAGACGACCGACGCCCTCGATGCCACCTGGACCGACGACGAGTCGGTGACCGTCGACGGACGCGGACCGGCCCGCACCACGCGTACGCACCGGACCTACACGATGGACGGCACGACCACCCTCGGCGCGGGCGACCGGCTGCGCACCGTGCTGACCCTCGGCGACCGCGCCACGGCCGTCGAGACGCGCGGCGGCCGCCGCACGGCGTGGTCACGGCTCGACGACTCCTACACGGGCGACGCCACCTACACGGCGAACGTGCCCCGCGACCAGCGGCACGCGGTCGGCACGACGAGCGAGCGCTACCGGCTCCACGGCTCGCACGGCTGCTACGACCGCACGCTGACCACAATGCAGGGGGTGCTCACGGAGGACCGTCACCGTTGCTGAGGGGACCGGTGTGGCCTGTGTGACATGCCTCACTTAGGGCACTTTTACATGGCCGAAACGTTGCGGTCTTGTGCGCGATCAAGACAACCTCCAGAGTGTACGGCTACGGAAACCGCTTTCCGTATTGCAGAAGTCCCCTCCGGCCTCTGTGCGCCCCGTCCCCCTAGGAGGCCCCCATGCCACCGTCCGTACCGTCCCTACCGCGGCGCGTCGCACGCACCCTGCGTACCTCACTGTTCGCGCAGGTCCTCTGCGCGCTCGTCCTCGGAATCGTCGTCGGGAAGCTGTGGCCGGATACGGCCACAGCTTTCCAGCCGCTCGGCGACGGTTTCACCCGGCTCATCAAGACGGTGATCTCGCCTCTGGTGTTCTGCGTGGTCGTCGTCGGCATCGCCAAGGCCGGCGACCTGAAGGCGTTCGGCCGGATCGGGGTCAAGGCCCTCATCTGGTTCGAGGTCGCCTCCACGGCCGCCCTGGTCATCGGTCTCGTCGCCGCCAACGTCGTCGGGCCCGGCAAGGGCATGAACATCGACCCGTCCTCGCTGGACGCCGCCGCGGTGGAGCAGACGACGGGCGGTGGTCAGCTGCCCTCGACGACCGAGTTCGTCCTCAACGCGCTGCCCGAGAGCTTCGTCGGCGCCTTCGCCGAGAACGAACTGCTCCAAGTCCTCATCCTGGCCTGCCTGGTGGGCGCCGCCCTGCTGCACCTCGGACACACCAAGGTGCCCAAGGTCCTGCCCGCCATCGACCAGGCCCAGGAAGTGATCTTCACGGTCGTCGGCTTCATCATGCGGCTGGCCCCGCTCGCGGTGTTCGGCGCGATGGCCCACCTGGTCGGCAACTACGGGCTGGGCGTGATGAAGACGTACGCCAAGCTCATCGTGCTCTGCTACGTGGCTGCCGCGCTGTTCATCGCGCTGCTCGCCGTCGCGTTGCGGATGGTGACCGGGCTCAGCCTCTGGAAGTTCCTGCGCTACATCCGCGAGGAGATGCTGCTCGCTCTCGGCACCGCCTCCACCGAGTCGGTCATGCCGCGCGTGATGCAGAAGCTGCGCCGGGCCGGTGCCCGCGACGACGCCGTGGGCCTGGTGCTGCCCACGGGCTACTCCTTCAACCTCGACGGCGCCTCGCTCTACCTGTCCATCGGCACGCTGTTCATCGCCCAGGCCGTCGGCGTGGATCTGAGCCTGAGCCAGCAGATCACCGTGGTCCTGGTGCTGATGCTGACCAGCAAGGGCATGGCGGGCATCCCCGGTTCGGCGTTCCTCGCCCTGGCCGCGACCGCCTCGTCCCTGGGTGCCATTCCGGCCGGAGCCGTCGCCCTGCTGCTCGGCGTGGACCGCATCATGGACTCGATGCGCGTCGTCACGAACCTGCTCGGCAACTGCGTCGCCGTGTTCGCGGTGTCCCGCTGGGAGGGTGCGCTGGACATCGAGCGGGCGAAGAAGACGCTCGACGGGGAGGATCTGGCCGCACCGGACGACGGTGTCGAGGACGACGGCGGCGAAAGCGTCGGTGCCGAACCCCTGGCCCCGGGCATCCCCACCCAGAAGTCCAAGGAACGCACCCCCGAGGCCGGTTGACCAAAACCGACCGACATCGAACGGGCCGCGGCCACCGCTCCAGCAGGAGAGCGGCGGCCACGGCCCGTTTCGCGCGCCGGAGGCGTGAGCGCGCTTCAGATCCTCAGCACCGCGGCACCGGCGCTCCGTCGATCAGCGTGTTCAGCAACCCCCCGAGCGCCTCGCGCTGTTCCTCCGTCAGCGGCGCGAGGATCTCCTCCGCGGCCGACCTGCGTGCCGCCCGCAGCTCACGCAACGCGCCCCGGCCGTCGTCCGTGAGCTCGATGCGGATCACCCGCCGGTTCGCCGGGTCCGGGACCCGCCGCACCTTGCCGCTCGCCTCCAGCCCGTCGACCAGTGTCGTCACGGCCCGCGGCACCACCTCCAGGCGCTCGGCCAGGTCGGCCATGCGTGGCGGCGAACCCCAGTGCGCGAGGGTGCGCAGCAGCCGGGACTGGGCCGGTGTGATGCCGAGGTCGCGATGCTCCAGATGGCGCTTCTGGATGCGGTGCACCCGGCGGGTGAGCCGCAGCAACTGCTCGGCGAGCAGGCCGTCGGAGTCGGGGGAGGTCATGCGGGAACAATATCAGGATGGTGTTCATTGTGAGTATAGGTAACAATGAGCTACGATCCGATCCGCCGCCCTCGCCCCGGCCGTATCGCTCTTTCGAAGGAGCCCATGCACCCCGACCACGAAGCCCCCTGGACCGCACCCGCCGACTCGAAGGAAGAGCCCCGGCAGGTCCGCCGCATCCTCAGGCTTTTCCGCCCCTACCGGGGCCGCCTGGCGATCGTCGGCCTGCTGGTCGGCGCCGCGTCGCTGGTCTCGGTCGCCACACCCTTCCTGCTCAAAGAGATCCTCGACGTCGCGATCCCCCAGGGGCGTACGGGCCTGCTCAGCCTGCTCGCCCTCGGCATGATCCTCAGCGCCGTCCTCACCAGCGTCTTCGGTGTCCTCCAGACGCTGATCTCCACGACGGTCGGCCAGCGCGTCATGCACGACCTGCGCACCGCCGTCTACGGCCGCCTCCAGCGCATGTCGCTCGCGTTCTTCACGCGCACGCGCACGGGCGAGGTGCAGTCCCGCATCGCCAACGACATCGGCGGCATGCAGGCCACCGTCACCTCCACCGCGACCTCCCTGGTCTCCAACCTCACCAGCGTGGTCGCCACGATCGTCGCGATGGTCGTCCTCGACTGGCGCCTGACCGTCGTCTCGCTGTTGTTGCTGCCGGTGTTCGTGTGGATCAGCCGCCGCGTCGGCAATGAACGCCGGAAGATCACCACCCAGCGCCAGAAGCAGATGGCCGCCATGGCCGCCACGGTCACCGAGTCGCTCTCCGTCAGCGGCATCCTGCTCGGCCGCACGATGGGCCGTTCCGACTCGCTGACGAAGTCCTTCGCCGGGGAGTCCGAGGAACTCGTCGACCTGGAGGTGCGGTCGAACATGGCCGGCCGCTGGCGCATGGCCGTCATCACGATCGTCATGGCCGCCCTGCCCGCCGTCATCTACTGGACCGCCGGCATGGCCCTCCAGCTGGGCGGCCCCGAGGTCTCCATCGGCACGATCGTCGCCTTCGTCTCGCTCCAGCAGGGCCTGTTCCGCCCGGCCGTGAGCCTGCTGTCGACCGGAGTGCAGATCCAGACCTCGCTCGCCCTCTTCCAGCGCATCTTCGAGTACCTCGACCTGCCGATCGACATCACAGAGCGCGCGGACCCGGTCCGCCTCGACCGGGTCAAGGGCGAGGTCCGCTTCGAGAACATCTCCTTCGGCTACGACGACAAGGGCGGCCCGGTCCTCGACGGCATCGACCTCACCGTCCCGGCCGGCGGCAGCCTCGCGATCGTCGGCCCCACCGGCGCCGGCAAGTCCACGCTCGGCTACCTGGTGCCCCGCCTCTACGACGTGACCGGCGGCCGCGTCACCCTCGACGGCGTCGACGTCCGCGACCTCGACTTCGACACCCTGGCGCGCGCGGTCGGCGTCGTCTCGCAGGAGACGTACCTCTTCCACGCCTCGGTCGCCGACAACCTGCGCTTCGCCAAGCCCGACGCCACCGACGAGGAGCTGCACCAGGCGGCGAAGGCGGCGCAGATCCACGACCACATCGCCGCCCTGCCCGACGGCTACGACACCGTCGTCGGCGAGCGCGGCCACCGTTTCTCCGGCGGTGAGAAGCAGCGCCTGGCCATCGCCCGCACGATCCTGCGCGACCCGCCGGTCCTCATCCTCGACGAGGCCACCAGCGCGCTGGACACCCGTACGGAGGCCGCGGTCCAGGACGCCATCGACGCGCTGTCGGCCGACCGCACCACGCTGACCATCGCCCACCGGCTGTCCACCGTCCGAGGCGCCGACCAGATCGTGGTCCTCGACTCGGGGCGCGCGGTCGAACTCGGTACGCATGAGGAACTGCTGGAGCGGCACGGCCGGTACGCGGCGCTCGTACGCCGGGACGCTCAACTGGAACCGACAAGATGAAAATATGCCAGGTTTATGACGATATGCGGGTTACCGTGCCCGCATGCAGAAGAACACTCCGCCACGGAGCACGATTCGACTGACGCGCCGGGGCCGGATCGCCCTCGTCGCGACCGGAGCCGTCGTGGTCGGTACCGCCGTGGCGGTGCCGCTGCTGACCCTGGGGCCCGAAGAGGACGGCCGGCCCACGACCCTGGTGGTCCCGGAGGGCTGGCGGGCGAGCCAGGTCTACGCCGCCGTCGACAAGGCCCTCGCCCTGCCCGCGGGCAGCACGAGGAAGTCCCTGGCGAAGGCCGCCCTCAAACTGCCGAACGACGCCGAGGGCAACCCGGAGGGCTATCTCTTCCCGGCGACCTATCAGCTCCAGGAGAAGACGACTCCGGAGAAGCTCCTGGCACTGATGGTCGACACCGCGAACGAGAAGTTCAACGGCGCGCCCATCGCCGCGGGGGCGCAGCGCAACGCCATGAACGTCTATCAGGCCGTCACCATCGCGAGCATCGTCCAGGCGGAGGCGGCCACCAGGGCCGACATGGGCAAGGTGGCCCGGGTGATCTTCAACCGCCTCGAACGCGGCATGCCGCTGCAGATGGACTCCACCATCAACTACGCGCTGAACCGCGCCGCCCTCCGCACGACGGCGAACGACACGCGCATCGACAGCCCCTACAACTCGTACCAGCGCATGGGCCTGCCCCCCACGCCGATCGACAACCCCGGCGGACAGGCGATGCACGCCGCCATCAACCCACCCCCGGGCGACTGGCTGTACTTCGTCACGGTCCGCCCGGGCGACACCCGCTTCACCGCCGACTACGGCGAACACCAGCGCAACGTCGCCGAGTTCAACGCCCAGCGGAAGACCGCCGGGGCGCAGGCGGCCGGGTGATCCGGAGAGTGGCGGGCGGAGGGGAGGGGTGACCGGGGCGGGGGAGCGTGGGCCGGGGGGACTCGTTGGCCGCGCGCGTCAGCCGGCACGACCTGACAAGCCTGCCGCGGTGCGGGGCCGAGGTTGCTCGGTTTGGTGGCGCGCCGGAGCAGGGTGGCGGGCCGGTCGGTGGCGTGGAGGGGAGAGTGGCGGGGTCGGCGGCGGGTGGGCCGGGGGATCGGATCGGCCGTAGGCGTCGGTCGGCCTCATGGCGGTGAACGGCCGTGGCGCGCGCCCGAGGGGCTTGGTTTTGGTGGCGCGCCGGAGCCGGGCGGGGGCCCGGCTGGCGATGCGTACGGGCCGGATGGCGCGAGCGGCGGCACGCAAGGGCCGCGCGAGTCGGTCGGCATGCGGGACGGAGCGATCCGCCGGGCGCCACGCGGCTACCGGCTCCTGCTCCAGCGGCCGGTGTGCCGGGTGGGCGTTGCGGGGCTATCGGTGCGCCTGCCGGCGGCCGGGTGTCCCGGGTCGGGCCGGCAACCGGGTGCCCCGGCTTGGGCGCCGGACGGCTACCGGTGCCCGTGCCGGCATCCGGGTGACCGGCCGGGCGTCACGCGGCGGCCGGTTCCCGTTCCAGCAGTCGCCTGATGTCACGTACGGCCGCGCGGCCGGCGCGGTTGGCGCCGATGGTGCTGGCCGACGGGCCGTAGCCGACGAGGTGGATGCGCGGGTCGGCGGCCGCGCGGGTGCCCTCGAGGCGGATGCCGCCGCCCGGCTCGCGCAGGCGCAGAGGGGTGAGGTGGTCGACGGCGGCGCGGAAGCCGGTGGCCCAGAGGATGACGTCGGCGTCGACATGACGGCCGTCGTTCCACTCCACACCGTCCGCCGTGATGCGGTCGAACATCGGCTGCCGGTCGAGCACCCCGTCGTCGATGCCCTGCCGGATCGCGTCGTTGAGCGGCAGTCCGGTGACCGAGACGACGCTTCTGGGCGGCAGCCCCTGCCGTACCCGTTCCTCGACGAGCGCGACGGCCGCCCGGCCCGCGTTCTCGTCGAAGGGGCCCTCACGGAAGACGGGCGGACGCCGGGTCACCCAGGTGGTGGCAGCCGCGTACGAGGCGATCTCCAGCAGATGCTGCGTGCCCGAGGCGCCACCGCCCACCACGACGACCCGCTGCCCGGCGAACTCCTGTGGCCCGGGGTACTGCGCGGTGTGCAACTGCCGCCCCCGGAAGGTCTCCTGGCCCGGATAGCGCGGCCAGAAGGGCCGGTCCCAGGTGCCGGTCGCGTTGATCAGCGCCCGCGTCGACCACACGCCCTCCGAGGTCTCCACGAGCAGCCGCCCGCCGGGCCCCTGGCGCGCGGCCCGCACGTCGACGGGGCGGCGCACCCGCAGGTCGAAGGCCCGCTCGTACCGGTCGAAGTAGTCGCTGATCACCTCGGCGGACGGGCGGGCCGGATCCACGTCCGTGAGCTCCATCCCCGGCAGCGCGTGCATCCCGTGCACCTTGCCGTACGTCAGCGACGGCCAGCGGAACTGCCAGGCGCCGCCAGGACCGGGGGAGTGGTCCAGCACGACGAAGTCGCGGTCCGGCTCGAAACCGGACCGCCGCAGGTGATAGGCGCCGGCCAGACCGGCCTGACCGGCGCCTGTGACGACCACCTCGACCTCGCGTGTGTTGTTCACGCTTCTACCAACCGTGCCGGGGTCGTGGATCTTCCCGGCTGATCGGGATGGCGGCACTTTGCGGCCCCCTAGCCTTCCGAGGGCCGGGGCTCCGCTGTCGACGGCGGCAGGTCGCCGTTGAACCTGGGGTCGGTGAAGCCGGCGAAGTCGACCTTGCGCGGGATGAGCTTCAACGCCGTGAACGTGTCGGCGATCTCCTGCTCGGAGGCGATCAGCGGCTTGTCGACGGCGACCGCGATCCGGGTCGTGTAGGTGCGCTTCACCGCGGCCAGCGCCACGTCCTCGGGGAGCCCGGCGTCCTTCGACCAGACCTTCGCCCACTCCTCCTCGTGGTCGTACACCCACCGGTAGGCGCGCCGCAGCCGCTCCAGGTAGTCCTTGACCGCGGCGGCCTTCTTCTTGTCCTTCAGCGCCTCCGGTGCCGCGACCTGGAAGGTGAGCCCGTTGGTCACGCCGTCGCCGTCGGTCAGGACCCGGCCCTGCCTGGCCTTCAGCACCTGCGAGGTGTACGGGTCCCACACCGCCCAGGCGTCGACCTTGCCGGCGGTGAACGCGGCGAGCGCGTCGGCCGGCTGGAGGTACTTGACCTTGATGTCGCTCAGATTCAGCCCGGCCTTCTTCAGGGACGCGACCAGCTGGTAGTGCGCGGACGAACCCTGCGCGACGGCCACGGACCTGCCCTTGAGCTGCTCGGGACTCTTCAGGGACGAGTCGTTCGGGACGAGGATGGTGTCGCCCTTGGACGTGCCGTGCCAGGCGGCCACGACCTTGATCTTCGAGCCGGCCCCGGCCGCGAAGACCGGCGGGGTGTTGCCGACGCCGCCGATGTCGACGGCTCCCGCGTTGACGGCCTCCAGCAGGGGTGGTCCGGAGGCGAAAGTGGACCATTTGATCTTGTAGTCGAGGTTCTTCAGTTCCCCGGCGGCCCGCAGGATGGCCTCCGATCCGCCCTTCTGGTCACCGACGTCGATCGTGACGGAGCCATGGCTGTCGGTGCCGCCGTCCGAGGTGCTGGCGGACGAGTTCCCGCCGCAGGCGGTGAGCAGCAGGGCGAGGGGGAGGAACAGGGCGGCGGGGGCGAGACGTCGTCGCATGGCGGTTCCGTTCGTGTGGGTCGTTCGTGAGAGTCGCGTACGTGGGGTCGTACGTGGAAAGGTCAGGCGGTTTCGGCGGCCGTCGCCTCGACGCCGAGGCGTTCGAGGAGGCCGGCGCGCAGTGCGGCGAAACGCGGGTCCGTGATGTCACGGGGACGGTCGAGGTCGATGCGCTGCTCGTGGGCGATGACGCCGCCGTCCATCACCAGGACGCGGTCGGCGAGCAGGACGGCCTCCTCCACGTCGTGGGTGACCAGGAGCACGGCGCAGCCCCGGCGCTGCCACAACTCGCCCACGAGCCGCTGGGCCTTGATCCGGGTGAGCGCGTCGAGCGCGCCTGGGGGCACCTCCCACGCCCGTTCAGGGCAGTGGGGGAGGCTCGTCGAGCAGCAGCAGATCGGGCTCGCGTACCAACGCCCGTGCGAGCGAGGCGCGTTGGGCCTCACCGCCGGAGAGGGTCTTGGGCCAGGCGTCCGAGCGGTGGCCGAGGCCTACCTCGTCGATGGCCTGCTCGGCGACGGCGCGTTCGGGCTTGCCGGGCAGCCCGAGCACGACGTTGCGCCACACCTTCTTCCACGGCATCAGCCGGGGCGCCTGGAAGGCGACGGCATTGCGGCGCGGCACCAGCACGGTGCCCTCGATGTCGCGGTCGAGCCCGGCGAGGATGCGCAGCAGCGTCGACTTGCCGCAGCCGCTGCGGCCGAGCAGGGCCACGAACTCGCCCGGCCGGACGTCCAGTCGCAGGTCGTCGATGACGGCACGGCCGTCGAAGGACCGGGTGAGCCCTTCGACATGGACCGCCTGGGGGGTCACCGGCCGGTGAACGTCGGTCGCCATTGCAGCAGCAGCCTTTCGAGGGAGCGGACGATGAAGTCGGCGAGCAGGCCGAGGAAGGCGTAGACGACCAGGCAGACCACGATCACGTCGGTCCGCAGGAAGTCCCGCGCCTGCACCATGAGGAACCCGATGCCGGAGTCGGCGTTGACCTGCTCGGCGAAGACCAGCGCGAGCCAGGCGATGCCGAGCGAGTAGCGCAGACCGGTCATGGCGTTCGGCAGCGCGCCCGGGAGGACGACGTGCCGCACGAGCCCCCACCGCGACAGCCCGAGGGACTCCCCGGCCTCGATCAACTGGGCGTCCACGCCGCGGATCCCGGCGTACACGTTGAGGTAGAGCGGGAAGGTCACGCCGAGCGTGATGATGGCGACCTTGGGGGCCTCGCCGATGCCGAACCAGATGATGAACAGCGGGATGAGACCCACGAAGGGCACGGTCCGCAGCATCTGCACGGGCGCGTCCACCAGGTCCTCGCCGATCCGGAACAGGCCCGAGAGCAGGGCGAGTCCGGTGCCGACGACCAGTCCGAGCAGCAGCCCGGCCGCGACCCGCTGGAGCGAGGTGCCCATGGCCGCGGGCAGCGAGCCGTCGGCCACCATGTCCCCGGCGACCTGGGCGATACGACCGGGCGAGGCGAGCACGTCCGGCTGCAACGCGCCCGTGCTGCTGAGGAGTTGCCACAAGGCCAGCAACAGGACCGGGCCGGTGGTGCGGCGCAGCCAGCGGGGGACGCGAGTGCGGCGGGAGGAGGTGGGGACGAGAGGCTGGAGATCGAGGTCGGAAGCTGATATGGGCGAAATATCGGGTTTCGATGACGTGGGCGGGGCATGACTGATGCTCATGAAGGCTCCACGGGGGAGGGCGGGGGCGGAAGGAGGCACGCCTCGCCGCCGCCGCACCGATGAGAGCAGGCGCGCTCAGCGGGCAGGCGGAACCAAGGCGAGGGAGCCGGAAAGTGAGGAGGGGAAGGGCGTCAGCAGCCGCGGCGACACGCGGCGGAGGCCACCCGCAGCAGGTCGATGTGACCGCGCGTGGTGAGCAGGGCTGAACGCAACATGCCGCCGAACCTAGCCAGATGGCATGCGCACGGTCAACGGGCGTCTCGTCCAGTGGACGCCTGTACCGCCACCCGGGCGGGGGTGGCCGGGCGGAACCCGGCGCGTGCGTCAGGATGGGGGCATGTCAGATGTCTTCACCACCCGAGTTCTGAACGTCAGCACCGGATCCACGGAGAGGGTCGTCGACATCACCGGCGACTGCGAGTCCTTCCTGCGGGAGGCGGCGGCCGGGCGTGACGGCCTCCTCAATGTCTTCGTCCCGCACGCGACGGCCGGAATCGCCGTTCTCGAGACCGGCGCCGGCAGCGACGACGACCTCCTGGCCGCACTGCACACCCTGCTGCCCGCCGACGACCGCTGGCAGCACCGGCACGGCAGTCCCGGCCACGGCCGCGACCACGTCCTGCCGGCCCTCGTCCCGCCGCACGCGACCCTGCCGGTGCTGGGCGGCCGGCTGGAGCTCGGGACGTGGCAGTCGGTGTGCCTCGTGGACACGAACAAGGACAATCCGGAGCGGAAGGTGCGGCTGAGTTTCCTGGGGTGAGCGTGCCTCCGCCCAGCCGGAGCCGCCCCGGCGTGACGCCCGAACGGCTCTGGCGCACCGTGACGCCTGCCTGTAATGCCCGTATCCTCGTCAATGCCAGATTCTCTTCCGAGCAGCGGATGATCGCGGGCGCAAGCGAGGCGAAGCGTGGTTCGGTCCGGCGAGGAACCCAAGCCGGCGGGGCGTGCGACTGACGGCACGGGGCCCGCCCGGCTTCGCGAGCGGTTTCTCCAGGGCGAGCCGGTCGAGGCGGGTGTACGGACGCCCATCCTGAACTCGTGGCAGCGCTCCCGGTCCCTGGGCCTTTCGCCGGACCAGACCGACCTCCCCTACCGGGAGGACTTCGACCCGGGGGGTCGTATCGTCCGCGCGGCCGTGCCGGTGCTCGACCGGCTCCAGGACGCGTTCTCCGGCAGTCAGATCAACATCTCGGTCGCCGACGCGAACGGGACGGTCCTGCTGCGCCGATTCGGGGACCCGTCGATGGCCAGGAGCCTGACGGCGATCCAACGGATCCCGGGGTTCGTGTTCGCCGAGCAGGTCGCCGGCACGAACGGCATCGGCCTCGCCCTGGCGGAGCGGCAGCTCATCCGCGTCTACGGCGCCGAGCACTTCGCGGAACGCTCCCAGGGCAGCGCCTGCGTCGCGATGCCCGTCCGTGATCCGCTCAGCGGACGCATCGAGGGCGTTCTGTGCTTCGGCTATCCGCGCAGTTTCGAACACCCCGCGCTGGGGGCGGCGATCCGCCGGGCGGCCGAGAACATCGAGCGACGGCTGCTGGGGCAGAGCTCCGCGCACGAGCGCGCCCTGCTGCGGACGTACCTGGCCATCGGGGTCGGGGCCGGCCCGCACGGCGGCGTGGCCATGGACGCGCTGGCTGACGAATTCCACCACCGTGACCAGGCAATCCTGAGGGAGATGGCCGCCGAACTGATCTCCCGCGGGCAGCGGGCCGCCGTCGACGTGACCCTGCCGGGCGGCCGGCGGGTGACGCTCGTGAGCCGCCCGATGACGAGCACCTCCGGGGTGCGGGGCTTCGCCATCGAGGCCGTGCTGCCCGGCGCCGCGGCGGGCGAGTCCCTCGTCCTGCCGCACCAGGGGGACGAGCTGCCGGACCTCGCCGCCCTCTCGGCCGCCCCACGGCCCGCACGGCCGTCGCTCACCCTGCCGTCCGGGCACGTCGCGGCCGCGCCCGTCCCGGTCGTCGCGCCCGACGGTGACCGGGGACCGGCAGGGCCCGGCGCTACCCTCACGGCCGACGGCGGCACCGTCACGACCGAGGGCGGCAGGGGCGCGTCGGACGGCGGAAGGGACGCGCTGTACGGCGGCCGGGGACCGGCTGACGGCGGCAGGGGCGCGGCGGACGACCGCTCCGGCTCGCCGTTCCCGGCCCGGGGACTCGTGATGGTGGGGGAGCCGCACGTCGGGGCCTACGCCCTGGCCGCGCGCCGGCGCCTGGAGCTGCTGTCCGAGGCCAGCGCCCGCATCGGCACCACCCTGGACGTGCGCCGCACCGCCGAGGAACTGGCCGAGACGGCGGTCCCGCGCCTGGCCGACTTCGTCACCATCGACCTGCCCGATGCCGTCCTGCGCGGTGAGGAGTCCGCCGACCCCCTCGCCGACCTGCGCCGAACGGTGCTGCACGGCGTCCGCGAGGGCCTGCCCTTCACGCCCCCCGGCAAACGCATCGACTTCGGCCCGACCGCGCCCCAGCTGCGCTGCCTGACCAAGGGCGAGGCGGTGCTGGAACCGGATCTGAAGGCCGCCGCGGGCTGGCTCGCCCAGGACCCCGAGCACACCGCACGCCTGCTCGCCCACGTCCACTCCCTCATCGCGGTGCCCCTGCTCGCCCGCGGCGTCGTCCTGGGCATCGCCAGCTTCTACCGCGCCGGGAGCCCCTACGGGGACGACGACCGCTCGCTGGCCCGGGAACTCGCCAGCCGCGCCGCCCTGTCCATCGACAACGCCCGGCGCTACACCCACGAACGCACCATGGTCCTGGCCCTCCAGCGCAGGCTCCTCCCGCACGGTCTGCCCGACCAGGACGCCGTCGAGGTGGCCCACCGCTATCTGCCCGCCGAGTCCGACGTGGGCGGGGACTGGTACGACGTCATCCCGCTCTCCGGGGCCCGCATCGGGCTCCTCGTCGGCGACGTCGTCGGCCACGGCATGCTCTCCGCGGCCACCATGGGCCGGCTGCGCACCGCCGCCCGCAGCTTCGCCGAGCTCGACTTCACCCCGGACGAGGTCCTCACCCACCTGGACAACCTGGTGGGCCGCCTGGACCGGGAGGACCCCGACGGCAAGGGCGCCGGCGTCATCGGCGCGACCTGTCTGTACGCCATCTACGACCCGACCGTGCAGCGGTGCCTCATGGCGCGTGCCGGTCACCCGCCGCCCGCACTCGTCCGCCCCGACGGCACCGTGTCCTATCCCGACCTCCCGGCCGGGCCCCCGCTCGGTCTCGGGGGCCTGCCCTTCGACGCCGTCGAGATCGACGTCCCCGAGGGCAGTCAGCTGGTGCTCTACACCGACGGACTCATCGAGGACCGGCACCGCGACGTGGACGTGGTGCTGGAGCAGTTGCGCTTGGCCCTGGCCCATCCGGAGCGCGCGCCGGAGGAGACCTGCCAGGCCGTCCTGGACACCGTGGCGCCCGCGCACCCGCACGACGACATCGCCCTGCTCGTCGCCCGCGTCCACGCACTGGACCCCGGCCGGATCGCCGGCTGGGAGCTGCCCGCCGACCCGGCGCTCGTCGGCGAGGTCCGGGCCTCCGCCCTGCGACGCCTGTCCGACTGGGGACTCGACGAGACCGCGTTCGCCGCGGAGCTGATCATCAGCGAGCTGATCACCAACGCCATCCGGCACGGCACGGGGCCCATCCGGGTCCGGCTGCTGTACGGGCGCACCCTGATCTGCGAGGTCTCCGACGCCAGCAACACCGCCCCCCATCTGCGCCGGGCGGCCAGCACCGACGAGGGCGGACGCGGCCTGTTTCTCGTCGCGCAGCTCTCGCAGAGCTGGGGCACGCGCTACCTGCCGGAGGGCAAGGTCATCTGGGCCGAATGCGGGCTAGACGCCGCGTGACGTGTCCGCCGACCCGCGTGGGAGTCACAGCGGCCGAAAAATGACCGAAATGCTGTAATTTGATCGAGTGTGCGACGCTCCTGACACGCCGGTGAAGGCGGCTTCACCCTTCGGGCCGGAGCCGCTGGTCCGTATCCGCGGGCTCGGCAAGCGGTTCGGCGGGACCATCGCGCTGGCCGGGGTCGACCTCGACGTCCACGCCGGCAGCGTGCTCGCCCTCCTCGGGCCCAACGGGGCCGGCAAGTCCACGCTCATCAAGGTCCTCGCCGGCGTCCACCCCGCCGACGCGGGACAGATCACCGTGGACGGACAGCCCCTCGGGAGCCCCGCCGCGTCCCGGAGCATGTCCTTCATCCACCAGGACCTCGGTCTGGTGGAGTGGATGACGGTCGCCGAGAACATCGCCCTGACCAACGGATACGCGCGCCGGAGCGGCCTGATCTCCTGGCGGCACACCCGCGAGCGCTGCGTCGAGGCGCTGCGGATCGTCGCCGGGCACCTCGACCCCGACGCGCCGGTCTCCGGGCTCGCACCGGCCGAGCGCTCGCTCGTCGCGATCGCCAGGGCCCTGGCGGCCCGCGCGAAGCTCATCGTCCTCGACGAGCCGACCGCCCGCCTGCCCGCCGCGGACAGTGCCCGGCTCTTCGGCGTCCTGCACGACCTGCGCGACCGCGGCCACGCCATCCTCTACGTCAGCCACCGCCTGGACGAGGTGTACCAGGTCGCCGACACCTTCGCCGTACTGCGCGACGGCCGTCTCGTCAGCCATGGCCGGCTCGCGGGCCACAGCCCCGCCCGCCTGGTCCACGACATCGTCGGCGAGGAGGAACAACCACCTACGCCCCACCCGGCGGCTGCCGCCCGCGCTGCCGGGACTCCGGCCGTCGATCGCCCCGTCGGGCCTGCGGCCGTCGACCGCTCGGCCGGTGTTCCGGCTTCTGATCGCCCTGGCGGGTCTCCGGCTGCCGCCGGTCCCACCGGGCCTCCGGCCACCGACCACCCCGCCGGCCCTCCGGCTCCCGCCCGCCCAGCCAAGACCCCACCAGGCACACCACCCGTCCTGATCCTCGACTCCGTACGCACCCCCCTGGCCGGACCCGTCAGCCTGGAACTAGCCGCCGGAGAGGTCCTCGGACTGGTCGGGCTCTCGGATGCCGGGCACACGGAGCTGGGACGTGCCCTCGCCGGGGCGCGGCCGCTTCTCAGGGGGCGGGTCGTGCTCCACGGGCGGCCCTACCACCCCCGCACGGTCGCGGAGGCCGTAGCCCTCGGTGTCGGCTTCGTGCCGGGCGACCGGCTGCGCGAGGGCTGTCTCGCCGAACTGACCGTACGGGAGAACCTCCTGGCCAATCCCCGCGCGGGAGGCCGGGCGGCGCCCCGCTGGATCGGTCCCCGCCGCGAACGTGCCCAGGCCGCCGCCCTGATCGACCGGTTCTCGGTCCGACCCCGCGACAGCGAGGCCCCCATCGCCACGCTCTCCGGCGGGAACCAGCAGAAAGTCATGATCGGCCGCTGGCTGCGCGCGGAGCTGCGGCTGCTGATCCTCGAGGAGCCGACCGCGAGCGTGGACATCGGTGCCAAGGCCGCGATCCACCGGCTGCTCGACGAGGCGCTGTCGGCGGGCCTCGCGGTCCTGCTCCTGTCGACCGACTTCGAGGAGGTCGCGAGCGTGTGCGGGCGCACCCTGGTCTTCGTCCGGGGTGCCGTGACGGCCGAGCTGAGCGGTAGCGCCCTCACCGTCACCGGGCTCACCCGGGCGGCCTCGGCCCTGCCCCCGTCCACGGCCGCGACGAACCCATGACCGAACCGCCCTCCCCCTCCTCGCCCCGTCCCGGGCGCCTGCGCGCCCCCGGCGGGCACCACATCGGCGCCTACGGCCTGCTCGCCCTCACCGCCCTGCTCTACCTGGTCTTCTCCCTCGTCCTGCCGCGCACCTTCCCCACGCTGGACACCGTCGACTCGATCCTGTCCGCCCAGTCGATCCCGGCCGTCCTCGCGCTGGCCGCCATGGTCCCCATCGTCACCGGCGCGTTCGACCTCTCCATCGGCTACGGCCTCGGACTGGCCCACGTCATGGTGATGCAGCTCGTCGTCGACGAGAACTGGCCCTGGCCGCTCGCCTGCCTCACCGTGCTCGCCGGAGGGCTGGTCGTGGGCGTCCTCAACGGCGTCATCGTCGAGTTCGGCCGGATCGACTCCTTCATCGCCACCCTCGGCACCGGCAGCATGATGTACGCCGTGACCGGCTGGATCACCGACGGCAGCCGGATCGTCCCCGGCCCGCAGGGCCTCCCGCCCGCGTTCACCGACCTCTACGACTCCACGTTCCTCGGCCTTCCGGTCCCCGCCTTCTACGTGCTCGCCCTCGCGGGCCTGCTCTGGCTGGTGCTGGAGCGGCTCCCGCTCGGCCGGTACCTGTACGTCGTCGGGTCGAACCCACGCGCGGCCGACCTCGTAGGCATTCCGACGCGCACCTACACCGTCTACGCGTTCGCCGCCTCGGGGCTGATCGTCGGCTTCGCCGGTGTGCTGCTCGCGGCCCAGCAGCAGATCGGCAACCCGAGCGTCGGCCTCGACTACCTGCTGCCCGCCTTCGTCGGCGCCCTGCTCGGCTCCACGGCGATCAAACCCGGCCGGCCCAACGCCCTCGGCACCGTCGTCGCCGTCGCCGTCCTGGCCGTCGGCCTGACCGGCATCGCCCAGCTGGGCGCCGACTTCTGGACGGTGCCGCTGTTCCACGGCGGCACCCTGCTCATCGCCGTGGGCCTGGCCGGATACGCCGCCCGCCGCCGGTTGCGCGGCGGCGCCGCGGCCCGCGACACACCCGCCGCGCCACCCCCGCCACCGTCCCTCCCCTCACTGTCCTCCCCGCCACCGTCCTCCCCGACGCCGGAGGGCGGCACGGCAGGCACACCGACCTGACCCCCTCGTCACGCCCCGCCGCGCCGATCCCCTCACAGGAGCCCCCGTGCACCGCAACCGCAAGGCCGCCCCCGCAGTCCGCACCGCGCGGCTCGCCTGCTGCGCCCTGCTGGTGACGGCGACCGCCCTCGTCGGCTGCGAACGCGGTTCGTCCGACGGCGCCGACGAGACCACCACGGGCCGGAGCGGCTGCCCCGACGTCCAGGCCAGGGCCCAGGCCGCCGTCACCCGGGCGGAGCGGACCGACATCCCCTGGGGCGGACCCACCACCGGCCCGCAGGCGGTGTCCGGCAAGACCATCGTCTACGTCGCGCAGACGATGACCAATCCCGGCGTCGCGGGCGCCGCGAGGGGGGTGCGGGAAGCCGCGCGGGTCATCGGGTGGAACGTCCGGGTCATCGACGGCGGAGGCACCCCGGCCGGCATCCAGGCGGCCATGAGCGAGGCCGTGGCCCTCAGGCCCTCGGGCATCGTCATCGGCGGCTTCGACCCCGACTCGACGGCACAGCAGGCCGCCCGGGCCAACGCGCAGGGCATCCCGCTCATCGGCTGGCACGCGGTCCCCGAGCCCGGCCCCAGCCGGCAGCCCGACCTCTTCACCAACGTCACCACCCGCGTCCAGGACGTGGCCCGCATCAGCGCGCAGTGGATCATCTCCGACTCGGACGGCCGTGCCGGCGTCGTGCTCATCACCGACGCGTCGATCCCCTTCGCCAGGAACAAGTCCGACCTGATCGGGAAGGAACTCACCAGTTGCCGCGGGGTGCGGCTGCTCTCCGTCGAGAACATCCCGATCCCGGACGCGAGCAGCCGCACCCCGCGGGAGATCTCCTCGCTGCTCTCCCGGTTCCAGGACCGGTGGACCCACTCCGTCGCCATCAACGACCTGTACTTCGCCGACGCCGCCCCCGCCTTCCGCGCGGCCGGCGAGAAGGGCTCGGGGCCGCCCTACAACATCGGCGCGGGCGACGGCGACCCGTCGGCCTTCCAGCGCATCAACAGCAGGCAGTACCAGGCCGCCACCGTGCCCGAACCGCTGTCCCTCCAGGGCTGGCAGATCGTCGACGAGTTCAACCGCGCCTTCTCCGGCCGGCCGGCCAGCGGGTACACGGCCCCCGTCCACATCGCCACGGCCGGCAACAGCGACGGCGCCACGAGCTGGGACCCGTCGGACTACCAGGAGGCGTACCGGAAGATCTGGGGGAAGTGACGTCCGGTCAAGGTGCCGATCTCTTCACGGAACATGCACGAAACCTCGGAATCCCTTTAAGTTTCAAGGTCTAATCTCATCGTCAGTCGAGTGGCCGCCGGGGGTCGATCCGAGCGGGGCCCGTTCCACGGCGGCACTCGCACCCCCCACCAGGCACAGGAGACTGGGCGTGCACGACGGCGACGTAGTGGTGATCGGCGGCGGCTATGGCGGTGTCCGGCTGGCGAAGCGGCTGGACGGGACGGCCCGGGTCACGCTGGTGGACCGCAAGGAGGTCTTCTTCCATCGCATCGCCTCCCTGCGCGCGGGGGTGCGTTCCGACTGGACGCACACCCCCTTCATCCCGTACGACCGGCTGCTGCACCACGGCCGGGTGGTCGCGGGCAAGGCCGTCCGTATCGACACCGCCGAGCGGCAGGTCGTCCTCGCCACGGGCGAGCGGCTGCCCTACGACGTCGTCGTGATCGCCACCGGCGCCGACTACCCCGAGCCGGCCCGCTTCGTGGGCACCACCGTCGATGAGGCGGCCAAGTCGTTCGCCGAACACCAGCGCAACGTCGCCACGGCCGAGCACGTCCTCGTCGTCGGCGGCGGCCCCGGGGGCGTCGAACTCAGCGCCGAGATCCGCCTCGCCCGGCCGGACGCCCGGGTCACCCTCGCCCACTCCGGACCGGCCCTGCTCGACTCCACGGGCAGCGCGCGGCCGGGACGCAAGGCCCTCGAGTGGCTGGAGTCCCACGACATCGAGGTACGGCTCGACTCGTTCATGTCGCCCGGCAACGACTTCGGCACCTACCGTGACGGCCGCGGCGCCGTCATCGAGGCCGACCTGTCCTTCTGGGCGACGGGCACCACACCCAACACGCTCTGGCTCCGCCTGGCCGGACACGGCGACTGGCTGAACAGGGACGGACACGTCAAGGTCGACCGGACGCTCCGGGTCGAGGGCAGGCTGGACGTGTTCGCCGTCGGCGACGTCAACGACGTCAGCGAACTCAAGATCACCCCCGCCGCCCTCGCCCAGGCGGACATCGCCGCCCACAACATCCGTGCCTACCTCCAGAGTTCGGGCAAACACCGCAAGGAGCCGCGCTTCTACCGGCCGATCCAGCGCATCCCGCTCATCGTGCCGTTCGGCCCCGCCGCCGGACTCACCGTGCTGCCCGTACCGGGCGGCGAGTCCGCGGTCCTCGGTAGCCGCACCACCACACTGGCCAAGGCGAAGACCCTCATGACGCCTTACATACGGCGCCAACTCGGTTACACGGCCGCCTGATACGCAACCGGAACCACCCCCGTCGTTACCCGCAGGTTGCCCCTGGGGTAGGGTCCCCACCGTTTCCGGTTACCGGCTGGTGGTGTGCCGGTACGGGGCGTGTCGGAGGGTGGCAAGACGATGGAATCCCAGTGGGGTGACGGTGGATCCGTGGACCTGGACGACACACGGTTGGAGGCACTGAGTCCCCAACCGCTGCTGACCCGGGACTACGAGACGCGCCCCGCGCTCGTGTACGAGCGGCTGAGGCAGCAGCACGGCCCGGTCGCGCCGGTCGATCTGCTCGGCGTCCCCGCCTGGCTGGTCCTGGGCTACCGCGAGGCGCTCCAGGTGCTCCAGGACAACGACGGCTTCCCGAAGGGGCTGGAGAACTGGCGCGCCCGCTCCGAGGGCCGGGTACCGGCCGACTGGCCGCTCGGCCCGTCCCTGGAGGTCAACCACATCCTGATCCAGGGCGGCCCCGGATACCGGCCGCTGCGGACGGCGTGGGACGTGGCCCTCAAGCCGTTCCAGGACCCGCGCCACCCCCAGGCCAAGCGCCTCAAGGCCGCCGTCACCGCCTACGCCGACGAGCTGATCACCCTGGTCGGGCAGGGCGGAAAGACGGGCGTGGCGGACCTGTCCGCACAGTTCTCCCGGCCGCTGCCGCTGATGGTGGCCAGCCATCTGCTCGGCTTCCCCGGCTCCCAGGGCGACGACGCACTGATGGACATGTGGCGCGTGCTCGACGCGGGCCCGGACGCCGAGGCCGCGCTGGAGCGCCTGCTCGCGACGCTGGCGGAACTGGCCGCGACGAAGGTGGAGAAGCCGGCTGACGACTTCCCCTCCTACCTGCTGGCCGCGCACCCGGACCTGTCGCTCGACCATCTGGCCCGCGAGCTGTTCATGCTGCTCGGCATGACCTCCGACCACGTCGGCATCCTCATCTCCAACACCGTCGTGGAGGTCATCTCCGGCGAGAGCAGCGTGCGCGCCAGCCTGTCCGCCGGGATGGTCCGGGAGACCATGAACCGGGTGGTCATGCGCAAGCCACCCCTGGTGAACTTCGTCCCGCGCTTCGCGGCCCAGGACACCCCGCTCGGCAACTACACGATCCGGGCCGGCGACCCGGTGTGGGTCTCCTCGGCCGCCGCGCACGCCGACCCGCTCTTCGCCGACCACGTCGCCTCCGGCACCACCATCAGCACCCGGGCGCACCTTTCCTGGGGAGCCGGACCGCGCCAGTGCCCGGCGCGGGAGCTCGCCTCGACGGTCGCGGCGGCCGGTGTGGGGCGCCTGTTCGAGCGGTTCGACCACCTCGACCTCGCCCTGCCCGCCGACCAACTGCCCTGGCGTTCCTCCCCGTTCATGCGCGGCCTGCGCTCGCTGCCCGTGCGGTACGAACTCTCCGCGGCGCCCGCACGGCCACCGGCCGACGGTCCCGCGCCGGTGGCCGAGGAGGTCCTGCCGGACCCGTCCGCCCGGCAGCGCTCCTCGCTGTGGCGCTATCTGACGGGCCTGATCCGCGGCGGCCGGTGACCGGGAGGCCGAGTCGGAACGCCCATGCCGTATCGCCGTTCCTCCCGGTCCGGGGGTGACGGTCTCACGCCGCACGCGTGACGAACGGCGCCGTTGCGCGGCGGACCGCTCTGGAATGCTCGTCAGAGAACCCGGAACCTCCTCAGAGATCTCGGGACAGGGCGACTCCGATTGCGTCCGCCCGTCTTCCTGGCGATCGCCGACAGATGGTCGCGGACCGTCGCCACGGACAGGCGCAGCCGCTCGGCGATCTCCCGGGTGCGAGTGCCGTCGGCGGTCAGCCGCAGCACTCCCACCTCGCGCGGGGGCAGCGGGTTCGCCCCCGCGTCCAGGTGTCGTCGAGGCCATCAGCAGCAGCCGGCACTCCGGCAGCCGCGCCCGCAGCTCGCCCCGGACGGCGACCTCCTCGCCCTCCTTGGGAGTCCACGCCGATCACGGCCACGGCAGGGCGGCACGCCACGGCACGTGCCACCACGTCACCGTTGCCGTCGGCCTCGGCGACGACCGCGTCCAATGCGAACTCGTGATCGAGTGGTGAGGCCCAGGACGCGGGCGTACCGTCGAACGGTGGACACCGCAGGCAGCAGCCCGCAGCCGGCTTCACCACAGGCGACCACCACCAGCGAATCCGGTGGTGGCGGAAATGCGATGGCGCTTCTGGTCATCGCCTCGTGCCAGCTGATGGTGGTCCTCGACATCACGATCGTGAACATCGCGCTGCCGCAGATCCAGCGCTCCCTGGACTTCTCCACCACCAGCCTGTCCTGGGTGGTGAACGCCTACACCCTCACCTTCGGCGGACTGCTGCTGCTCGGCGGCCGGGTCGGCGACATCCTGGGCAGGCGGCGCGTCTTCATCTTCGGCGTGCTGCTCTTCGTGCTCGCCTCCCTGCTCGGCGGGCTCGCCCAGAACGCCGGCCAACTCCTCGCCGCACGCGCCCTGCAGGGCGTCGGCGGCGCCATCGCGTCCCCGACCGCCCTCTCGCTGGTCAGCACGACCTTCCGTGAAGGACCTGAACGCAACCGGGCCTTCGGGGTGTTCGCCGCGGTCTCCGCGGGCGGCGGCGCGATCGGGCTGCTGGCGGGCGGGGTGCTCGTCGAATGGCTGAACTGGCGGTGGGTGCTCTTCGTCAACGTCCCGATCGGGCTGCTCATCGCCCTCGCCACTCCCCGCTGGATCAGGGAGTCCGAACGGCACCCGGGGCACTTCGACATCACCGGCGCGCTGACCTCCACCGTGGGCATGGTGCTGCTCGTCTACGGGTTCATCAGAGCCGCGCAGGACGGCTGGCGCGACGCCCTCACCCTCGCCTCGTTCGCCGCGGCGGTCGTCGTCCTGGCGGGCTTCATCCTGATCGAGCGGCGCTCCAGACAGCCCATCACGCCGCTGCACATGTTCGCCGACCGCAACCGCGCGGGCACGTACGGCATCATGCTGTGCCTGGCCGCCGCGATCTTCGGCATGTTCTTCTTCCTGACGCTCTTCGTGCAGAACGTGCTGGACTTCAGCCCGTTGCGGGCCGGGCTCGCCTTCCTGCCGGTCAGCGCGGTCATCGCGATCGGCGCCGGGCTGGCCTCGCGGTTCCTGCCCACGTACGGCCCCAAGCCGTTCATGGTGGTGGGCGCGCTTCTGGCCGCGGCCGGACTGGCGTGGCTCACCCTGACCGACGTCCACTCCACCTACGCGGGCAGCGTCCTCGGGCCGATGCTCGTCTTCAGCCTGGGCATGGGCATGGAGTTCGTCTCGCTCACCCTCATGGCGCTCTCCAACGTCTCCACCCGGGAGACCGGCGCGGCCTCCGGGCTGCTCAACGCCACCCAGCAGGTCGGCGGCTCCCTCGGCCTGTCCATCCTGGTCACCATGTACGGCACGGCCAGCACCAACGAGGCCGAGAAGCAGATCCCGCTCTTCCTTCAACAGGCGACCCCTGCCGAGCGCCTGCGCTTCGAACGCACCGGGCAACTGCCGAAACCCTGGTCCGACGAGATCCTCACCTCCGGCGTCTCGGCCGCCTTCATCATGGCGGCGATCTTCACCGCCGTCGCCGCGCTGATCGCCCTGATCGTCATCCAGGTCCGCCCATCCGACCTGGAACGCCTCAAGGGTGGGGCGGGCCCCGGCCCGATGTGAGGCCCGCCCCCGAGCCCGCTACCCCCCGATCCTCGCGGCGATGACCGGCGCCAGCCGGTCGGCGATGACCCGGTGCCCCCGGTCGTTGGGATGCACCGAGTCCGTCAGATCGCCCGAGCCCAGCCAGCCGGTCGTGTCGACGAAGGAGACCCGCGTGTCCCCGCCGTTCACGGCGGCCTTCACGGCGGCCTCGGTCTGCGGGACGTACCGCCCGCGGAACGTCTCCAGCGCGAAGATCCACGCCTGCGGATACGCCGCACGGACCTTGCGCAGCAGACTGCTGTACGCCGACTGGAACTGCGTGGAACTCACCCCGTGCCCGACGTCGTTGGTGCCGAGGTTGATGACGACCGCGTCGGCCCGGTAGCGGGAGAAGTTCCAGTCGGGCGTCGCGGCGTTCGGGTTGAGCTTGGTGAACTGCCGCTCAAGACCCACACATCCGTCCGCCGCGGCCACCAGGCACGCCCCGCCCTGCGCGATCTGCGTGTGCTCGACGCCCAGCCGCTCCCCGATCAGCCAGCCGTACGCGGTACGGGCGTTCTGCGAGGTCGTCGTGCCCACGGTGATCGAGTCGCCGACGAACTCGACCAGTTTGGCCGGGGCCGGTGGTGCGAAGGTCGTCGCGCCGCTGTCGAGGACCAGCCCCTGGAACACCGCGTCACCCCGGTAGGAACCGGCGACCACCTGGTAGTTGACCTGGAGCGTGTGGTTGCCGGCGGCGAGGGCCGTCGGGGTCAGGTTCACCGTCCCCTTGACGTCGTCGTAGAACTTCACCGGCCCGTTGTCGATCCGCGCCCACAGGTCGATCGTGCCCCGCTGCTTCAGCTTGACCGTCCTGCCGGTGAAGCCGACCCGGTAGTAGGCGCCCGCCCAGTACGGGGTGTAGGCGGTGGTGGAGCTGCTGGTGTCCCAGCGGCCGACGAACTTGATGTTCGGGTCGCCGGGCTGCCCCGGAGCCGCTGCCTTCACCGTGGCGCCGCTGCCGAGCCGGGCGGTGATGACCGGGGCCAGCCGCTCGGCGAACTTGGTGTGACCCGCCTCGTTCGGATGCCCGTTGCCGTCCTCGTAGTGGGTGCCGTCGGTGAGCCAGCCCGAGGTGTCGACATAGTGGACACGGGCGTCACCGGCGCCGTTGCGGGCGCTCACGGCGGCCCTGGTCTCGGTGACGTAGCGCTTCTTCAGCGTCTGCACCGCGAAGAGGTGCGCCGTGGGGTACTTGGCGCGCACGTCCCGCAGGAACGTGGTGTAAGCCGACTGGAAGGCGGCGCCGGACACGCCGCGCCCGATGTCGTTGGTGCCGAGGTTGATGACGACCGCGTCGGCCCGGTACCGGGAGAAGTCCCAGTCCGCACCGCCGGTGCTGGCCGTCTTGAAGAACTGCCCGCTCAGACCGGTGCACCCCGACTGCGCGACCAGGCAGTACCCGGACCGGGCGATCTGGGTGTGCCGCATGCCCAGCCGCTCCCCGGTCTTCCAGGCGTACGAGTCCAGCGCCAGCCGGTCGGTGAGGGCTCCCGCGGTGATGGAGTCGCCGACGAACTCGACCAGCCCGGGCGGGGCGCCGGCGGCGACGGTCCGCGCACCGGAGTCCAGGACCAGACCCTGGAAGACGGTGTCACCGGAGCGGTAGGACAGGCGCAGCGTGTGGGTGCCGGGGGAGAGCGGCCGGGGAGTGAGGTTCACCGTGCCGCGCACCCCGGCGTGGAAGACGTCCGGGCCGCCGTCGATGCTGGCGTAGAAGTTGACCGCGTTCCTGGCCTTGACCTTCACCGTGGTGCCGGTGAAGCCGGTCTGAAGGTAGGCGCCGGTCCAGTTGGGCACGGCCGCGGTCCCGGAAGAGGTGTCCCAGCGTCCGACATACGTGATGTTGGGATCGGACACCGAGCCGTCCCCCGCCGCGGCCTGCGCGGGAGAGCCGCCCGCCAGGGACAGCAGGCAGGCGAGCAGCACGGCGGTGAGGAGAGCGGGCAGGGTGCGTCTGGGGGAGGGGTGGGGGGAGGTCTGCACGGGGTTCCCTTTCACGTGGGGCGGTTGGGAGCGCTCCCATGAGCAGCCTTTCGAGGGAACCAGTGAAACGGTTCAGCGTCAAGTGATTGGGCATGGACGGAAGTTGAGCGTGCGGTCCCGCGTGATCCGGTGCGACGGTGTACGGCCGGGTGGCGGATCCCCGAAGGCTTCCCAGGGTCCTGCCGCTCCGCGACCCGAAGGAGGGGGACTTCCGCGACTGCTCGGGCGGACGCTCCGCGACGGGCTCGGCGTGCGCCGCGCGCTGCACCGACGCCGGCTGATGCGGCAGGGCTACGACCGGACCAGGACCTGGCGGCGGTCCTACCTGCGCAAGGCTCGCCAGGAACCCCACGAACTCGTGGAGAGCGCGGGCGGCATCTTCGGCCGGGTCGTGGGCCGCGACCAGCTCTGCGCCGTGCTCATGGAGGACCTGCGGGACAGCTCTGCTCCGTGCTGCTGACGCAGCGGCTCGCGGAGCGCGGGGCGGTGCCCGTGCCGCTGCGGCTGCGCGCCGCCGACGCGAACCTCGACTTCCGCGAGCCGGCCTTCGAACGCTTCTGCCGAGGACCTGACGGAGGAACGCGACACCATCATCCGGCTGGCCTTCCGCCGGGCCAGCGAGGAGGGCCTGCCGCTGATCATCACTTCCCGGCCGCACGACTCGCTGCGCGGCATGGAGGCGTTGTTCACCGAGCAGCTGCGGAGGTTGTGGGAGTCGATGGGGCATCGGGCGCAGCACAACTCGAGGCAGCGGTGGGGGAACTGGCGCTACCGCCCGTGTCGGGAGCGGTTCGACAGGGCGTCGGGGAGGCCGGATGCGTCCGTGCCGAGTTTTCGGTACACGGAGGACAGCAGTTGCCGTACGCCCTGCTCGGTGAGCCGCAGGTCCTTCGCGACCACCGATGCCGGGTGGCCCAGGGCCGTCATCTCGGCGGCCTTGCACTCCTGGGCCGTCAGCATGTCCGTCTGCGGGTAGCGCAGGGGCAGCGGGCGTAGTCCCGCGGCGGAGAGCTCCCGCCTGGCCCGGGCGGCCAGACCCTCGGCACCGCAGTGCACCGCGCCCTCCAGGCCCTGGTAGAGCCGGTCGGCGGCGTCGTGCAGATGGCCGTTACGGGCCAGCGCGGCGCCGTGGCCCACCAGGGCACGGGCCAGTTCGTACGCGGCGGGCGACTGCTCCAGATGGTCGACGGCCTGCGTGTGCAGATCGAGTGCCGCCTGCCCGCCCGTCACCTCCGCCTGGACATGCAGTGCCCGGCCGATCGCGGACGCCGCGCCGAAGTCCCGGGCCCGCTTGACGGCGTCCTCGGCATGGCCGACCGCCTCGTCAGGGGCGGTGCGGGCGAGTGCCGAGGCCAGTCCGAGCTGCCAGGGGCACCACGCGGGGTTGCGCCAGTCCCGCGCCTCCAGCCAGTCCCCGACCTTGGACAACAGCCGCGCCGCCTGAGGGAGTCGCCCCTCCGCCAGGAGCAGGTCGGCGTACACCGTGCGGGGATCCGGGAAGATGACGGCGTTGGGCACCACGTCGCCGTAGTGGTAGCTGTCGGCGAGCCGGCGCGCGTCGCCGGTCCGCCCCCGGGCCAGCAGGGTCTGGATGAGAATGCCGATGGCGAACCACTGGGCGGGCACCGCTCCTTCCACGCGCTCGGCGGTGTGCAGCCCCGCCCGGACGAGTTCTTCCGCCTCGGGCAGGCAGCCCCGGCGGTAGCGGATATAGCCCAGGAGCGTCTGGCCCTGCGCCAGATGGGAGCCGCGCCACCCCATGTGCTCGCACTCGGCCATTCCCTCGGCGAAGAGCTCCTCGGCCCGCCGTGGCTGGTCGCAGTACATGAACAGCAGGGCGACCGCGACGGGCACCTCGAAGCCGCGGTTCTCGTCGGTCCAGCTCATCCCGCCGCGGAGGGCCTCCTCGGCATACCCGAGGGCGGTCCGCCGCGGCTCGCCGCGCACGAGGGCGTCCCATGCCCGCAGACCGAGGATGTAGCGCTCCTCCAGGCCCCGGCCGGGCAGCTTGTCCGCCAGCCGCGCCAGTCGGCGTGAGCGGGCGGCGGAGTCGGGCTCGTCGGCGCGGAACGCGCTCCATACGAAGTGATCGGCCTGCATGCGCAGTTTGACGCGCGCATTGGTGGCGCGCCGCGCCTCGTCGGCGGCCACGGTCGCGGCCTCGGTCAGCCGGTCGGTGTGGGCCAGCGCCTGGGTCAGCCGGTAGGCGATGGAGGCGCGCAGGTCGGGGTCGAGTCCCGGCTCCCTCAGCGCCTGCCGGAGGTGGCTGACTGTGGCCGTGGGCTCGATCAGGAAGGTCGAGCAGGCCAGCTCGTGGAGAAGGGCGGCGCGGTCCTCGGCAGGGGGTGGTTCCCGCAGCGCCCGGGTCAGCACGCGCCGGGCGGCCTCCGGGGCCCCGGCGCGGAGGTACTCACGCGCGGCGGCGCGCAGGCACGCGACCGCCTCGGGCCGGCCGTCGCAGGGAACCTCCAGCAGGTGCCGGGCGGCGACGGTGGGGTCGGACCCGACCGTCTGGGCGGCATGGGCGGCCGCGTTGTGCATGCCGACCCGCAGGCCCGGAGGGATGTCGCGGTAGATGGTCGTGGCGATCTGTGGGTGGACGAACTCCAGGCTGCCCGGGGGCTCGTCGGCGTCCGCGAGGATGCGGCGGGCGCGCAGCTTCTCGGCCGCCTCGACGGCCTCCTCGCTGCCGAGCACCGCGAGGTCGGCGGCGACCTCCGGTGAGAAGGTCCCACCCAGGACAGCGCCGGCCCACGCGAAGCGGATGGTGCCCGGACCGAGCCGTTTGAGGCGCTCGACCAGGCCGGGGCCCTTGACCGCCGCGGCGAGGTCCTGCATCTCGGGCACTTCGTCCTGGGTGCCTTTCACCTTCCGTTCACGGAGCCTGATGGCCAGTTCGACGGCCTCGAAGGGGCTTCCGCCGGTGGCAGTCCAGCACGCGCCGCAGAACTCGTCCTCGGCTTCCTCACCCACTTCGTCCCTGATGATCCGCGCCACACCGGCCTCGCCGAGCGGGGCCAGCACGTGCGGGCGCTGCTCGTGGTGTTCGACGAGCGTACGGAAAGAGGTCGCGTCGGACGGAAGTTCGTCGGGTCGGTAGCCGACGACGATCAGCAGCGGGAGGTTCGCGACCCGGGGCGCGAAGGAGGCGAGCCAGTCCAGGGATTCGGCATCGGCCCAGTGCAGGTCGTCCAGGAGCAGAACGACAGGCGAGTTCAGCATCGTCAGGCGCGTCATGACCCAGTCGAGGCCGTCGCGCACTCCGGTCGGGTCCGGCATCCGGGCGGGGTCGGTCGCCTCGAGACCGAGCGCGGCGCCGACGATGTCGTACCAGCTGCCCAGGAAATCCCGACGCTCCGTCTCGCTCATCCTGGCCAGGATGGGCTGCATGGCCTGGCGCACGACGCGGAACGCCATCCCCCGCTCGCTCTCGCCGCCCTTGCCGGAGAACACCGTGAACCCCAGGGCGGCGGCGCGGGCGCGCACCGCCGCGATGAGTGTCGTCTTGCCCAGCCCGGCCTCGCCGGTGAAGGCGAGGAGCCCGCCGCGCGGTACCTGGGGCAGGCCGTCGACGGTGTCACGGAGCCCCTCCAACGCGTGGTCGACGGCCTGGAGTTCCTCGTCGCGTTCGAGTAGAGGCCGGTCTTCGATGCTCGGTTGCCGCAGCCCATGGGCCATGTGGTCTACCGCTTCCTGTCGTTGCTCCCCGCCGGACGGGGCGAGCGTACGCCCTCGTGCACGCCCCTTGGCCGGGTAGGAACAGGAGGTCGACAGAGAGGGTGAACTTTCCGCGGAAGCGGTTCGGGTCTCAGTCGTTCGGGTAATCTGCTGCGTTTCCGCCCTTCTCGGGACCTCTCTGGGGGAAACGACCGGTCGGGCAGCGGATCAGAGCACCGCGGGTGCCGCCATCGTGTCCGCGTACCGCGGCACGGTCCGGGACCAGAAGTAGCAACCGCGGATCCAGCCGGCCATGCCCTCCACGTAGCCGATGCCGGACGGGGTCAACTCCGGCCTGAGCTCACCGTAGAGCTCCTCGAACTCGCGGATCGTGTTGTTGATGTGCCGTGTGGCGAGCGTGACGGCCACCGGCAGGGAGCACCGGTGTGTCCGCTGGTAGGCGAGGGCCAGGTTGATCACGCCGCCCGCCCGCTGTTCCTTCACCGCGGAGAAGAGGTCGGGAATCCACACCGCAGCGTCGGCCGACAGCCGGCTCAGGCGTCGCATGACGGGGTGATGGATCTCCTCCGGGGTCAGTTCGCACGGCTGCGCGGCCTCGCACAGCGGGTAGAACGGCTCGACGCCCGCGATGAGGGAGCGTACGGACCGGCACAGCCCGCTTCCCACCGGGACGGGGTGGGTCTGGGCCACCGCTTCGTACAGCAGGCCGTGCACGTACTCACGGCTGTTCCAGGCCCATCGTGCGGCCTGAGCGGGTGTGCACCGCCGCTGCACCTGTCGATGGAGGTCGGCCAGGGCGGCCCCGAGCGGGGTGGTGGGCGGCCCGTCGTCCCGCAGGATCGCGATGCTCTCGCACAGCATGGGCAGCAGCCGGCCCGGCGTGTGCCGGCCGATGTCCTCCGCGCGGTCGTCGAAGATGAACTGGTAGGCGATCTGGTTGGCCATGATCTGGAGGAGCCCGGAATCCATGGTCGGACTGTTGTAGGCCGCGAGTTCGGCGGGGCGCGTATAGGAGATCATGGCCGCCACCGCCGGGTCATCGGTCAGCCCCCAGGTGCTCAGCCATTCCTCGACGCCTGCCGCCGCTTCGGACGCGTGGGGATTTTGCTGGAAAGGGAAGGGCATGTAGAGGTTTGCGTCGATCAGTTCCCTCAGATCGACGACCGGAATTCCGCTTTGCGCGGCAAGCGTGATTTCCTCATGCGTCGCGGACATCATTGCCACCTGCCGTTCCGGAGTCGGGGACGACGGGCACGACAGTTGGCCCGGGTGCGCGGGAATCCGCCCGAGGCGGTGTGCCCACCGGCCGCCTCGCTCGCGGTTGGCTGATCATCACCAGTCCCCTCGGCCCCAACGAGGCCGCGGGGCGCAGTCGTTCGGTGTAGCCGGGCAGATGACGCAGCCGCCAGTGACGGGCGATGAACGCGACGGCCACCGTGGCCTCCGTCAGCGCGAGTGTCTCTCCGATGCATTTCCGGCTGCCCGCACCGAAGGGAATCATCGCTCCGGGCGGGACCGCGACGGCCTGCCCGGGTAGCCAGCGGTCGGGGAGGAAGCGATCGGGGTCGGGGAACAGGGCGGGGTCGTGGTGCAGGAGGTACGGGCTGAACATGACGGTGGCGCCCTGCGGGAGACGGTGCCCGGCGAGCTCCGTCTCCCGCGTGGTGACGCGGGTGAAGAGCCAGCCGGGCGGGCGGTGGCGGAGGGTCTCGGTGAGGACGCACCGGGTGTGGACGAGGCGTGGCAGCTCGTCGGGGCCGGGCGGCTGGCCTGAAGCGAGCACGGCGTCGACTTCGGAGTGCAGGCGGCGTTCCTCCTCGGGATGCCGCCCCAGTAGCTCCAGGGCGGAGGAGAGGCACAGGGCGGTGCTCTCGGCGCCGGCGAACATCAGCGTCATCACCTGGCCGTGGACTTCCTGATCGGTGATCGCCGTCCCCCCGCCGTCGGCCCGCGTGGCCGCCAGCAGGGTCCCCAGCAGGTCGTCGCGGGGAGTGCCTTGCCGGCGCTGGGCGATGGCCGCGTCGACGATCGCGCGCAGGCGCTCGGAAGCATGCCGGTAACGCCGGTTCGCCGGCGTGGGAACGCGGAACAGGGCGTCGACCGGCATCACCGTCCGGACGAACATGCCGCGGACCACGATGGCCAGGCACCCGCGCATCTCGGCGGCCGTCGCGGTGTCGAGCGAGTCGGAGAAGAGGACGCGGCTGACCACGCGTGTGGACAGGTCAAGCATGGCCGCGCTGATGTCGACCAGTTGCCCGGCCCGCCATGCGCGGCACACCGACTCGACTTCGTCGCCCATCAGGCGCACCTGGTCGGCGACGCGGGCCTTGCGGAACTCGGGCTGGAGCAGCCTGCGCTGGCGCCGGTGATCCTGATGCCGGCAGGTGCCGACGCCGTCCCCCAGCAGCATCCGCAATCTGTCGTAGAGGGGGCCGCCCTTGTCGAACGTGCGCGGGTCCCTGAGCACCTGTGAGACCAAGTCCGGGTGACACGCCATCCAGGCACGCTGCGGACCCAGGCGTAACTCGACCAGATCCCCGTGTCCGGGCAAAGAATTCAGAAAAGCCAGCGGCCGACGGACCAAGTCGATACCGTGGCCGATGAATGGGAATATGCCTGGAGCAGTGCCCACTGTCCAATCTCGGGCTGGTCCGGGGACGGAGCCGCTCATCGAATACCACCTGCCTCAGTTGGCACACGGGATCTCGGTGCGGTCGCACCGACTTGATGCTCGCCTCATGTCCTGCCCAGTGGAATCTGCCGACGGCTCGCCGAATCCTTTCTCCGTAGGGGCGCACGGATGCACGGAGGGGCGTCGAGCGAATCACGGTTGCTACATGTGCCCCCTTATTGATTTTCTGTGCGCGCAGAAATCCGTGTTCCCGTCAGCACTTCTGAAGGACGCGGCAGTCATGACACGCCTGACATGGACATGATGGCCGTGCCAAGCGCCTGCCGGTGACTGGCCTATTGGTCCGGTGCCTCCGCGCCCGGTGCGACGGCGGGGCCGGGATTGAAGACGCGGTGGTAGCTCTCCGGCGGCGCGAGATAGCTCGCGGGCAGGCCGCCCGTGTCGATGACGATCTGGTCCACGGCGATCGCGGCGTCGGTCATGAACACCCGCAGCACATGCTCCCCGGGCTCCGCGACGGTCACCCGGGCCGTCAGCTTCTCGATGCCCTCCTCGACGTTGCGGGCCCAGGCGTCCCCCCGGTTGCCGGTGGCGATCGCCTGGCCGGACAGGAGTGTCGGCGGCTGGTCGTCGAGGGCGATCGCCAGTCGGCGCTTGCCCCGCTCGTCGAGGGAGGGCAGCCGGAAGACGGTCACCGGGAAGGTGCCGGTGCTGGTGAAGCGCACCCGGTAGCGCAGCTCCGGTGACCGGGTGGGGAGGTCCTCGGTGATCGGCGGTGCGGTCGTCGGGACCGCCTCGACGGCGGCCGTACGGCGTCCCAGGCCGCGTACGACCCGCCACCGGGCCCCGCCCCGCGCCACCTGACGGTCGAAGTGCGCGGCGTCGATCGACACGTAGCCGTGGGCCTCGACGAAACCGCGGGCGCGTTGCCGGGCCCGTTCGCCGTCATTGACCACCCGCAGGGGTACCTCGGCGGTCGCGCCGGCGCCGGTGAAGGTCAGCGTGGGGTGGTGGGTGCCCTCCGGTGTCCGCGGCCAGTCGATCTCCACCCATACCCGTGTCTGGTCGGTGAGTCCGCCGCCCGCCGTGCTCAGCCGGATCCACGGGTGACTCGGCTCGGCCTGCCACTCCAGTGGCAGGAAACCGGTGTTGAAGACGTCCACGAAGCGGCGGTCGCGGGTGTAGGAGGAGAAGGAGAGCGGCCGGCCCGCTCCCGTTTCGTTGCCCTCCGCGGCCAGCCCCAGGCCCGAGGTCTCCCGGCGGGGCACCCGCGTGACGGCCGGACGGCCCGGGGCCTTCGGGATCTGGGAGGGGTAGGGGTTGACGATGCCGTCCCATTTGCCGCCCGCGATCTCCGAGTTGTAGCGGCGGGTGATCGCCTGCTCCTCGGCGTGCGCGGCCTCGGCCAGGTCCGCGAAGCGGTTGGCGCCCGCGCCGTGCCCCTGACGGACGGCGAGCGCGTTGCGGTCCGCCCAGTAGTACTTCAGGTTCATCAAGTAAGCGCCGTGCACCGGGTATTCGACCAGCTCGTAGAAGGCGTCGCGGTAGGGCTCGGGCAGCTTCGCGCCCAGCTTCCGCACCCGGTCCAGCAACCGCTCGTAGGCGGCCAGCCGGCGGCCCGCCTCGTCGCCGTGGTGCACCGTCGAGAAGATCGCCTTGTCGATGAACTCCGGGCGCCGCTCCGCCGCCAGGCGGTAGTACTCCGTGCGGATGGCGGCGATCTCCGATCCGTGGCGCCGGCCGAACTGGCGCCCGGCCCATTCCACCAGGAAGTCCTCGACGTCGTCCGGGCCCCAGCGGTCCACGTCCCACGCCATGTCCAGGCAGAAGGACAGCCCCGTCTCGATCGACTTGATGTCACCGACGTTGAAGATCCACATCCGGTCGGCCTGGTGGTCGTGGACCCGGCGCAGCTCCTGCCACACCTTGCTCAACTGCGTGGTGTCCAGCCACAGATAGCTCCTGGGGCGGCCCCAGTAGGAGAGGTGGTAGTAGATGCCGTTGCCGCCGGAGCGGTGGCGCTCCGCCTCGTTCGGGAGCTGGCGCATGTTGCCGTGGTTGTCGTCCGGCCAGATCAGCGTGACGTCCTCGGGGACCTGGACGCCCGCGTTGTACAGCTCCAGGACCTCCTTGTACGGGATGAAGATCTGCGGCTCGGCCGCCTCGCCCACCTCCTCGGCCAGGATGCGGCGCTGGTCGGTGATGATGTCGTTCATCACCGCGACCTTCTCCGGGATCGTGGTGGCGTACTTCGTCTCCAGCGCGGAGTCGTGCAGGCCGCGCATGCCGATCGTCCAGCTGCTCTCGTAGCCGGCGTTCTGCCGGGCCCGCGCCCGCCAGTAGTCGGAGATGACGGCCGGGTTCACCGTGTAGTCGTAGAGCGGCAGGGTGCCGTCGGGGTTCCGGTGGTCCGCGGCCCACGGCTCCCACTCGTGCACGCCGTTGCGCAGCATGGCCTCGGGGTGGCTGGAGCCGACCACGATGCCGTAGCGGTCGGCCAGTTCCGGGTTCTCGCGGTGCTTGTTGAAGAAGTCGGAGTACGGGTGCATCGCGGGCCAGAGGTAGTTGGCCTTGAGGCGGAGCAGCAGCTCGAAGACCCGCTCGTAGGTGCGGGGGCCGATGTTCTTGTCCGGCTCCTGGGTGCGGTGGGACCAGGTGGTGAGGTTCTGCTCGTCGTTGATGAAGATGCCGCGGTAGCGGACGGCGGGCTCGTGGCGTACGAAGGGGCCCGCCGGGACCGTCACCGTGTCGCGGCGGACCACCGGGACGTCGGCCCACCAGTACCAGGGCGAGACGCCGATGCGTTCCGAGGTGTCGTAGATGCCGTAGACCGTGCCGCGCCGGTCGCTGCCCGCGATGACCAGGGCGCGGTCCACGCCGGGCAGCGGACGGTCCACGACCTGGGTGACGGACGCCTCCCAGCGGCCCTGGACCCGGGAGACGTCCAGGCGCCTGTTCCGGACGAGCCGGTCGATCACCGGGCTCGCGCCGATCGTCCCCACCACGACCAGGAGTTCGGCCTGCCGGGGCACGGAGTGCAGCAGCCGTGGTCTGACGCCGCCGACCCGCTCCACGTCCGCCACGAGGTCACCGGCCGCGCGGATCACGGCGGGGTCGTCCGCCGCGTCCACGAACACGTCCGCGGGGGTGCCGTTCCGGAGCAGCGGGAAGTCCCCTCGCGCCGAGGGGGCGGCCTCGGCGGTGGCGGTGGGGAGTACGGCGGCGGGGAGCAGGGGGGCGGCGCCGACGGCTGCCATTCCCCGTAAGAACGACTTGCGGGTCCATGACGGGTGTGACGGTCTGTGGGGCTCGTTGTGCGGCACGGGACACTGCCTTTCCGCGTCAGACCCGCGTCGGTTCCTCGTCCGGGCCGTCGGCGGGGCTGCGCGCACGTGGGATTGGCATGAGCAGGCCAGAAAGCGCTTGCCAGCGCACCATAGGCGAGCCCGCGTGAGGGCGTCCAGAGGTCGGTGAGGCGTCCGTGGCTATGCCGCCCCGGCCATGAGCAGCCCCGCCAGCAGCGCCGTGCGCGGCGGGACATGGTCCAGCAGGACGTGCTCGTGCCGTGCGTGGGCGCCGTCGCCCACCGCGCCCAGGCCGTCGAGGACGGGACGGCCGAGCGCGGAGACGAAGTTGCCGTCGCTCGCCCCGCCGACGGCCGTCTCCCGCAGGGGCCACCCCAGCTCCTCCGCCGCCGCGTGTGCCTGCTTGAACAGGAGCCGGGAGGCGGGCGTCGGCACCATCGGGGGACGGTTCCAGCCGCCGGTGACCGAGACCCGGACCCGGGGGTCGCAGGGCGCGAGGGAGGCCAGTGCGGCGTCGATGCGGGCCGCTTCGGCGGGGTCGGGGATCCGGACGTCGATGCCGCAGCTCGCCCGGCCGGCGACGACGTTGCGGCCGGTGCCGCCGCTGATCAGCCCGACGTTGACCGTCGTGCCCCGCTCCCGGGAGCCCAGCCCGGCGATGCGGGTGACCAGTTCGGCGAGGGCGTGCACGGCGCTGGCACCCCGGTACGGATCGAGGCCCGCGTGTGCCTCCACGCCCTCCACCGTCACCTCGAACAGGCCGACACCCTTGCGGGACGTCTTCAGCGCCCCCTCCGGCCCGGCCGACGCCTCGCACACGAGCGTGGCCGTCGCGTCCTCGCTCAGCTGCTCGATCACCGGCCGGGAGGCGGGGCTGCCGATCTCCTCGTCGCCGTTCAGGAACAGCCGCACCGACGGGCGCGGCAGGTCCAGTTCCCGCAGCAGCCGCAGCGCCCACACCGCCTGCACCAGGCCGCACTTCATGTCGAACGCGCCCGGTCCGGTGGCCCGCCCGTCCTCGCTCACCCGGAAGGGCCACTCGGCGAGCGTGCCGGCCGGCCACACCGTGTCGTAGTGGCACAGGACCAGCACCACCGCCGGCGACGTGCCCCGGTACAGCAGCTCCAGCATGTCGCCGTGCGCACCGCCGTCGTACCGCCGCGACTCGTCCGGCGGGCCGAGCCTGTGGTGGGTCCAGGTCTCGACGGCGGCGAGCCCTGCGGCCAGCAACTCCTTGTCGTCGCTGGGGGTTTCCAGCTCGACCAGCGTCCGCAGGTCGCCGGTCATCTCCGGCAGGGCGCTCCGGGCCAGCGACTCGACACGGGTCAGGGACATGGGCGGTCCTCCTCGTACGTACGAAAGCGGCCGGACGGTCAGCGGACGGGCACCCCGGGGCCCAGGGGAATGCCCAGCGCCCACCAGGCGTAGAACAGCAGCGTCCAGGCCGCCAGCATGACCAGGCACAGCGGCAGGGTCAGCGACAGCAGCGTGCCGATGCCGGCCGAGCGCCGGTAGCGCTGGACGACACCCAGGGTCATCACGAAGTAGGCGCTCATCGGGGTCGCCGCGTTGGTGCACGAGTCGGCGATGCGGTACACCGCCTGGGTCACCTCGGGCGGGATGTCGAGCAGCATGAACATCGGCACGAACACCGGGGAGACCAGGGCCCATTGGGCGGAGCCGCTGGTGACGAGCAGGTTGATCACCGTGCAGACGAGCAGGACTCCGAGGAACGCGACCGGTCCCGTGATGCCCGCCGACTTCAGCAGGCCGGCGCCCCGGATCGCCAGGACCTCGCCGACGCCGGTCCACTTGAAGTACGCCAGGAACTGGGAGATGGCGAAGAACAGCACCAGGATCGGCGCCATCTCGCGCAGGCCCTTCGCCATCTGGTCGGGGATGTCCCGGCCCGTCGTCACGGTCCCGACCGTGCGCCCGTACACGGCGCCCACGATCAGGAACGCCACCGCCAGCACGACCGCGATGCCGGTGAGCACCGGCGACTGCACGATGCTGCCGCCCTCGCCGCGCAGCGGAGATCCGGCCGGGGCCATCGCCGCCACGACCAGCGCGGCGTACGCCAGCAGCGCGAGACCCGCGTTGCGCAGCCCTCTGCGCTCCTCCGGGCGCAGCGTCAGTCCCCCGGCTTCCGTACCGGCGGCCTCGGGAGCGTCCTTTGGCTCCGGTTCCTCGGGCATCGCCGCCACCCGCCGGGCGATGACCTTCTCCGTGACGACGGTGACGACGAGGGCCAGGAGGACCGAGGAGGCCACGGAGAAGAAGTAGTTGGACAGCGGGTTGACCACGTACGAGGGGTCCACCGTGTGCGCGGCGGCCGTCGTGAGCCCGGCCAGGATCGCGTCCGTCGGTGTGACCAGCGGGCTCGCGTCGTAGCCGGCGGACACCGACACGAACGCCACCACGGCACCGAGCATCGGACTGCGCCCCACCGCCCGGAACGCCATCGCGCCCAGCGGCACCAGCACCACGTAGGCCGCGTCGGACGCGACGTGCGCGACCATGGCGGTGAAGGCGAGCGTGAACGTCAGCCACCGGGCCGGGACCCGGGCGACGGCCGCCCGCAGCATCGCGGGCAGCAGCCCCGACCGGTCGGCGACCGCCACGCCCAGCATGACCACGAGGATCGTGCCCAGCGGCGGGAACGTGGCGTAGTTGGTCACCGCGTCGGAGATCATCATCCGCAGCCCCTCGCCCGAGACGAGGCTGCGCACCCCCACCGTCTTGCCGGTGGCGGGGTTCAGCGCGGAGGCCCCGGTGGCCGACAGGAGCCAGCTGACCAGCGCCAGGACGACGCTGAGCACACCGAACAGCCAGAAGGGGTGGGGGAGTTTGTTGCCGAGGCGTTCGATGCGCCCGAGGACGGCGAGCAGTCGGGAGAGCTGCTTCGAGGGGGCGTCGGGCGGCGGGGGTGAAGTGGCGGTGGTCACATCCCTATTGACGACCCTCTTGATGAAATCATGCAAGTAAAAAGGTTGTTGCGGTCGTATCGGTCGTGTGAAGTCGCTGGTTGACGGATTCATTCCGTGGAGGATGGGTCGCATGGAGAACGCTCTGGACGACGACGACCTCGACCTGGTCGCCGCGCTCCAGCGCGCACCGCGCGCCCCGCTCAGCCTGCTGGCCCAGGCGCTGGGTGTGTCGGCGAGCACCGTGGGACGGCGGCTGGCCCGGCTGGAGTCGAACCGGCTGCTGCGGGTGATCGGCCAGGTCGACCTGTCGGTGTCCGGCGAGGGCACTCCCTGGCACGTGTGGGTGTCCGCCGCGCCGGGACGGACCGTCGACGTCGCCCGGCGGCTCGCCGAACTGCCCGAAGCGGCCCACGTCGCGGTCACCGCCGGGCAGGCGGACGTCTACTGCGTCGTCCAGCCCGCGCGCCGCGCCGAAGCCCGCGACCTGCTCACCCGGCGCATCGCCACGCTCCCCGGCGTACGCTCCACCCGGACCGAACTCGTCCTGCGCGCCGACACCAAGTCCGACGCCTGGCGGCTGCCCCGCCTGACGGAGGACCAGCACCAACTGCTCGCCACGTACACCGCCGAGGAACGCGAGACGGACCCGGGCGGCACGGACCGCCCCGCCCGCCCCACCGGTGACGAACTGCGCACGCTGCGGCTGCTCGCCGCCGACGGCCGGATGACCGCCGCGCAGGTGTCCCGGGAACTGGGCATCGGGCAGTCCACCGCCTACCGCGTCACCCAGTCGCTGCTCCAGCGCGGACTGGTCCGACCCCGCGTGGAGATCGAGCCCGCACTGCTCGGCTACGCCCTGGAGGCGGTGGTCGCCCTGACCGTGTCACCGGGCGGGGTGCGCGAGGCGGCCCGGACGCTCGCCCGGCACTCCTCCGCCCGGTACGTGTCGACCAACGCGGGCACCTTCTCGGTCGTCCACCAGGGCGTCTTCCGTGACGAGGAGGGTCTCGCTGAGTTCCTCACCCGGGACCTGGCGGAGCTTGACGGGGTGATCTCCTTCGACGTCTCCGTCGTGCTCCGGGCGCTGCGGCGGCACTGGCTCGACCGGGAGGACGGCCGCCTGGCCGCCGTACCCGGCCCGACGGACACCGGGAGTGGACGGCATGACGACACGTGAGACCGCCATCGGCCTGGCGCAGGCCTACTTCGACTCCGGCGGCTTCCTCGCCGACCTGCGGCGCCGGGTCGCGTTCCCGACCCAGAGCCCGCCGCCCGACGGCACGGGCCCGCTGCGCGCCTATCTGGCCGACGAACTCGCCCCCGCCGTACGCCGCCTGGGCGCGACCGTACGGATCGTCGACAACCCGGTGCCGGACGCGGGACCGTTCCTGCTCGCCCACCGGCACGAGGCCGACGGCCTGCCCACCGTCCTGGTCTACGGCCACGGCGACGTCGTCCCCGGCCAGGACGGCCGCTGGCGCACCGGACTGTCCCCCTGGGAACTCGTCGTCGAGGGCGACCGCCTCTACGGGCGCGGCACCGCCGACAACAAGGGCCAGCACACCGTCAACCTGGCCGCGCTCGAACAGGTCCTGGCCGCTCGGGGAGGCCGGCTCGGCTTCAACCTGAAGGTGCTCGTGGAGACGGGGGAGGAGTCGGGCTCACCGGGCCTGCACGAGGTCTGCCGCCGGCTGACGGACGACCTGGCCGCCGACCTGCTCATCGCCTCCGACGGTCCGCGCCTCGCGGCCGGCCGCCCCACCCTGTTCCTCGGCTCCCGGGGCGCCGCCAACTTCCGCCTGCGCGTGGCCCTGCGCGAGGGCGCCCACCACTCGGGCAACTGGGGCGGCGCCCTGCGCAACCCGGCCACGGTCCTCGCCGGCGCTCTGGCCACCCTGGTCGACTCCCGGGGCCGCATCCTGGTGGAGGGACTGCGGCCGCCGGCGCTGCCCGAGCCCGTCGCGGCCGCCCTGGCGGACCTCACCGTGGGCGGCGGGGACGGCGACCCGGAGGTGGACACCGACTGGGGAGAGCCGGGGCTCACCCCGGCCGAACGCGTCTTCGGCTGGAACACCCTGGAGGTCCTCACCCTGGCAGCCGGGGATCCCGCCAAGCCCGTCGGGGCCATCCCCGGCACCGCCCACGCCGACGTCCAGCTCCGCTTCGTCGTCGGCACGCCCTGGCGCGACCTCGAACGCATCGTCCGCGACCACCTCGACGCCCACGGCCTGTCCATGGTCGACGTCGAGGTGCTCCAGGCCGTCCCCGCGACCCGCCTCAGCCCGGACGACCCCTGGGTCCGCCGGGCCGTGGACTCCCTGCGGCACACCACGGGCAAGGAACCGGCCGTCCTGCCGAACCTCGGCGGCACCCTCCCCAACGACGCCTTCGCGGACATCCTCGGCCTGCCCACCGTGTGGATCCCGCACTCCCACCCCTCCTGCTCCCAACACGCCCCTGACGAACACCTGTTGGGGTCGGTGGCCCGCGAAGGGCTGCGCATCATGGCGGGCCTGTTCTGGGACCTCGGTGAACCACGCGCCGGGGGCGATCGGTAGGTTGCGGGACAGCGCTGCGGTCCGGCGCTTCGCCCCCACGGAAGGACACCCCTGTGCGCCCACGACGTCTCCGGTCCGCCCTCACCCTCCTCAGCACCCTGACGGCCGCGGCCACTCTGGCCGTTGGGACGGCGGGCCCGGCCACCGCCGCGGAGCGGCCCGCCCCCGTACGTCACACGGCCGCCACGCACGGCACGACCTCGGGCCTGGCGCCGGTGACCGAACTGCTCGCCCAGCGGCTGCTGTTGGCCGACAAGGTCGCCGCCGCCAAGTACGGCACGGACACGCCGATCGACGACCCGGAGCGCGAGGCGCGGATCCTGGACGACGTCCGTGCCCGGGCGGCCGGCCTCGGCCTCGCCCCGGACGCCGTGGCCGCCGTGTTCCGGGACCAGATGGAGGCGAACAAGCTGGTGCAGCGGGGCCTGTACGCCCGCTGGGACGCGAACCCCGGCGAGCGCCCCACCGAACGGCCGGACCTGGCCAAGGAGGTCCGCCCGGCCCTCGACCGCATCACCACACAGCTGCTGGCCGCGCTCGACGACACGGAACGGGCCCGGGCCCTGCCGTCGTGCGGCCCGCGCCTGGCCACGGCCGCCGGCTGGTCCGCGTACACCCACCGGCTCGACGCGCTCCACCTGAAGGGGCTGGGGCGGGCGCTGCCGTCGGTGTGCACGCCCTAGGGGTGTCCTCGTGGACCACGAGGACGTCGGTGCCAGGTGCCCTCGGCATCGGCGAGTGTCGTCGTCAGGGGCATCGTGCCGCCCAGCGCGGGGTCGACGGCCTCGAACGCGAGCACCTCGACCACCTGCTCGTCCGGTACGAGCCGCGCGAAGTGGCCGTGGTACGTGTCGGTGTAGTCCGCTGTCGCGCCCCGCTGAGCGAACCGTCGTCCTCCCCGTCGTCGTCCGGCGCGATGAGGCCAAATCCCCGTGCGGGTGGCGTAGGCCGCGACGACCGCGCCGTTCGCGACGACGGCGTGTGACACGACAGCCGGGTCCGACACCCCGAGGTCCGCGCCCAGTTCGTCACCGACATGGCCGGGCACCGGGACCGCCGGGGCGGCGGGCACGACGACGGTGCCGGGTGACCCGCGTCCCCGACCCGGACGGCCGGCGCGCCCAGCGCGTTCAGCTCACCGAGGCCGGCCTGGACGCGGTCGACCGCATACGGGAGGTCCGCCGCCGGGGCATGGAGATGGCGCTGTCGGCCTGGTCACCCGGGGAACTGCGGCAGCTCGCCCTGTTCCTCCGCCGGCTCCTCGACGACTTCGTCGCGCACACCGAGAGCCCTCTCGACGGCCGCCCTCCGGCGGGTCGCTCGCGGGAGCGGAAGAAGTAGTCCCGGTGCCCGTCACTCCCGGTGTGGCTGTCCGGGGAGGCGGGGCTGATCTCCCATGCGCCGACCCGGCCCGCGGCGAGTGCACGGTGGCTTTGCCGTCGCCGCCACCGCCACCGCCACCGCCACCGCCGGAGCATGCTCCCAGCAGACGGGACACGGCTGTCGCCACCATCGCGGCCGTTCCGGCGCGCACCCCCACACGCCATACCTCGCTCGGGGACACCGCCGCGCAGTGTCGCACCGGGAGCCGGGGCCCCTCCCGGTCGAACGGGCCCCGCTACAGCAGGTCGCGCGGTACCCGCTCGTTCCAGGTGCGGGAGAACACCCGGCGGTCGGCCTCGTAGGCGTCGAGGGTCGCGTCCACGAAGAAGTCCGTGTCATCACACCGCAGCTGAGTGCGCGTCACCACCCGCACGTCCCAGTCGTCCCGCTGGAACCGCATGGTCCACGTGGACTCGCCGCTGGCCGAGGTGAAGTCGTCGGCGACCGCCGTGTAGCGCTCGTGGGCGCGGCGCCCGGCTTCCAGGTTGATGTCCTCGAAGCGGACCGTGCCCCGGTCCTTCACGATGTCCAGCTCGGCGTGGTACCCGACCAGGTCCCGCTTGACCTCCCAGCGCTCCTCGGGGGGCGTCACCTGGCTCGTGGCGAGCGGGGGAGTGCCCTCGGGTTCGCCGAAGGGGGACGCCGGCACCTCGTCCGGCTCCTCCACCGGCCGCACCGGCAGGGTGAGCGTGCTGGAGTGCTCGTGGACGCTCAGCAGGGCGGGCTTGGGCGGTGGCCAGGCCAGCGGCCAGTAGGACGTGGAGAGGGAGAGCCGGATGCGGTGGCCCGGCGGGAACGCCTGGGCCACCCCGTTCAGCGGGACGGTGGCGCGGTAGCGGCGGCCCGGCTCCAGCTGCTCGGGGGACTCCGTGCTGTCGCGGCGGGTGAGGTTCAGGATGCCGTACGAGACACGGGTCGCGGAGCCGTCCGGGCTCACGTCGGACAGCCGCGCGGCCACCAGGGCGACCGGTTCGCTGACCGACAGGTCGAGTTCCACGGTCGGTGAGCCGAGGATCTCCAACGGCTCGGTCAGCGGCTCGCTGTCGAAGACGAGGGAACCGCCGTCCTCCTCGCGCTGGTCGTACGGCAGGTCCGGGGGCGCGTTGTAGGAGGCCCACTTGCCCGCGAACTGGCCCACGGACAGGGGCGACTGCACGGTCATCGCGTCGCCGTCGGGGGCGTTCCCGTCGCCCGCCGCCTCCCGCGGGGGTCCGATCGTGTGCCGGGTGAGCGGATGAACGGCCTGCCGGATGTGCGGGGAGGGCCAGTCCGGCTCGCCGACCCAGCGTCCCGGCCGCTCCTCGTACGCGGTGGAGGGCGGCACGCTGTCCTGCATCCACGCTTGCAGCATGGGTCCGTCCATGACGCCGTTGTCGAGGCCCTTGAGCCAGTGGTCCCACCACCGTACGAGCTCTTGGAGGTAGCCGATGGCGGGGCCGGGCTCCCCGAGGTGGGGGAACTTGTGCGACCAGGGGCCGATCAGCCCCTTGCGGGGCACGTCCAGGTGGCCGAGCAGCCGGGTCACGGCGTTGGAGTAGCCGTCCGCCCAGCCGCTGGAGGCCAGGACCGGGCAGCGCACGCTGCTGTAGTCCTCGCACACCGAGGCGTGCCGCCAGTAGTCGTCGCGGCGCTGGTGGCGCAGCCATGGGAGGACCCAGGGCTCGGTGTGCTCCAGCCGTTCGTGCCACATCTCGCGCCAGCGGTCGCCGACCACGGCCGGGTCGGGCGGGCAGGTGCCGTAGGCGAACATCGTGCCCGCCTCGGCCAGGTTGTCCGACAGCAGGGCACCGCCCATGTAGTGCATGTCGTCGGCGTGCCGGTCGTCGGTGAAGGAGGCGATGGCGATGGCCTTAAGGCCCGGCGGCCTGCGGGCCGCCACCTGCAGCGCCGCGAACGCGCCCCAGGAGATGCCCATCATGCCCGTGCCGCCGTCACACCAGGGCTGCTCCGTCAGCCATGCCAGGACCTCCTCCGCGTCCGCCTGCTCCCGTTCCAGGTACTCGTCGCGCAGCACGCCCTCCGAGTCGCCGGTGCCGCGCAGGTCGACGCGGACACAGGCGTAGCCGTGTCCGGCGAGGTACGGGTGGTGGATCGAGTCGCGTACGGCCGTCAGGTCGCGCTTGCGGTACGGGATGTACTCCAGCACCGCGGGCACCGGCTCGTGGTCCGACGAGGTGGGACGCCAGATGTGCGCGGAGAGCCGGACCCCGTCGGACATCGGGATCGTGACGTGCTCTTCTTCCTTCGTGGCGTAGGGCAGGTTGGTCACGTAACGCATGGAACCCACGTGCTCCTTACTCTCGTGGGGGTTCACTCCGGCGGGGCTTCACTCCGGCGGGGGTTCGTCGAAGGCGAGGCCGAGGGCGGCCACGCAGTGGTCGAACTTCTCCCGCAGCTCCTCCTCGTCCGCCCCGCCGGTGAAGATGTGCGCCAACTCGTAGCTGTAGCTGTCCTGTCCGGGCAGTTCCGAGAGCCGCGTGCCCTCCTCGGGGACCACCTCGATGCGCACGCCCGGTGTCTCCCGCTCGATGCGGGCGATCTCCTCGGGCCCTGGTACCCGGCGCACCACGCCGTCGGTGAACCAGCGGTGGTACCACTTCGCCGCCATCGCGTACGGGCCCTCGCGGTGCGGCATGCGCGGGTCCTCGCCGAGCGCGAGGCTGACCATGCAGTGGTGGTTGGGGACGCCGTCGACGTACTGGAACAGCTCCGCGTGCGACTGGGAGTGCCGGGGGTTGATCTCCAGCAGGTTGATCGACTGCGTCCGCGGGTCGTAGAAGTACTCGATGCTGAAGGTGGCCGAGTCCATTCCGATCTGCCGCATCACCCGCTCCGAGACGTCGTGGAGCTCCGCGATGACCGCCGGCGGCAGCGTCGAGGGGTACTGGTGGCGCAGGAAGCAGGGGGAGTCCGGGTACTGGATGGAGTCCAGGACTCCGTAGATGGTCACCTCGCCCTGGCGGGCGTAGCCCTCGACGGCGACCTGGACGCCGGACATGGCCTCCTCCGCCAGACAGACCCGGCCGCCGACGCCGTCCATCTCCGGGGGCAGGTCGATGCGTTCGAGGATGTGCTCGAAGGGGCGGCCGATGCGGGAGATGCCCTCGCGGATCTCGGTGACGGCCTTGCGGAACTCCTCCTCGTCATCGACTCCGAAGGCGAGTTCGGACGAGTAGGAGAGCGCGGGCTTGACCCACATCGGGAAGGTCACCTTCTCGGGCGGGCGAGGCGGCTCGGCCGACAGGTCGACCCTGTCGAAGCCCGGGTGCCGGTCGGTCGCCTTCTGCTGCTCAAGACGGCTCCAGTACTTGTGCTCGCACTTGACCACCGACTCCAGGCTGGTGCTCCGCGTGCCGTAGCGTTCGCTCAGCATCGGCACGAGGGTGCTGACCGGGAAGTCCCAGTAGCCGACGATCGCGTCGATGCTGCCGTCGAAGGCGTCCAGCACCGCACGGGCCTTGTCGAACAGCGTGGGCAGGTGCACCTCGCCGACCTGGAGTTCCTCCACGGTCAGCAGTTGGTGAAAGCGCAGCCGGTCAGCTCCGGGAACCGCCCGCAGCGTCGGCAGATTGGCCTCGTCGAGCCCGATCACGAAGACGTTCTTCACCGTCTCGTCAGACACGGATCTCCTTCCGACAGCAGGCCCGCCGGCCGGGCCTTCCAAGATCGACTGAGTACCCCTTGCGGGTGCGGCCATGCCGGTCGGCGCGGCGTCGGCCGGGCGACAACGGGGAACATGCCTGCCGCCGATGTGGGCACGCGGTGCGGGGAAGAAACGGCGTGACCGAGGTGAACGGCCGCGCCATGCACAACACCGGCGAAAGGAAAGCCCGTGCAGCCCGAGCAGGAACGGTCCGCACCGCAGGTCGTGTCCGAGCCCGACCCGCCCTACGACTCCGACAAGCAGCAGCGGCCCGGCCTCGAGGCCGACATGCACACCCGGCCGCGCTATCGGGCGAGCCGCTACCGGGCCAGCGGGAAGCTGGAAGGAAAGGCCGCGCTGATCACCGGCGGCGACTCCGGTATCGGACGAGCGGTGGCGCTGCTGTACGCGCGGGAGGGCGCCGACGTCGCCCTCGTGTATCTGCCCGAGGAGCAGGTGGACGCGGACCGGGTCCGGCGTGAGGTGGAGGAGCAGGGCCGGCGCTGCCTGCTGCTGCCCGGCGACCTCACCGACCCGGAGTTCTGCCGAGAGGCCGTCGAGCGGACGGCGGCGGAGCTCGGCGGGCTGAACATCCTGGTGAGCAACGCCGCGTACCTCAACAGCAAGCTCGAACTCGACCAGTTGACCGCCGAGGACTTCGACCGGACGTTCAAGACGAACGTCTACGCGTACTTCCACCTGCTCATGGCGGCGCTGCCTCACCTGGAGCCCGGCGACGCGGTCATCGCCACCGCGACCGAAGAGGCGCTCAAGGGCAGTACGACGATGATCGACTACGCGGCGTCCAAGGCCGCGCTGATCACCCTGACCAAGTCAGTCTCCGTGCACCTGGCCAAGCGCGGCGTGCGCGCGAACGTCGTCGCGCCGGGCCCGACCTGGACGCCGCTCAACGAGGCGGACCAGCACATGCCGCCGGACGGACTCGCCCACATCGGCAGCGAGGCCCCCGTCGAACGCGCGGCCCAGCCGGAGGAGATCGCACCGACGTACGTCTACCTCGCCTCCGACGCCGACTCCAGCTACACGGTCGGCGAGGTCATCGCGGTGACCGGCGGCATCGTCGACACCCGCTAGTGACCTGAGTCGGAGATTCGTCGGCAGTAGGCGGCTACTTTGTCGAGGATCTCGTCGGCGGTCTTGGTCCAGATGAACGGCCTGGGGTGTTCGTTCCAGTCGGCGAGCCAGGCGCGGATGTCGCGTTCCAGGGCTTGGACGGAGCGGTGGACG
>NZ_JBITJK010000029.1:0-122247 GCF_044459945.1 Streptomyces sp. NPDC050164
CCGCTCCCGCTCGACCAGGAGGGGCAGCGGCTCGGAGGTGGTGACCAGGTCCCGCAGCGGATGCCGGGCCAGGACCTCGTCCACCTCAGGCGTCAGTGCCGCCGCCAGCCGCGCCGCCGGGGGCAACGAGTCGTCGCGCAGTGCCTTGGCGGCGTAGAGCAGCACATCGCGGCCGGCTTCCCTGGGAACGCCGGCCGCCGCTCGCTCGTAGAGTTCGGCGCCCTCATCGAGGACCAGGCCGGGGTCGATGCCGGCCGGCACTTTTATGCCCGCCGTGTGGCGCCAGGTGGCCACCGGGTCGCTCCAGGCCTCCACCCGGTACGTCCAGCGGCCGACGGCGTCCGCGGTGACCTCGGCGCCCCAGCGGTCGCTGCCCGGGGCCAGCTCACGCATCGGCGTCCACGGCCCGGGGCGGCCCTCGGGATCCTTCAGGACGACATTGGCGGCGACCGCGTCGTGCCCCTCCCGGAACACGGTGGCGGTGACCTCGAACGTCTCTCCCACGACCGCCTTGGCCGGCCGGTTGCCGCTCTCCACGGCCGGGCGGACGTCCCGTACCGGGATACGGCCGATGGCCCGGGTCCTACTCATGGTCCTCACCTCCACCGTGCTCGAAAGCCGGGCCAGGGGCCCGGTCCAGGGGACGAGATGTGTGCGGCGGCTACCGTCCCGCGGGAGAGCGCCGCTCCGCCGCCGGCGGTCTTCGCCGGACCGCGGCGGCCGGACGGGGCCGTTCGTTCTGCTCCTGCAGACAGGTGACCTGCTGTTCCTGCAGATAGGTCACCTGCTGTTCCTGCAAATAGGCGACCTGGTTGGTGCGCAGATACCGCTCGGCCGCGTCCGCCGCCTCCCGCGCGCAGCGCTTGCCCATCAGCACGCAGAGCGTGTAGCCCGAGTCCTCGAACGTGGCCCGCACCGTGCGGTCGTTCGGTGCCGCGAGCATGACGCGTTCCCAGGCCCGGTAACGCCGCAACTGCCGGGCGACTTCGGCTTTGGCGGGTAGCAGCATGGCGCCGATCACCTTTCGGGCTCGAGGGGCACGGTCTCCCGACGGTCGGACGGCGGCCGTGCCCACAGCGGCACGGACCCGTAACGGCGATCGAGTTCTTCACACATGGTGCACGGGCGACGACGCAGCGTCTTGTTGGATCCTCAACCAACAACGGCTCGGCTGAGCCGTGAGGGCCATCCGGGCGTGCTCACTTGGGCGTTCATGCGCCTCAGCTGTGCGCTCGTGTTGCACGAACGGGCTAGCACCCTCAGGCTGAGGGTGACTCAGAAGCGATACGCGCTCACGTTCCGTGTTCGGGGCTCGTCCCGCAGGACCGCGGGAGCGAGGAGGAGCTGAGCTTCGCGGTGAGGAGCCAACCGATGAAGACCGCAGTGCCCTGCTACTACCACCTCGACGTGGAAGTCAGCCCGGAACGGGTGGGACAGGTCAGCCGCATTCTGGCCGCTCACCTGAGGTTCTGGGACCTGGACAACCTGGTCCAGCCCGTCTGCGGCGGTGCCGAGATGCTGCTCAAGGCCATCGACGAACACGCCACGGACAAGAACACGTCGATCGAGATGTGGTGGAACGGCCAGCACCTGATCACCGCCATCGGGGACAACGACCGCGCCCTGCGCCCGGACCAGGAGCTGCGTGGCTGCCTGGAGCACCTCGCGGCGATGAGCGACGGCTGGGGCTGCTGCGCCACCGAGACCGGCAGCAAGGTCATCTGGTTCTCGCAGCGCGCCCGGGCCGGCGAACGCGTCCCGCTCGTGCCGACCGCGCCCGCCCCGCGGGAGCGGGAGGGCCTCGAGGTGCCCCGCGAGGTGCGCGTCGCGCAGCTGGCCGGCCCCGCCAGTACGCCGGGCGAGGTCCTGGAGGAGGCCCGGTGACCCGCCGGCAGACCCGGAAAGGGGTGTCCGCGTGGAGCGGGCGCCCCTACCCGCTGGGCGCCGAGTACGACGGGGAGGGCACCAACTTCGCGCTCTTCAGCGAGGTGGCCGAACGCGTCGAGCTGGTCCTCGTCGACGACGACGGCACCCACACCCAGGTGCCGCTGACCGAGGTCGACGGCTTCGTCTGGCACGGCTACCTCCCCGGCGTCGGCCCCGGCCAGCGCTACGGCTACCGGGTGCACGGGCCGTGGGCCCCGGCCGCCGGCCACCGCTGCAACCCGGCGAAGCTGCTCCTGGACCCCTACGCACGCGCGGTCGACGGGCAGATCGACAACCACCCCTCGCTCTACGAACGCAACCCGGACGGCCCCGACCCGGCCGACAGCGCCGGGCACACCATGCTCGGAGTGGTGACCGACCCGGCCTTCGACTGGGGTGACGACACCCGGCCCTGCCGGCCCTACGCCGACACGGTGATCTACGAGGCGCACGTCAAGGGCCTGACCCGCACCCATCCCGAGATCCCCGCCGAGCTGCGCGGCACCTACGCCGGGCTCGCCCACCCCGCCGCCGTCGGGCACCTCACCTCGCTGGGCGTCACGGCGGTGGAGCTGATGCCGGTGCACCAGTTCGTCCACGACGGCGTACTGCACGACCGCGGCCTGGCCAACTACTGGGGCTACAACACCATCGGCTTCTTCGCCCCGCACAACGGCTACGCCGCCGACGGCACCCGCGGCCAGCAGGTCGCCGAGTTCAAGTCGATGGTGAGGACCCTGCACGCGGCCGGGCTCGAGGTGATCCTCGACGTGGTCTACAACCACACCGCCGAGGGCAACGAGAAGGGTCCCACCCTGTCCTTCCGCGGCATCGACAACTCCTCGTACTACCGCCTGGTCGACGGCGACTGGGACCACTACTACGACACCACCGGCACCGGCAACAGCCTGCTCATGCGCCACCCCTACGTGCTCCAACTGATCATGGACTCGCTGCGGTACTGGGTCACCGAGATGCATGTCGACGGCTTCCGCTTCGACCTCGCGGCCACCCTGGCCCGGCAGTTCCACGAGGTGGACCGGCTGTCGGCGTTCTTCGACCTGATCCAGCAGGACCCGGTGATCAGCCGCGTCAAGCTGATCGCGGAGCCGTGGGACGTCGGCGAGGGCGGCTACCAGGTGGGCAACTTCCCGCCGCTGTGGTCGGAGTGGAACGGCATGTACCGCGACGCGGTGCGCGACTTCTGGCGCGGTGAGGAGCACACGCTCGGCGAGTTCGCCTCCCGGCTGACCGGCTCCTCGGACCTGTACGCGCACAGCAGGCGCCGGCCCCGCGCCAGCGTCAACTTCGTCACCGCGCACGACGGATTCACCCTGCGCGACCTCGTCTCCTACAACGACAAGCACAACGAGGCCAACGGCGAGGACAACCAGGACGGCGAGAGCGCCAACCGGTCCTGGAACTGCGGCGCCGAGGGCGCGACCCGCGATCCGGCCGTGCTGGAGCTGCGCGCCCGTCAGCAACGCAACCTCCTCGCCACGCTGCTGCTCTCCCAGGGCATCCCGATGCTCTGCCACGGCGACGAACTGGGGCGCACCCAGCGCGGCAACAACAACGCCTACTGCCAGGACAACGAGATCTCCTGGATCGACTGGCGGCTCACCGAGGAACAGCGCGACCTGCTGGAGTTCACCCGGTACGTCATCCGGCTGCGCACCGGGCACCCCGTGTTGCGCCGGCGCCGCTTCTTCCTCGGCGAGACCCTGACCCGCGCGGACCAGCCGCTGCCCGACCTGGTGTGGCTGGCGCCCGACGCCCAGGAGATGACCGACGACGACTGGGATCGCGGCGACGCGCACTGCGTCGGCGTCTTCCTCAACGGCGACGCCATCGCCGAACCCGACCCGTGCGGCCGCCCCGTCGTCGACGACTCGTTCCTGCTGCTGCTCAACAGCCACTGGGAACCGGTCGACTTCCGCCTCCCGGACGCCACTTACGGCGAACGCTGGACGGCCCTGATCGACACCGCCGACCCGGAGGGCATCCCTGATGAATCGGAACACAAGGCGGGCACGGCCCTGATGGTCGGGTCCCGCAGCATGGTCCTGCTGTCCCGGCCCTCCCGGCGTGGGCGCAACGAGGCGGGATGATGACGGGGGCGGCGGATCCTGTCATGGACGTCCGCGCCCGAGTCACCGCCCCCGGCGCGCCGTCACCGTGAACTGTGCGCCGTCGTGATCGCGCAGCACGGCCTCGTCTGTGCCCTTGGACAGCACGCTGCCGCCGTGCAGTTCCGCGGCCCGGGTGCAGGCCTCGACGTCGTCGACCGTGAAGTGGACCTGCCAGTGCGGCCGGATCGTCGGGTCGGGGGCCGCCTCCAGCGCCCCGGACTCGATCCGTGCCACGACGTCACCGCGGCTGCGCAGCACGACCTCCCCGCCCTCGTAGTGCACCTCGCAGCAGCCGGGACTCTCCGACGCCCAGTCGAGGACCTCGCCGTAGAAGATGGCGGCGTCGAAGGCGTCACGCGTGTGCAGTGTGATGAAGGCCGGCTGCGCGTTGCGCCAGGTCTCCCAGTCGGTGAACAGGTCGCCCTCCCAGATCCCGAAGGTCGCCCCGTCCCGGTCGGCCAGCAGCGCCGCCCGCCCCGGCGGCAGCGAGATCGGCCCGACGGCGACCGTGCCCATGCGTTCCTGGACCCGGGCCACGGCGTCGTCCGCGCTCCGCACGGCGAAGTAGGGCGTCCACGCCACCGCCATCTGCCACATGGTGGCCACCCCCGCGATCCCGGCCACCGGCGAGCCGTCCGCAAGTGCGATCCGGAACCGGTCGCCGAGCTTGGCCGGCCGCCACTGCCAGCCCAGCACGGCCCCGTAGAACTCCTCGGTCGCCTTGACGTCCCTGCTGGTCAGACTCACCCAGCACGGTGCTCCGAACACGGAGTGCGAAGAGACGACGTCCTTTGTGCCGAAGGGGGTGGGGGTGTCGTGGTTCATGGCAGTCGCGTCCTGATCTCGTAGGCCTGGCAGCCACCGGAGGAATGACACCAGTGTCCAACCGGAACCCCCGTGGGCGCCTGCCGAGTACCCCGGCGACGGCACCGAAACGGTGTGGTGGACCGGCCTGGACCGCCCCGGTGGCACCGGGCGGGCCGAGTGACGACGATGGAGGCGTCGGACACTGCGTCAAGGCACTCAAGCACCACACGAGGCCATGAGGACAGCGGCGCACCGGACCCGGAGGTGACCATGCCCACGGACGGGGGCTCGGAGCGGATCTTCGAGTTGCAGGAAGAAGTCCGGCAACTGAAGGAGGCGGTCGTCTCCCACGCGGTCGTGGACCAGGCGATCGGGATGATCGTCGTGCTCGGCCGGATCTCGCCCGACCAGGGCTGGGCCGTGCTGAAGGAGGTCTCCCAGCACACCAACATCAAGCTGCGCAACGTCGCGGAACTGATCCTCGTGTGGGGACGCACCGGTGTGATGCCCCGGGAGATACGGGCCGAGCTGGAGGACGCCCTCGACCGCGCCGGACCGACCCAGATCCCCGAAGCGCCGCCGGAGCAGTGATCCGCCCCGGCGGCACCGACATGGGGTCGCGCGTTCATCCGGCCTCGGTGAGCAGCTCCTCACGCAGATGGGCGAAGCAACTGCTGAGCAGCCGGGAGACGTGCATCTGCGATATGCCGAGCTGCTCCGCGATGCGGCTTTGCGTCATGCCCTTGAAGAACCGCAGGTAGAGGATGATCCGCTCGCGCTCCGGCAGCGCCTGAAGACAGGGCTTGACGGCCACGCGGTTGACGACGATGTCGAAGGCCGGGTCCGGCCCGCCGATCGCGTCCCCGAGGGCGTAGCCGTCCGTGCCGGGCATCTCCGCCTCCAGCGACAGGGCGGAGAAGCACTCCAGGGCCTCCATGCCGGTGCGCACCTCGCCCTCGGTGAGGTGGGCGTACTCGGCGATCTCGGCGACCGTGGGGGAGCGGCCGGGGGTCGTCTGCGACAGCTCCTTGACGGCGTGCCGCACGCGGTTGCGCAGGTCCTGGACCCGGCGGGGGACGTGCAGCGTCCACATATGGTCGCGGAAGTGGCGCTTGATCTCGCCGGTGACCGTCGGCACGGCGTAGGCCTCGAAGGCGTTGCCGCGCGCCGGGTCGTAGTGGTCGACGGCCTTGACGAGACCGAGGGCCGCCACCTGGTAGAGGTCCTCCAGGGCCTCGCCACGGCCCCGGAAGCGGACGGCGATCCGCTCGGCCATGGGCAGCCAGGCCTCGACCAGCTCGTCACGCAGGGCCTTGCGCTCGGGCCCCTCGGGCAGCCGCACGAGACGTTCGAACGCTGCGGCGGTGTCGGGGGCGTCGTCGTGGGGGTGCGGTCTGGTGCTGCCGGCGATACGCATGGTGCGCACCTCCCTGAGCAGGTGCCGAAAGGACAGACACCATGGAAAGCGCGGACTCGGACCTCACGGAGGGCACCGCGGGCCCGGGCGGCTCCCACGGACGTGCCTCCTGTCCGAAGCACTTCATCGCCCATTCCCGGGCGGGGAGACAACGAAACAATTCCGACAATACGCTCATTTGTGACCCCAGGCGTCCCTGGGGGCGGCTGCCGTTTCGAGTACATCTCTTCGCCCAGGCCCTGGCGGCCGTCGACCTCGCCGACGCCGCCGACCGGCTCGCCGCCACCTGCTCCGGCGGCATGGTCCGCCGGCTCGAACTCGCCCAGGCCCTGGTCAGCGCCCCGCGGCTGCTGATCCTCGACGAGCCCACGATCGGCCTGGACCCGATCGCCCGCACCAGCGCCTGGGAGCACATCGGCGTGGTCCGCGCGGCCACCGGCATGACCGTGCTCGTGACCACCCACTCCATGGACGAGGCCGACCAGTACTGCGACCGGGTCGCCCTGATGGACCGCGGCCGGATCCGGGCCCTCGGCACGCCGGCCGAGCTCAGGGAAGGACTCGGCGCCCGCCGCCGCGCCGCGGGCGCGGCCACGGACACGCTGCCCACGCTGGAGGACGTCTTCCGCGACGTGGCGGGCAGCGGTCTCGATGACGAGGCAGGAGATTTCCGCGATGTCCAAGCCCCCGCCGCACCGCCCGCCGTGTCGGCTGACCCCGCCCGCGCCCACGGCATCGATCTGCTGCTCCAACCCCGGCAGCCCCGCCCGGGCCGGCTGCTGCTGCCCGCCCGCGTCGGCGCGATGTGCGCGGTCGAGCTACGGAAGCTGCGCCACGACCGCACCGAGCTCTGCACCCGGGCGGTCCAGCCGGCCCTCTGGCTGCTGATCTTCGGCCGGACCTTCACCCGGATCAGGGCCATCCCCACCGGCGGCATCCCCTACGTCGACTACCTGGCACCCGGCATCATCGCCCAGTCCGCAATGTTCATCGCCATCTTCTACAGCATCCAGATCATCTGGGAGCGCGACGCCGGCGTCCTCGACAAGCTCCTCGTCACGCCGACCCCGCGCTCCGCGCTGATCACCGGCAAGGCGTTCGCGGCGGGCGTCAAGTCGCTCGTCCAGGCGGTCGTGGTCCTGCTCATCGCCGCGCTGCTCGGCGTGGCACTGACCTGGAACCCGCTCAAGCTGCCGGCCGTCGCCGCGATCGTCGTCCTCGGCTCGGCCTTCTTCTCCTGTCTGTCGATGACCATCGCCGGCATCGTGCTCAGCCGCGACCGCCTCATGGGCTTCGGACAGGCGATCACCATGCCGCTGTTCTTCGGCTCCAACGCCCTGTACCCGGTGTCCGTGATGCCGGGCTGGCTCCAGGCGGTCAGCGAGGCCAACCCGCTCAGCTACGAGGTGGACGCCCTGCGCGGCCCCCTCCTCGGCACGCCCCACCACCTGGCCTCCGACTTCGCGGTGCTGCTCGTGGCCGCCGCCCTCGGCGTCGCCGCGGCCTCGGCCCTGCTGGGCCGTCTGGCCCGTTGATCTTCACCCGGGAAAGTGATGTGCGGCACGCCGCGGCAAACGCTTTCTCCGGCTGTTTCCGGATAACCGCTGGGCACGGCTTGATCACCGATCAAAAGGGATGAACTGCCAGGCCACAGCGCATTCTGCTCATTTGACAGTGCGCTGAGACCACAGATAGGAAGCAGCTTCCAGAGGTCGAGAGGGGCAGCGTGTACGAGCCGAACGTGGTCGGGGACTGGCAGGAGTACGACGAGCATGCCGGTCTGCGCGTCCGCGTCCACCGTCTGGAACTGGCCGAGCCGCCCCGCGGCCGTGACGACGCCGCCGAGGGGCTGACGTACTTCAGCCTGCGCGTGACCGTCGAGAACCGCGGCAGCCGGCACCTCGGTATCCACCTCGAGGACGGCCAGATCGACGTGCGGATCGGCCCGGACGGGGACAGCGCCTTCCTCGACTGGCGCAACTCGCAGTTCATCGAGGGCTTCGACGTGTACCCGCTGCGACGGGCCACCGCCGTGCTGTACGCGGCCGGCGCCGAGGCGTCCCTGAGCCTCGTGGACGTCCAGGTCCAGCTGCGCGTCGAGGAGGAGTGGGCCGACCGCCGGCTGTGGTCGGGCGGCATCGGTGCGCACGAGGGACCCACCGGGGGCCAGCAGGGCGCGGTGCGCGACAGCCTGGCCCACCAGGTGAGCGTCTTCCTCCAGGATCAGGCGGGGGAAGGCACCGCCTGATCCGGCGTCAGAACGCCTGGCCGGTCAGTGCGGGATGCCGTCGATGATCTCGCGGGCACCCTGGCGCAGCAGCGCCACGGCGACCGACGTGCCGAGCGTGGCCGGGTCGAGCCGGCCCGCCCACTCGTGGGCGTTCAGCCGGGTCTTGCCGTCCGGGGTGAACACACAGGCCCGCAGGGACAGTTCACCACCGCGGTCCACGCGTGCGAACCCGGCGATCGGGCTGTTGCAGTGCCCCTGGAGCACGTGCAGGAACATGCGCTCGGCGGTGGTCTCCCGGTAGGTGTCCGGGTCGCCGAGACCGCTGACCGCGTCGATCAGGTCGGCGTCGTCCTCACGGCACTGCAGCGCCAGCACGCCCGCGCCGATGGGCGGCATCATCGTCTCGGTGGAGAGGATCTCGCTGATCACGTCCTGCCGGCCGATGCGCTCCAGGCCGGAGACCGCGAGCAGCAGGGCGTCGGCCTCGCCGGCGGCCAGCTTCGCCAGGCGCCGGTTGGCGTTGCCCCGGAACGGCACGCAGTCCAGATGCGGGTGCGTGGCGGCCAGTTGGGCGACCCGGCGCACCGAGGAGGTGCCGATCCGCGTCCCGGCGGGCAGCTCGTCCAGGGTGAGCCCGCCCGGGTGGATCAGGGCGTCGCGGATGTCGTCCCGCTTCAGGAACGCGGCGAACACCGTGCCCGCCGGGAGCGGCCGGTCGGCGGGGACGTCCTTCACGCAGTGCACGGCGAGATCGGCCTCCCCGGCCAGCAGCGCCGCGTCGACCTCCTTGGTGAACGCGCCCTTGCCCTCGACCTTGGACAGATCACCCATCCACTTGTCCCCGGTGGTCTTCACAGGGACGACCTCGGTACGCACTCCGGGGTGGGCGGTGGCCAGCTCGGCCCGGACTCGCTCCACCTGGGCGAGCGCCATGGGCGAGTCGCGGGAGACGATGCGGATCAGTTCGGGGACGGACATGCGGACACGATAGACCCTCCCGGGGGTACGTCTGTGCCATACCTCCTCCCGACCGCCCTTCGACGTACGTCAGTTCGGGACGAGGGGCTCGCTGAGTTCGACCGCGCGCAGAGCCGCGGTGAGGGCCCGCTCGTCACCGACGTCGAGGGCGGTGTCGGCGAGCTTGATGACGTGTTCGTCGCCGTGGGCGAGGGCTCGTTCCAGCACCTCCTGCACGCTGCGGCCGGGTGCGGGGACGTGGGCGACGGGCTCGGCGGTGGCGTACATGGCGGTGACCGCCGCGGACGCGGTCCACGCCGCGTGCAGGCTCGGCACCCACAGCTCGCGCGGCAGGGAACCGAGGGCGCGCAGCACGGCGTTGGGCGCCGTCGCCGCGTGTACCAGCATGGTCGCCTCCCCGTGGCCGTGGGTGGCGTACCGGTGGGTCGCGGCCCGGACCAGTTCGGCGAGTCGGGCCCGTGCCGTGTCCGGGTCGGTCACGGCGCCCGCCCACAGAGGCAGGCGTCGTACGGCGGCCAGCCGGTCGGGAAATCCGCCCCGGGGTTCGGCGATCGGCGGCACGGCGTCCAGGGACCGCGCCGCGCTCGGCGCTGCGGGCAGGGGTGCGATGCCGGACACGGGGCGGTGCCGGGCCGCCCAGTAGCCCAGCCCGTGCGCGAGTTCGGCGAGCCGCGGCGCGCTCTCGCCGGCTTCCAGGGCCCGTACGGCATGGCCGACGCGGATGACGGGGTGCGTGGAGCCGCCGTACAACCCGGGCAGCAGCCGTGGCCACCATGCCGCGAGGACGTCCCGCCACGGCTGTTCGGCGAGGGCGTGGCCGAAGTACGCGATCCAGTCGGCGGCCCGGTGCGGATCTCCCAGCGCCTCGCGCCAGTTGGCGCGGGTCACGGTTGCCACGGGTGTGGGGAAGTCCTCCAGCTTGGGCCGGTACAGATCCAGCCAGCGGTGCACGGCGCCCGCCTGCCCGTGCGCGGCGAGCGCCTCCACGACCATGGGGGCGTGGTTGGTGAGCCGGCCGAGCCGCTCCGGCCCCGAGGCGTGGAGCCGTTCGAGGGCTTCTTCGAGTGTCCCTGTCGTGTCGTGCGCGTCCATGACGGGACGCTATGCCCACGCCCCGCGCCGACGGATCGGGCGCGAGGCGGAAGTCTGCCCCGGCCGGGGGCCTAGGCCTCCGGCCGGGCAGAGCCCGGATCAGGCGTAGGGATCGAACGCGATGCCGGAGGGCTTGGCCGACGCGAGGTGGTTCGCGAAGTTGCCGTCCTTCAGGCCGAAGTTGGCGCTGCCGAAGTTGTAGGACGTGAGCTTGTCGCGCACCCCCGCGGGGTAGCCGTTCCAGCCGACCAGCGGCGGGTACTGCCAGGTGCGCTTGTGGTTCTCCGGCGGCTCGTCGTTCGTGTTCGCGAGACGGAAGCAGTGGGTGCTTGCGCCGTCCTTGTGGTAGACGATCTTCGGGTGTGTGCCGTCGAAGCGGACCTGCGACGCCGGGTGCACGCTGAACGAGCCGTGGGCGGACGTCGAGACGTACTTGACCTGGTTGTCCTGCACGAACACCGCGACGTGCTCGAAGTCGTGCCGGTGGCCGCCGATGCCGCTGCCGGCCACCGCCTGGTCCTTCTCGAAGTAGAGGGCGTACAGGATGGCGCACCAGCCGTTGTTGCACTTGTAGCGCGCGTAGCCGTTGGTGTTGTCCAGGTCCGAGGCGTCGCGGCAGTCGCCGTTGAGCGCGCCGGTCGGGCTCAGCCCGCCGTTGACGGTGCCGTCCGCGCCGACGGCGGGCGTGGAGTAACAGCCGTCGGTGTCGTAGTCGTAGGCGGGCTGGTACGTCTTCTCCAGCGACTCCGCGTTGGCGGGCAGCGCTCGCGGCGGGGCGGCGAAGGCCGTGGCGGGGAAGGCGAGGACGAGGGCGGCGGCACCGGCCAGTCCGGTGAGCCATCTCCTGCGGGGTGCGAACGGGCGTGACGACACTGCGTCCTCCTCTTGGGCGCAGCCCAACGGCTGTGGGGGAAAAGGAGGTTCAGCTTCCAGGCTGAACGCGTCCATGCCAAGAGAAAGGTGTGATCCCGGAAGTGAATCGCAACCCAACAGCCGGAGTCCGGGCGCCGTTTCAGACCCTGTCGTCCGGGATGTCGGCCGCCGCCTCCTCGGGCGCGAGATCCGGCCGGAGCCGCAGCCAGGACGGCTGCCGCAGCAGGCCCTCCCGGGTGCGGGTGCTGTAGCGGACCTCGCCGACCAGCCGGGGCACGACCCAGTGCGCGCCCGGAGCGCGCGGAGCGGGGTCGAAGGGGCAGACGTCGGTCGCGGCGGCCCGCAGCAGCCCGGCGAGTTCCGTCCGTTCGGCCTCGCTCCAGCCGGTGCCCACACTCCCGACGTAACGCAGCCGCCCCGCGGCACGCTGCCCGACCAGCACCGCGCCGGGCAGGCCGGTGAGCCGTCCCTTGCCGGGCTGCCAGCCGCCGACCAGGACGTCCTCGGTGCGCATGTTGCGGATCTTGATCCAGGCCCGGGAGCGCACCCCCGGTTCGTACACCGAGTCCAGCCGTTTGCAGACCAGGCCCTCCAGTCCGTGCTCGCGCGTGGCGGCCAGGGCCACGGCGCCGTGGCCGACGATCGCGGCCGGGGTCGACCAGGAGGGCCCGGCGAGGCCGAGGTCCTCCAGCGCCGCGCGGCGTCGTGCGTAGGGGAGCCGGATCAGCGAGTGGCCCTCCAGATGCATCAGGTCGAACAGCACGAGATGGACCGGCACCTCCGCCGCCCGCCGCGCCGCCCTCGCGGGCGCGTGCGCCAGCCCCATGCGGGACTGGAGTAACTGGAAGCTCGCCCGGCCCTGTTCGTCCAGGGCCAGGATCTCCCCGTCCAGCACGGCGGGCGTGGGACCGAGGGCGGCTTCCAGGGGCCGCAGTTCGGGGTAGGCGGCCGTGATGTCCTCCCCGGACCGGGCGCGCAGCAGCACGCTGCCCTCCCCGGGGAGATAGACCACCACGCGCTGGCCGTCCTGCTTGGTCTCATAGGCCCAGCGGGCGTCCTGCGCGACGGGCGGCAGGGTGCCGGGCGTGGCGAGTATGGGCGGGATCAGCGGCAGGTCCACGGGTGAGTTGTGGACGTCCCCGTGCCCGGTCACGCGCGTTTCCCGGGTCTTTCCCCTGAACGGCGTCGATGCGGGCGCCGGCCTCACCGATCGCCCCGAGCGGTCCCGGCCTGAAATTGCTTGAGTTAGGCAACGAGATGGTAAAGTGGTCTCATGTCCACACCACCGCTCCCCGACGTCCCCTCGCCGGAAGTCATCGAGATCGAGCGTGCGCTCACCCGCATCACCTACCTGAGCACGCGTGCCCGCCAGCACGAGAGGCTGATGGCCCTGGCGGGCGTGCCGCTCGACCGTGCCGCCGTCGCGCTGCTCCGGCAGGTCGCCGACTCCGAGCCGCTGCGGCCGGGGGAGCTCGCCGCCCGGCTGGGAGTGGAGGCCTCGCACGTCACGCGCACGGTGCAGCAGTTGCAGAAGTCGGGCTACGTCACCCGCGTCCCCGACCCGGACGACCGGCGCGCCCAGCGCATCGAGCTCACCGACGCCGGCCGGCAGGCCATCACCAAGATCCGCGAGGTCGGGGTCCGCGGCATGCAGATGGCCCTGGCCGACTGGTCCCCCGAGGAGCTGCGGCAGCTCGCCACGCTCTTCCACCGCATGGTCGACGACTTCCTCGCCCACGCCGGCGAGCCCGAGCCCCAGTCCGCCCCGGCGGGCAGCGCCTGATCCCCGGACCGGGCCGCGAGCGGCGTTCACACAGGCCGCACGCTCACCGTGCGGCGGAGCCACGCGGATCCGCCCGCTCGGCGACCGCGGGGGCCGGCGGTGCGGGCTCGCGCAGCCGGCACAGCAGCAGCCGGCCCAACGCGGGCAGGGCGATGAGCGGCAGCAGGGCCGTCCGCAGGGACGTGGCATCGGCCAGCGCCCCGAGCGAGGGAGCGGCGAGACCGCCGACGCTCACCGCCAGCCCCAGCGTGACCCCGCTCGCGGTGCCCACCCGCCGGGGCAGACAGTCCTGGCCCAGCGTGATGTGCAGCGAGAACGGCACATACAGGCACACCGACGTCAACGCGACGAACAGATACACCGGCGGCCCGGGCACCAGCACCAGACCGGCCACGGCGAACACCGTCAGGGCGTACGACCGGCGCATCATCGCCAGCCGCCCGTACCGCTCGGCCAGCCGCCCCCCGGCCAGCGTGCCCACCGCACCACCGGCGTAGAGCACGAACAGCGCCGCCGTACCGGCCACCTCCCCACCACCGGTCCGCTCCCGCACGTACAGCGAGACGAACGCGCTCAGGCCGACGAACACGACCGAGCGGCAGACCACGGCCCCGGACAGCCGCAGAAAGGCCGCCCAGTCGTCCCGGCCCGCGGCGGCGGACGCACCGGCCCCCGCCGCGCCGGACGCGGCGGCGCGCACCGCCGCCGCACACAGCGCCGCTCCCGCCACCGCCGGGACGGCCAGCAGGGGAGAGGCGCGCAGCCCGCCCGTCGCCACCACGGCGAAGACCAGCAGGGGAGCCAGGGTGAAACCGGCGTTGCCGCCGAAGGAGAACCAGCCCATCGCCGAGTGCCGGCCGTGCGCGACGGCCCGCGCCACCCGGGCGGCCTCCGGATGATAGGCGGCCACCCCCACCCCCGACACGGCGACCACCGCCAGCGTCGCCGCGTAGGAGCCGGTCACCCCGCTCAGGGCGACGCCCGCCCCGGCCGTCAGCGCGCCGAGAGGCAGCAGCCACGGCATCGCCCACCGGTCGGTGAGCACCCCGAACAGCGGCTGCACCAGCGACGAGAGCAGGGATGCGGCCAGCACGACGCCGGAGGCGGCGGCGTAGGAGTAGGCGCGCTCGGCGACGAAGTACGGCACCAGAGCGGCCACGGCGCCCTGGTACACGTCCACGCAGGCGTGTCCCAGGGACATCAGGGCGATGGGCCGATTGCGGCGGGAAGCGGTCACCCGGTGATCGTCGCCGCCGGGGCACCTGGCGCGCTTCCGATAATCTGCCGGACTGTGCCGAACATCCGCCACACCCCCACGGCGCCGACCCGCGCGCAGCGGCTGACCGCGGGCGACCGCATCGACGCGCACCGGCACGACGACCACCAGATCGTTTACGCGGGCTCCGGTGTCGTCGCCGTCACCACCGACGCCGGCACCTGGTTCGCGCCCGGCACCCGCGCCATCTGGGTCCCCGCCGGTACCGTGCACGCCCACCGTGCCCACGGCCGGCTCGACCTGCGCCTGGTCGGCCTGCCAGCCGACGACAACCCCCTCTTCCTGCACCACCCGGCCGTCCTCGCCGTCAGCCCGCTGCTGCGCGAGCTGATCCTCGCCTACACCCGCGACCCCGGCGACGACAGCCCCGAGCGCGGCCGACTGCGCGCCGTCCTGCGCGATCAGCTGCGCGTCTCGCCGCAGCAGCCGCTGCGCCTGCCCACGCCCGCCGACCCGCGCCTGGCCGCCGTCTGCGCGCTCGTGCACGCCGACCCGGCGGGCGCGGGCACCCTCGCCGCCCTCGGCGCCGCGACCGGGGTGGGGGAGCGCACCCTGAGCCGGCTCTTCCGCAGCGAGTTCGGCATGACGTTCCCGCAGTGGCGCACCCAGTCACGGCTCTACCACGCCCTGCGGATGCTGGCCGACGGCCTGCCCGTCACGACCGTCGCCCACCGCTGCGGCTGGTCCTCCGCCAGCGCCTTCATCGACGTCTTCCGCCGCTCGTTCGGCTACACCCCGGGCACGCACAACCGCCGCGCCTGACCCGTCGAAACCCCGGCCACGGCCACCTTTTTACCGTCCAGTAATATCGCGCGGCAGGCCATCAGAGGAGGAACCGTGTCCCGGTCCGAACGCTCGCCCCTGCTGCTCGCCGGTCTGCTGGCCGCCGCGGGGATCGCCCACTTCGCCGCACCACGACCGTTCGACGCGACCATCCCGCGCGGCCTGCCGGGCACGCCCAGGACCTGGACCCGCGTCAGCGGAGCCGCGGAGCTCGCGCTGGCCGCGGGCCTGGCGCTGCCGCGTACCCGCAAGGCGGCCGCGCTGGCCACGGCGGCCTTCTTCGTCGGGGTGTTCCCCGCCAATGTGAAGATGGCGGCCGACTGGCGCCACCGCCCCGCGCCGCAGAAGGCCGCGGCCTTCGGGCGCCTGCCGCTCCAGCTGCCCCTCGTGCTCTGGGCCCGCGGCGTCGCACGGAACGCGCAGGGCCGGTCGTGACCGCGCGCGTGGAGGCCGGGGACAAGGTCGAGGACTTCGCCCTGCCCGACGAGACCGGCACCGTCCGCAGCCTGTCCGGGCTGCTCGCCGAGGGGCCGGTCGTGCTCTTCTTCTACCCGGCCGCCCTGACGCCCGGCTGCACCGCACAGGCCTGCCACTTCCGCGATCTCGCCGCCGAGTTCGCCGCCGTCGGCGCACACCCCGTCGGCATCAGCGGGGACACCGTCGAGCGCCAGCAGGAGTTCGCCGGACAGCACGCCCTCGGCATGCCCCTGCTGTCCGACGCCGACGGCGCGGTCCGCGAGCGGTTCGGTGTGAAGCGCGGCTTCTCCCTGGCGCCGACCAAGCGCACCACGTTCGTCATAGCGCAGGACCGCACCGTCCTCGACGTCGTACGCAGCGAACTGCGCATGAACGCGCACGCCGACCGGGCGCTCGCCGCTCTGCGCGCCCACCGGAGCTGACGCCCTCACGAATGCTCCGTCGCGGTTGATACAGGGCGACAATGGGATAATCCTGGACGATATGGAGGATGCCTCCGCCGCTGTGATCATCGACGCCCGCGGCATTGTGACGGGGTGGAGCGAGGGTGCCCGGCGGCTGACCGGCTACCCGGCCGAGGAGGCCGTGGGCCGGTCCGTACGGGAGCTGCTCGCCGAGGAGGTGCCGCCCGAGGCGGTGTCCGCGCGGTCGGGCACCGTCATGGTGCGGCACCACGAGGGTTACCTCGTCGGGCTACGCGTCAGAGCGATGGCCGTGACGAGCCAGGACGGGGAACCGGACGGATATGTGATCACCGCCGCGCCACCCGGACGGGCGGAGACGTCCCTCGCGGGCCGCGCCTTCCAGCAGGCGTCCATGTCGATGTCCGTCTTCGACACCAGCCAGCGCTACCTGCGGCTCAACGACGCCGCCTGCCACGTGATGGGCGTGTCCGAGGAGACACTGCTCGGCCGGCACTTCCCGGAGACCGTGGAGGACGCGGAGCACAGCCGCGGCTTCAACTGGCATCTCCGCCACGTCGTCGAGACGGGCCGGCCGCTCCGTTACGAGAGTTACACCGGCGCACCGTCCCTGAACCGGGAGCACGCCTGGGTCACCGAGATGTGGCCGCTGCGGGATGGCTCCGGCGAGCTCCTGGGCACCGCCCTGGCCGCGTTCGACAGCACCGAGCAGTACTGGGCGCGGCAGCGGCTGGCCCTGCTGAACGAGGCCGCGGCCGCCATCGGCACCACCCTGGACGTGGTGCGCACCGCCGAGGAGCTGATCGGGGTCATGGTGCCCCGGTTCGCCGACTTCGCGAGCGTGGACCTGTTCGACTGGGTCCTCGGCGCGGAGGAGTCGCCGACGGTGCCCGCCGAGGAGATCACGCTGCGCCGCGTCGCCCACGGCTCCGTCACCGAGGGCACCCCCGAGGCGGCCGTGCACCTGGGAGAGGTGGACGTCTACCCCTCCTTCACGCCGATCGCCCGGGCCATGCGGGAGGGCCGGGCGGTCCTCAGTCAGGCAGGAGAGCCCGCGTTCATGCGGTGGGTCGCCGAGCGCAACACGCGCGCCCCGCAGGGCCGCCCCTACCGCAAGGGCGTCCACTCGATGATGGCGGTGCCGCTGAGGGCCCGCGGCACCACCCTCGGCGTCGCCGTGGCCGTGCGCATCCGGCAGGTGGACGACTACGCCGCCGACGACGCCGTGTTCGCCGAGGAACTCGCCAGCCGCGCCGCGGTCTGCGTCGACAACGCCCGCCGCTTCGCCCGCGAACGCACCACCGCACTGGCCCTCCAGCACAGCCTGCTGCCGAGGGGACTGCCCGGCCAGGCCGCCGTCCAGGTCGCCCACCGCTATCTGCCCTCCGGCTCGGCGGCCGGCATCGGCGGCGACTGGTTCGACGTGATCCCGCTGTCCGGCAGCCGGGTCGCGCTCGTCGTCGGTGACGTCGTGGGCCACGGCATCCCCTCCACGGCGACCATGGGCCGGCTGGTCACGGCCGTACGCACCCTCGCCGACGTGGACCTGCCACCGGACGAACTCCTCACCCACCTCGACGACCTGGTCACCCATCTCGCGTCGGACGACGACGGCGACGAGGTCGCCGAACTCGGCGCCACCTGTCTGTACGCCGTCTACGACCCCGTCACGCGCCGGCTGAACCTGGCCGCCGCCGGGCACCCCGCCCCCGCACTGGTGCTGCCCGACGGGTCCGCGCGGCTGATCCCCATGAGCGCGGGGCCCCCGCTGGGCGTCGGGGGGCTGCCGTTCGAGGCGACGGACCTCCAGCTGCCCGAGGGCTCCGTCGTCGCCCTCTACACCGACGGACTCGTCGAGGACCGCGACCGCGATGTCGACCACGCCACCGACGAGCTGTGCCGCGCTCTGACCGTGCCCGCCGAGTCGCTCGACGCCCAGTGCGACATCGTGCTGAAGGCCGTGCTGCCGGAGGAGCCCAGCGACGACGTGGCCCTGCTGCTGGCCCGTACCCGGGCGCTGGGCGCGGACCAGGTCGCCACCTGGGACGTGGCGCCCGACCCCGCGCAGGTGGCCGCCACCCGCCAGGCCGCCACCGAACAGCTCACCGTGTGGGGGCTGGAGGAGACGGCCTTCGTCACCGAACTCGTCGTCAGCGAACTGGTCACCAACGCCATCCGGTACGGCGCCACGCCCATCCAGCTCCGTCTGATCCGCGACCAGACCCTCATCTGTGAGGTGTCCGACGGCAGTTCGACCTCCCCGCACCTGCGGCGGGCCCACCAGGACGACGAGGGCGGACGCGGACTGCTGCTGGTCGCCCAGCTCACCCAGCGCTGGGGCAGCCGGCAGACCACCCGGGGCAAGACCATCTGGTGCGAACAGCCGCTCACGCCGCTGTTCTGACCGCGCCGCACAGGCGTGGAGTCGACGACGCGTCCAAGGGATGGCCGTATACAGCGGGTAGAAGGGCAGACCACGGGCGCGGCGTACGCCCCGATGACCAGGAAGGGAAGCCCGGCCGAAGGCACCACCCAGCCGCGCAGGACGATCAGCGTCGCGGCGTGCGCCCAGTGCAAGTCGTCGAGGAAGACCACAGTGGGCGCTGCCGCGCCAGGCGCTCGAACGCCTCTCTCACCGCCGCCGGTACGTCGGCCCCGGCCCCTGCCGTTCCCGGCCAGTGACCGCCGAGCGCGGCCCTGAGCGGTCCGTACGGGACGCCGCTCCCGGGCCGGCCGCCTCGCGGCACGCGCCGGCAACCGGACGAGTGCTTCACGCAAGCGGCCCTGCTCGCGCCGGCGCCCCAGCAGCCTCCCCGCCTCGGGTCTCTCAGCGGGTCGCCTCATCGGGAACACCCACACCGCGCAGGTCGGTCGCTGCATCCCCCGTGCCAGGCAGGCTGCCGCCACCGTCACCGTTCACTCCGCGGCCGCGTCCGAGGCGACCTGTGCGAGGGTCCGCCCGGACACGGCCGAACGCGCCCGGCGCGGATCGGGAGCCCCGTGCGTACGGGCGCCTCCGGCCCGCTTCACCAGCAGCCAGGCCTCCTCACCGTCACCGCCCCGACCGTCGCGGAACCGGGTCAGGGCGTACTCGCCGCGCAGTTTCGCCCCGCTCAGCCGGAACGTGGCGTGCCCCCGCTCCAGCGACTCGGCGAAGTCCACCGGCCGTCCCTTGCGGTCGTGGCTCAGCGGCTCGTACGTGCCGTGGTCCCAGACGATCACCGTGCCGCCGCCGTACTCGCCGCGGGGGATCACGCCCTCGAACTCCTCGTACTCCAGCGGATGGTCCTCCGTGGGCACCGCCAGCCGCTTGTCCTTCGGGTCCGCCGAGGGACCCTTGGGGATCGACCAGGACTTCAAGACGTCGTCCACCTGCAACCGGAAGTCGAAGTGCATCGTGCTCGCGTCATGGATCTGCACCACGAACCGGGGCTGGTCCCCGGCGGACTCCCCGCTGCCCCGGGGTTCGCCGGTCCGGGTGAAGTCGCGCTTGCCGCGGTAGTCCCGCAGCCTGTCCCGCTCAGCCACCTGCGACTCCTTCCTGACTCGCGGGCCCCGGGTACCCGTCAGAACTCCTCGTGCACCTCGGGGTCCCCGCCGACGCGCCGGTGCGTCCGGTCCGCGACGGCGGTCATCTCGTCCTCGCTCAGCTCGAAGCCGAAGACGTCGAGGTTCTCGCGCTGCCGCTCGGGGTTCGCCGACTTCGGGATGGGCACCGCGCCGAGCTGCGTGTGCCAGCGCAGCACGACCTGTCCGGCCGTCACCCCGTGCGCCTGGGCGATCCGCGCCACGGCGGGGTCCCGAAGCAGGGACGTGCCCCGGCCCAGCGGGCTCCAGCTCTCGGTGAGGATGTTCTTGGCGGTGTGGAAGGCGCGCAGGTCGTCCTGCGGCAGGAAGGGGTGCAGCTCGATCTGGTTGACGGAAGGCAGCACCCCGGTCTCCTTCTCCAGCCGCTCGATGTGCCCGGCCGTGAAGTTCGAGACGCCGATCGACCGGACGAGCCCCTCCTCGCGCAGCTTGATCATGGCCTTCCACGCGTCGACGTACCGGTCCACGCGCGGCAGCGGCCAGTGGATCAGGTACAGGTCCACGTACTCCAGGCCGAGGCGGGTCCGGGACTCCTCGAAGGAGGCGAGCGTCTCCTCGTAGCCGTGGTGCCGGCCCGGGAGCTTCGTCGTCACGACGATCTCCTCGCGCGGCACCACACCGGAGGCCACGGCCCGGCCGACCCCTGTCTCGTTGCGGTAGTTCGTCGCCGTGTCGATCAGGCGGTAGCCCGCCTCCAGGGCCGAGAGCACCGCCTGCTGCGCCTCGTCGTCGCCGAGCGGCCAGGTGCCCAGACCGAGGGCGGGGAGCGCCGTACCGTCGTTGAGCGTGTGCGTCGGGATGCTGATCACCGTCGGACCTTCCCGTTGACTGTGTCGTCTGGCTGTGTCGTCCCTCCAGCGTCACGGATAGGGTGAGCAATGATCAATCGGACAGGTGGGGGATGAGGACGGCGGACGGCATGGGCAGCGCCGAGGGAAAACAGACGACCGGATCGGGGCGTGCCACCTCGCGGGACGTCGCCCGGCTCGCCGGCGTGTCGCACACCGCGGTGTCCTTCGTGTTCAACGGCCGTGCCGAGGGCAACCTCTCGCCCGCCACCCAGGAGCGCATCCGGCAGGCCGCGGTGCAGCTCGGCTACCGGCCCGACCCCGTCGCCCGCGGTCTGCGCCGCAGCCGTACGGCCGTGATCGGGCTGGTCACCGACGAGATCGCCTCCTCGCCGTTCGCCGGGCGGCTGCTGCGCGGCGCCATGGACACCGCCTGGGCCGGCGAGCACCTGGTCCTCACCGTCGACTCCGGCGGCGACCGGGCCAAGGAGGACGCGGCGGTCGCCGAACTCCTCGACCGGCGCGTCGACGGCATCATCTACGCGGCCATGTCCCTGCGCCGCGTCCGGGTCCCCGAGGGACTGCACCGCACCCACTCCGTGCTGGCCAACTGCCTGCCCGAGGACGGCTCGCTGCCCGCCGTCATCCCCGCCGAGCGCGCCGGCGGCCGTACGGCGGCCCGGCTGCTGCTGGAGCAGGGACACCGGCGGGTCGCGCTCGTCGGCGGGCAGAACGACATCGCCTCCGTGGAGCGGCTGCGCGGTTTCCGCGACGCGCTGCGCGCCGAGGGCATCACCGTGCCCAGGGACTGGGTCGTACGGACCGGAGGAGAGATCTCCGGCGGCTACGAGGGTGCCGTCCGCCTCCTCGACGGCACCCCGGCCGACCGCCGGCCCACCGGGATCTTCGCCTACAACGACCGGGTCGCGGCGGGCGTCCTGCACGTCGCGACCCGGCTCGGGATCACCGTCCCCGGCGACCTGTCGGTGGTGGGCTATGACGACCAGGAGCACATGGCCGCGTACCTCGCGCCGCCCCTGACCACCGTCGCGCTGCCCCACCGGGCGATGGGCGAGGCCGCCACCCGGCTCCTCCTCGACTCCATCGCCACCGGCCGGACCCCGCCCGCCACGGTGCGGCGCCTGGCCTGCCCGGTGATCAGCCGCGCGTCGGTGGGACCAGCTCCCATGCGGTGACAGCCGCGCCGGACGACACCCTCAACTCCCGTATGTCGTCGGGCCGGTGGTAGACGCGCTCGGTGACCACGGCCCGGTCGCCGACGAACAGCTCGTACAGCGAGCCGTCGGCGAGGACACGCACCGTGAGCTCCTCCTCGGGCGGCACCCGTACCACGACCGGCGCCGGCGTCTCGGCCTCCCCCCGCGGCCAGCCGGCCCGGTCGAGTGTCACGGTGCCCCCGTCCGGGTCCAGCCGGACCGTCAGCTCGGCGCCCGAGGACGACCGCAGCAGACTCACCGTGGCGTGACCACGGGCGCCGACCGTCAGGTCGTAGGCCGTCGGCAGCGCGGCCCGGCCCGGTGCGATGACGAACGGCTCGGCGGCGTGCAGACGGTGCAGCTCCGGGGCCGGCGCCACCCGCAGCGCCCCGTCCGGATGGACGTCGACGACCCGGGGTGCGGTCAGGACGCCGGCCCAGTCGGCCTCGCCCTGCTCACGGGCCTCCCATGACCAGCCCCACATCAGGGCCCGGTCCGGCTCCTGGAGCACGGCGGGCGCGTAGAAGTCGCGGCCGTGGTCGAGCAGCCCGCCCGCCCGGGCGGAGAAGCGCAGGTCCGTGTCCAGACGCCCCGTCAGATAGCCGGTGGTCCACGGATGGCCGTCCCACAGGGACACCACCAGCACCCACTCGCCGCCCCGCGTCGCGTACAGCTGCGGGCACTCCCAGCCGGTCGCCCGGTCGCCGAACGCCGCCGCGGCGGCCGGGTCGCGGCCGTCCAGGAGCACACCCGCGAAGCGCCAGTCGGTCAGGTCGTCGCAGTCGTACAGCAGGACCGACGGCGTACCGTCGGCGTGCCCCGCGCCGACCAGGGCCCACCGCCGTCCGTCGTGCCGGAAGACGAACGGGTCGCGGAACATCACCACGTCCAGGCCCTCGGGCGGACCCGTCACCACCGGCGTCGGCAGGGCAGTCCAGTCGGTCAGCGCGGGGTCGTCCGGATCCGCCGCCCGGGCCAGGCAGATCATGCCGAGCCCGCTGTGGTCACGGTCGACCCCGGTGTAGACGGCCGTCGGCACGCCCCCGTCGTCGACCACGCACCCGGACCAGCAGCCCGCCTCGTCCGGGCCGCCCGGGGCCGGGGTGAGGGCGATCGGGTGGTGCTCCCAGTGGGCGAGGTCGGCGCTGGAGGCGTGGCCCCAGTGGACGTTCGCGTGCACCGGGGCGTCGGGGTTGTGCTGGTAGAAGAGGTGGTAGCGGCCGCGCCAGCGGAAGGGGCCGTTGGGGTCGTTCATCCAGTTGGCGGGCGGGCGGACCCTGAAGCGCGGGGCGTGCGGGTCCTGCGGGGGAGCGGCGAGGCTCAACGGTTGACTCCTGCGGACGTGATGCCCTCACGCAGAGGGCGCTGGCCGACGACGAACACGGCGACGGCGGGGATCATGGACAGGACGACACCGGCGAGCACCACGGAGATGGAGCCGGTGCCGAGGTTGCCCTGGAGGGAGACCAGCCCCAGCGGCAACGTGTAGTTCTGGCCCGACGTTTCGAGGATCAGCGGCCGGAAGAACTCGTTCCAGTGGTAGTTGAAGGCCAGGACGCCGACGATCGCGAGGCCCGGCGCGGCCAGCGGGGCGTACACCGACCTAAACGTCCGCCAGGGCCCGGCACCGTCCAGCATCGCCGCCTCGCCCAGATCCTTGGGCATGCCCAGGAAGTACTGCCGCATCAGGAACGTGCCGAACGCCGTCGGGAAGGCCGGGATGATCAGCCCGAGCAGGGTGTCGGTCAGGCTCATCGACTTCAGGACCAGGAACACCGGCACGATCGTGACCTGCAGTGGCACCATCATCGTCGCCAGGACAAGGGCGAACAGCGGTTTCTTGAAGCGGAACTCCAGGCGGGCGAAGGCGTATCCGGCCAGCCCCGCCGTGATCATCTGGCCGACCGCGATGAGACCCGTGACCAGCGTGGAGTTGAGGGCGAGCAGCCACACGTCGATCTGGTCGAACACCCCCCGGTACGCCTCGGTCGACGGGTCGGACGGGATGAGCTGCGGCGGCAGGTTGAACGCCTCGGCGGGCGTGCGCAGCGAGGTGGACACCGTCCACACCACCGGGCCGAGGGTGAGCAGGGCGCACACCGTCAGCCCGGCGATCCGCGCCCACGGCGCCAGCCCGTGGCGCGCACGGCTGAAGGACAGGGTTGCTTGGCTCAAGGGACTCACCCGGCTCACTGGTAGTGGACGAAACGCCGGCTGAGCCGGAACTGGAGGGCCGTGACGGCCATGATCAGCACGAACAGCAGCACACCCACCGCAGACGCCTCACCGAAGCGGAGCTGCTCGAACGCGGTCTCGTAGATCACCATCACGACCGTGCGGGTCGAGTCGCCGGGACCGCCGTTGGTCAGGACGTACGGCTGCTCGAAGACCTGGAGCGCGTTGATGATGCCGACCACCGAGGCGACCAGCAGCGTCGGCGACAGCAGCGGCAGCGTGACGGTGAGGTGCTTGCGCAGGCCGGTCGCGCCGTCCAGGGCGGCGGCCTCGTGGATCTCCTTCGGGATGTTGTTCAGGCCGCCGACGAACAGCAGGAACGAGAAGCCGAACTGCTGCCAGACGTAGACCAGGACCACGGTCGTCATCGCCGCGTTCTCCGACGTCAGCCACGGCACCGGCGCGATCCCGACGAAACCGAGCAGCCAGTTGATCACCCCGAAGTCCTGGTTGAACAGGTACTTCATCACCACCGAGATCGACGCGGCGGACAGCACCAGCGGGAAGAAGAACGCCGAGCGGAACATCGACCGCAGCCACCCGGGCATCCGCCCGTTCAGCGTCAGCGCGAGCGCCAGCGCGACGAGCAGTTGCAGCGCCACCGCGAACACCATGAAGACGAGGGTGTTGCGGAAGGACACCAGCACGGTCTCGTCGCCGAACACCGAGCCGTAGTTGGAGCCGCCGGCGAAGCGCGGTTCGTCGATCACGTTCCAGTGGAAGAGGCTCAGCACCACCGAGCCGACGATGGGGACGACCGTGAAGACGACGATGCCGACGATCGTCGGGGCCAGGAACAGCGTGGCCAGCAGCCGGGTGCCGCGGTCGCGGGCCGAGGGACGGGGTGCGTCCTTGGCGGGCGGGGCCTTCGGCCGTTCGGCTCGCGCGGGCGGTATCTGGGTGTTCGTCATACGTCACGCTCCATGGCCTTCTCCAGGTCGCCCTGCAGCCGACGCAGCGCGGGACGCACCGAGCGCGGGGAGGCCAGGGCCGTGCCGGTGTGCTTGAGCAGCAGCTGCTCGACCTCGGCGACCTGCGGCGGCGCCGGGATCGGTCCCGTGTCGGGGAACCGGTCGAGGGTGTCGTAGAAGACCGGCCAGTGCGCCGGGCCGGTCTCCTCGTAGCGGTCCGCGGTCAGCATCGAGCGGCGGGCCGGGGTGGTCTGGTTCGTCGTGAACAGCCGCGTCAGGGTGTCCTTGCGGGCCGCGTACTTGATGAACTCCCAGGCCTCTTCCTGCCTCTTCGAGGTGCGCAGCAGCGCGTAGCCCGCAGCGCCGTACTGCATGCGCTGGGCGCGCCAGCGCGGGAAGTACTGCACGTCGAACCCGTCCCGCCGCATCCCCGCCAGGTGCAGGCCGCCCGCCCAGAAGCCGCCCGCCGGGGTGACACCGACCCGGCCGGTGGAGAACACGCCGATGAGGTTCTGGCCGTTGCCGCCCTCGGGGCGGGTGCACAGGCCGTCCCGGACGAGGGAGGCGAGATAGTCGTAGACCTCCTCCACCCGGTCGTGCGTGGCCTGCGGCGTCGTCCACCGGAAGCCGCCTCCGCGGCCCCTGCGCTGGTCGGCCGGGTAGAAGGAGTCCCACAGCCACTCGCCGCCGGGCGCCTTGGCCTCCGCGAGCAGATTGGTGCCGTTCGCGAACAGCCAGGGCACCACACCGCCCCACAGCCGGTTGGTCCAGAAGTAGGGCGTGAAGCGCGAGCCGCTGGCCTTCTTCATGTCCCGCAGCAGCGTCGTGAAGTCGTCGCGGGTCCAGTCGGCCGGCGGGTACTGTGCCCCGGCCCGCCGCAGCACCTGGCGGTTGAGGTACATGTCGGCCGCGTTGAACTCCACCGGCAGCTGGAAGAGGCTGCCCTCGTACATCATCGACTCCACCAGCGACGGGTGGACGTCGGCGAAGTACTCCTTCAGCTCGGCCGCGTCCCGCTTCACCCACTTGTCAAGGGCCACGCCGAGCCGCTGCGCGAACAACTGCACGCCCTCGGTGGCCACGTACACCAGGTCCGGGGCGGTACCCGCGGCCACCTGCGTGAGGATCTTCGCGAAGAAGTCCGACCAGTCCACGGCCTGCACGGCGTTGATCTGGAGCTTGATGTCGGGGTGCAGCTCGCGGAAGCCCTCGCGCAGCGTGCGGATGGCCTCCGGGCCGTAGGCGGGGCCCAGGGTGGCGACGACGAGGGAGCCGTCGTCACGGCCGGGGATGTCGGCTCCGCTGAGCCGGTCCCAGCTCGCGGCGGTGCCGCCCAGGGCGGCGGCCCCCGCGCCGTAGGCGCCGTACCGCAACAGCGTGCGGCGGGTGAGGTGCGAGTCGGTCATTGTGAGGCCTAACTCGTGTTAGTAGTGGACTGATGCCCCAGATGATGTGAGCGCCGCACAGGCCTGTCAAGACGCGTGACTGCTTGGCCTTTAACGAGTTAGGTCCTGCGACCGGTGTCGCCCCGGGCGGGGATCGCTGTCACGCTCTTCCGGAAGGCTCGACCACGCCCACGACCAGCGGAGTGCGCATGACGACGGACAGCCCGATGACGGACGAGGCGGTGCGGGACGCCGGGGTGGAGGTGCAGCCGGTCGCCGGGCACATCGGCGCCGAGATCGGCGGGGTCGATCTGACCGCGGACCTCGACGACGCCGTGGTCGCCGCGATCAGGGCCGCGGTGCTGCGGTGGAAGGTGGTGTTCTTCCGGGGACAGCGACTGGACCATGCCGGGCATGTGGCGTTCGCGCGGCGGTTCGGGGAACCGGTCGTGCTGCCGCGGCGGGGGAAGGCCTCGCCGCCGGACTTCCCCGAGATCGAGACGACCGCCGACCGGCTGGAGTTGGGCGGGCGGTTCGGGATGGAGCACGACGAGTGGCTGCGGCGCCGCCGCCACACCCTGCTGCGCGGCTGGCACTGCGACCACGGCGCCCGCGTCGACCCGCCCGCCGCGACGATCCTGCGCGCCGAGACCGTGCCGCCCTACGGCGGTGACACCACCTGGTCGAACCTCGCCGCGGCGTACGCCGGACTCTCCGCGCCGCTGCGGGAGTTCGCCGACGGGCTGCGGGCCGAGCACCGGCTCGGCGTCGGCTACCAGCCCCGGCCCGGCGACGACGCGTACGTCCGTCACCTGCTGGACCGTCAGGTCGCCACCCTGCATCCGCTGGTGCGCGTCCACCCGGAGACGGGGGAGCGGATCCTGTACGTCAACGGCTACTACGTCGAGCAGATCGCCGGCCTCTCCCGGCCCGAGAGCAGCGCGATCCTTGAGATGCTGCTGGAGCAGGCGGTCCGGCCCGAGTACACGGTCCGGTTCCGCTGGGAGCCGGGCAGCGTGGCGTTCTGGGACAACCGCGCGACGATGCACCTGGCTCCCGGCGACACTGCGCACCTCGACCACCCGCGGATCATGCACCGGGTGATGCTGGCCGGGGATGTGCCCGCCGGGGTGGACGGCAAGGCGTCGGAGCCGATCACCGGGACGGCACCCGGGCGCTGGTGACCCGCGCCGGACCGGCGGGCCGGCCGGGGGTGCGCCGTCTGCGGGGTGACCCCGGTGCGCCGCCGCCGGGATGTGCGGGCCTGCGCCTGCGCTGTGGTGGTGGGTCGGGGCCGTGTCGGGGAGTGTCCCTCCTCGGAACGGCGCGAGGGGGTCGGACGCCGACTGGCTGTCCGTTGACGCGCCAATCGCTGCGGGCGGACACCCCCCGACATGTCCCCTTCCGCGCGTCGGCGTGTGCGGGGTGATCCGGTCGGCGTCGGCGGTCTCCGGCGCGCCGTCTCTAGGGGGGACCTGGTCCGGTTGGGGGCGCGCCGCCTCGCGGGCGACCCGGTGCGTCGGGGATGCGCCGCCTTCCGGGCAACCCGGTCTGCCGGAGACGCCCCGCCTCCGGCGACCTGCTCCGCCGGAGGACTACGCGCCCGGTCGCCACCCCAGCGCGGGGCCGAGCCTGGTCGCCATGTCGGTGAGGATCTGGACGTAGTCCTCGTGCTCGAAGGTGAACGGCAGCGCGAACGCGGCCTCGTCCACCTCCCGGAACGCGGCGTGCGCGTGCAGCCGCTCGGCGATCTCCTCCGAGGTGCCCACCAGGTCCGGCGCGAACAGCAGCCGGGCCGGGCCCTGTGGTGTGGCTGTACGGGGAGTGCGCTCGGCGGCGTACTTCTCGTAGCGGGCGCGCTGCTCGGGTGAGGCGGAGTCCGTGGGGATGACGACGAGGCCCTGCGAGACGCGGGCGGCATCGCCGTCGGGGTGGGCGGCCCGGAAAGCCCGGATGTGGGAGAGCTGGATCTGCGCGAAGTCGTGGGGCCCGTCGGGGTCTTCGGCCTTCACGACGCTGCTGGTGAGGAGGTTCAAGCCGTGCTCGCCGGCCCACCGGGCCGACCGCAGGCTGCCGCCGCCGTACCACATGCGGCGGCCCAGCCCGGGGGAGTGGGGTTGCACCCGGTCGGAGAAGGTCTCGAACCCTTCCGTCCCGCTGAAGTCCGTCGCCGGCTTGCCCCGCACGAAGTCCAGCAGCCGCTCCACCCGCCCGTGGCCGAAGTCCTCGGCATCGGCCGTGTCCGGGTAGAGCGCGCCCTCGACCTGGTCGAAGTGCATCGGCGGGCCCACGCTGACGCCCGGGTTGAGCCGGCCCCCGGACAGCAGGTCGACGGTGGCCAGGTCCTCGGCCAGGCGCAGCGGGTTCTCCCAGCCGAGCGGAATGACAGCGGTGCCGAGTTCGATGCGGCGGGTGCGCTGCGAGGCCGCGGACAGGACGGCGACGGGGGAGGAGATGCCGTATTGGAGATGGCGGTGGCGTACCCACGCGCTGTCGAAGCCGAGCCGCTCGCCCAGCTCGATGATCTCCAGCGTCGACTCGTGGCCGCGCCGCGGATCCGCCTCGTCGAACAGCCCGATGGTCAGGAAGCCCAGCTTGCGCAGCGGTCGTGGGGTCGGCGGCACGGGCCCTCCATCGTTGAACGTTCAATGGTGTATGGCTGTGTCAACCCGGTAGCGGCCCGTGCTGTTCCCGCTGCGTCAGGGGCAGCGTCACCGGATCAGCGCAGCGGGATCGTCACCTCGTCCTCGATCGGTGGGGCGAGTTCCTGCGCGCGGTTGCCGGTGGCCGCGTAGCAGCGCAGCCGGACCGCCTCCGGGGAGACGTCCAGGCGCAGGAAGCACTTGAAGAACGGCGGGCTGTAGGTCGCCGAGCTCGGCGAGAACAGCGACGTGTAGATCTTGCGCACGGGCAGCCGGAACCGCTTGGCCCGGTCGGGCCGGCGGCCGGTGCCGAGCAGCCCGGCGACCAGCCGGACGCGCCGGGTGACGCGGGTGGCCGCGCCCGGGACACGGGTCGGCGGGATGCCCAGGCGTTCGGCGATCACGGCCGTCGCCTCCGCCTCGGTGAGCGTGAAGAAGCGGGGCATGCGCAGCCGGCGGCCGTAGAGCCGACTGTAGAAGGCGAGGGAGTCGCCGCGTAGTGGATAGCAGCGGAAGTCCCGCTCGGTCACGTTCGCGAGGTTGACGCGGGGGATGGTGTGGGTGGCGTGCATGAACGCGCCGCCGCCGCCCGCGACCACGTACTGGAGGGTGCGTCCGTCGTCCAGCCGGACCGGGTAGCGCTGGTAGTTGTGGATGTCGCCGCCGATCGCCGCCACGTAGTGGTGCGCCGGGTCGCGGACGATGTCGTCGACAGTGCCGCCCCCTTCGATGGCGCACGGCTCGTGCCTGCCGTCCACGTACAGGGGCGATCCGGTGACCAGGATCTTCGGGCGGGGTCCCTGGGAGACCTCGCGCAGCCAGGCGCCCTGTTCGGCGTCGAGGGTGCCCAGCAGGCCCGTGTCGATGCCTATGATCCGCACGGGTCCGGCGTCGATCGCCCAGTACGGGCCCGGCTGGACGGCCAGCTGGGCGGGAGCGGACCGCAACGCGCGGGCCTCGGCGAGGCGTTGACCGTCGTCCGGACGCGGCCGGTGCCACAGCAGGGACCGCAGCCAGGCCCGGGTCAGGGGGCGCGGCCGGGGCTCGGGCGGCAGCGGCGGGGCGTCGTCGCAGAAGACGCGCATGAAGCCGCCGAGGTCCTCGTACCAGTCGTGGTTGCCGGGTATCGCGTAGATCGGCGCCTGGTAGTCCCGGTACGGGCGGAAGAACTTGGTGTCGTAGTCGTCCGCGCTGCCCACCGGGTAGATCACGTCGCTGGCCAGCACGGCGAAGCGGGTGTCCTGACCGGTCTTCAGAAAGCCGGGCACGACAGCGTACTGGGGGTCGTCACCCTCGCCGGTGTCGCCGATGACGAGGAAGGAGAACCGGTCCGGGTCGTCGCGCCGGATCACCTTGTCGGCCGGTGCGCCGGCGGCCGCGCGCTGTGCCACCCACCGGCCGCGGGTACGGCCGGTCGGGTCCCCGAACCAGGAGGCCAGCACGCCGTTGCGGGCGGCCCACAGCATCTTCGGGTCCAGCCAGGAGATCTTCTCGGCCTTCGAAGGCATCAACTGCTGGTACGCGCCGCGTTCGTCGGTACCCCAGCCGGCGCCTTCGGCGGTATCGCGTGAGGAGTCAGACACCGCTGCACCGTAACAATGATCTACGAGCCGTCCGCAGGCGGGTCGTTCACCGGCCGCGGGTGGGCGAGTCCGTGTCGTGCCATGAAGAGCGCGGCGCGGGAATGGAGTTGGCGCCCCGGACGCCGGCGGAGGTGCCCGGGTGCGGAGCGGGGGTCCGGTTCCCGGCGCGCTCGCCGTGTACCAGCAGCGGGTCGAACATGACCACGACGGCGGCCAGCAGCAGGAAGACGCCCGGCCCCAGCAGCATCGGCAGCAGCAGGGACAGGGGCGAGTCGCCCTCCCACGTCCCGCCGGTCGTGTCGTGCACATGGACGCTGACGGCGGCCATGCCCGTGTAGTGCATCCCGGACACCGCCACGCCCATCACCAGGCTCGCCCCGAGGCTCGTCAGGAAGCCGCGGATCGTGACGGCCGACCACAGCGCGGCGGTCGCGGCGGCGATGGCGATCAACACGGACAGGACGACGCCGACCGGGTCGTAGCCGATGTCGCCGTGCAGCCGCATCGCGGCCATGCCCAGGTAGTGCATGGCCGCCACCCCCAGTCCGGTGACGACACCCGCGACCGCCAGGGTGCCACGGCCCGTGCCGCGGTAGCCGACGATGAACACGCCGATGCCCACAACGGCGACGGCCACGACGAGACTGAGCACCGTCGTGGCCGCGTCATAACGGACCCGGGTCTCCTCCACGTGGAAGCCGATCATGGCGATGAAGTGCATCGTCCAGATGCCGCACCCGATGGAGGCGGCGCCTAACGCCAGCCAGCCGGGCTTCCACGACCGCGTGTCGAGCAGCGAGCGCACGATGCACCGCAGCCCCAGCGCCCCTCCCAGACAGGCCATCAGATAGGCCGCCACTGGGGTCACCGCACCGTAGCGGAACCCGTCGACCGTGCCGTCCATGAGCCAACTCCCCCCGAGTCATGGCTGGTTTTCAGCAAGGTCTACGTGCAGGGATCGCGGGAAAGCAAGCCCTTACCGTCGGTAGGGCGTCAACTTCTGTTCACCAGGAGTCGATTGAGGTCAGAATGTGCGCTTCAGCAGGTCGAGCAGAGCCGACCAGTGCCGCTCGTCGGCCTCCTCGTGGTACGCCGCGGTGTCGGCCTGGGTGAAACCGTGGGGCGCGCCCGTGTACACCTCGCACCGGTGGCGGACGCCCGCCGCGGTCAGGGTCTCCTCCAGGCGCTCGATCTGCTCCCGGGGCAGCGAGGGGTCCTGGTCGGCGTGGCCGAAGTGCAGTTCCGCGGTGACCTTGCCGGCCACCAGGTGCGGGCTGTCCGGCGTGTCCGTCGCCAGCCGCCCGCCGTGGAAGCCGGCCGCGGCCGCGACCCGCTCCGGGTAGGTCCCGGCCGTGAGCAGCGACAGGCGCGCCCCCATGCAGTAGCCGGTCAGCGCGACCGGGCCGTCGGCCACCGCGGGCGACTCGGCCAGCCGACGCAGATAGGCACCGGCGTCCCGCATCGCCAGTTCGGGCGTCAGGGCCCGCATGACCGGCATGATGCGCTCGAATATCTCCGGCCGCGCCCCCGGGTCGATGAACTCGGGCAGATCGAACAGCGGGGCGCGGCCGTGCCGGTAGAACACGTTGGGCACCAGCACCGTGTAGCCCTCGCCGGCCAGCCGGTCGGCCATGGAGCGCAGCTGGGGACGCAGCCCGAAGGCGTCCATGTAGAGCAGGACCGCCGGGTGGGCGGCCCCGTCGGCGGGATGTGCCAGATACGCGTCGGCGGTGCCGTCCTCGGTGGGGATCTCGACAGCGGTTCCCTGTACGGCGGTCATGGCTGGGCTGCCTCTCTGGGGGGTGTCGGCCAGGAACCCGTCCGCGTGACCGGGCGGATCACGGGCATCGTGACACGCCGCTTCCCGGGGCATTTCACCCACCCCCCGCACGCGGTGCAACCGTGAACGCCCCTTGGCGCGCCCTTTACTCGAACCGTGACGTGTCGCCCGCGCCGTGTCGCACGATCTCGGCCTCACCGCCGGAGAAGTCGATCACCGTCGTCGGCTCGGTGCCGCAGTCACCGGAGTCGACCACCCCGTCCAGCACGTGGTCGAGCAGGTCCTTGATCTCCCAGCCCTGCGTCATCGGCCCCTCCTCGCCGGGCAGCAGCAGGGTGCTGGACAGCAGGGGCTCGCCGAGCTCGGCGAGCAGGGCCTGGGTGACGACGTGGTCGGGGATCCGCACGCCGACCGTCTTCTTCTTGGGGTGCTGGAGCATGCGCGGCACCTCCTTCGTCGCGGGCAGGATGAACGTGTAGCTGCCGGGCGTCGAGGCCTTGATCGCGCGGAACACGTCGTTGTCGATCCGCACGAACTGGCCGAGCTGCGCAAAGTCCTGGCACACCAGGGTGAAGTGGTGCCGGTCGTCCAGCTTGCGGATCGCCCGGATCCGATCGATGCCGTCACGGCTGCCCAGGCGGCAGCCCAGTGCGTAACAGGAGTCCGTGGGGTAGGCGACAAGAGCGTCCGCACGAATGCTGTCGGCGATCTGGCCGATGGTGCGGGGCTGGGGGTTGTCGGGGTGCACGTCGTAGTACTTCGCCATCCGTCGAGCTTATGCCGCCCGCGGGGTGCGGCGGCGCAGGGTGGGGTGTCGGCCTGCGGGCGGGCGCCGGGGCGGGTTCGCCCGGAGTGAGAGCGCGGGACGTGTGAGGTAACGTCCCCGACCGGTGCGCCGGAGGCGGTGCGAGGAGCGAGGGGAAGGCCGAGGTGGCTGGCCGAGAGGACGGGAACCGACAGCGGGAGACGAAGGCCGGGCCGGGTCCGGCGTGGGCGGAGGAACTGCTCGAGCACCTGCGCCCGGCAGGGCGCGACGTGGGCAGGGTCGTGAGCTGGCTCGCCGATGCCGTGCGCGGGTCCGTGGCCCTTCAGGACGCCGCCGGGAACCTCATGGCCGGAACCCGGTTCCCGCTGGACGGGGACCTCGTCACGGACATCACCGCCGGCCGGATCGCCTCCGCCGCCTGGGAGAGCCGGGAGCGCCATCTGCGCCTGGTCCGGGTGGAGCACCCGTCCCACGCCTGCGTCCTGGCCGTCTCCCGCGAGACCCCCTTCGACCGCCGGGCCTCCGACGTCGTCACGCACACCGCCCAGGTGATCGAGCTCCTGCTGAGCGCGCGCGAGTCGACCGCGGCCGGACACCGGCTCCGGCGGGCCACGTCCGACCTGCGCCTGGCGATCCTGCAACTGCTGATGGTCGAGGACACCATCGCCGCCCGCCGCGTCGCCGCCGGGCTCTGGCCCGGACTGCTCGACGCCGACACGGCGTGCGTGTACGTCGTCGAGTCCGACCCCGCCGTCCGCGACCGGATCGCCGAGGAGTGCCTGGACCGCACCAGGGAGGACGCCCTGGTCGTGCGCTGCCCGGCCATGGACGGCCACGTGATCGTCGTCAGTCCCCGCGACACCACCGACGAGGCCCTGCGGTCACTGGTCGGCCGGCACCCGGACATCTTCCTCGGCGGCAGCGTCCGGCAGAGCCTCGCCCGGATCGCCACCGCGTACGGACAGGCCGTCAGCGCCCTCGCCGTCGCCCACTTCCGGCCCGGCAAGACCGCCGTCTACGCCGAGCGCACCCACCCCGAACGCCTCATGGACCCGCAGGCGCTGCGCGGCTGGACGGCCCGGGTGCTGCGCCCGCTCGACACCCTGCCGCACCACACCCGCGCCGAACTCCTCGCCACCACCCGCCTCGGCCTGGAGTTCACCGCCGTCAACGCCGCCAAGGTCCTCGGCGTCAGCCGCAACACCGTCCGCGCCCGCATGGAACGCGTGGAAGCCCTGCTCGGCACCGACTTCGCCGACGTCACCGTCCGGACCGTCGTCCACCTGGCGCTCAACACCCAGATCGGCCTGCCCGACGCCCCGTTCGCCGACGACACCGCGAACTCCAGCCCCCGGCTCTCCGACCTGCTGTCCGGGCCGGCCGTGCGCACCTGGGCGCAGGACCTGCTGGGCCGGCTGGACCCGGACGCCAGGAACCCGCGCCGGACGCTGCGCACCTGGATCGCCGCCGGCGGCAACGCCGAACGGGCCGCGCAGGCCCTGGGCATGCACGCGCAGACGGTGCGCGAGCACGTCCGCAGCGCCGAACCCGTCCTGGAACGCCAACTCCTCGCCGCGGGCACCGACCTGTACGAGGTCGTGCTGGCCCACCTGTCCGTCGGTGACCTCGACGTGCCGGTTTTCCACCGCCCCAACTGACCGGCTTGCCTCCGTGGCAACCGGTTGGCCAGGTCGGGCGGGACGAAACCGGGCCATCCGGACTCAGCTGTGCACGGGTGAGCCTTGTTGAGCGTGCAACGGGCATCGACGCGATTCACAAGGCCTCTGCCCTGGACGTAGGTTCGACGAACCGCGGGGGCTCGACCGGAACGGGGGACCGGTCGCGCTCCCGCGAGCTGCCCGGTGAGGCGGCCTCCCTCCTGTTGCCTCAGCCCCGCAGCCGCACCGGGATCTCCTGCCAGCCGAAGGCGATGAAGGACGGCACCTGCCGCAGGCCCTCGTCACCGGTGGCCAGGCTCAGGCCGGGGAACCGGTCGAACAGCGCCGGCAGCGCGGTGAGTGCCTCCAGACGGGCCAGGGGTGCCCCGATGCAGCGGTGGACCCCGATCCCGAACGCCAGATGGTCGTCGGCGGCGCGCGTGGCGTCGAAGTCGTCGGCGTCCGGCCCGTAGTGCTCGGGGTCGAGCCCCGCGGCGGCGTACGTCGTGATGATGGCGTCGCCGGCCGGGATCGTGACGTCGCCGACGGTGAGGTCGGTGACGGCGAACCGGAGCGGCAGCGCGGCGATCGACGGGTGCGCGCGCAGCGTCTCGTCGACGACGGCGTCCCAGCCGATCTCCCCGGACCGTACGGCGGCGAGCTGCTCGGGGCGGCGGAGCAGGGCGACGGCCGCGTTGCCTATCAGGTTGACGGTGGTCTCGAACCCGGCCCCGATGACCAGCAGCAGCGTGTACAGCAGTTCCTCGTCGCTGAGCCGGTCGCCGTCCTCGTCCCGGACCCGGATCAGCTCGGTGGTCATGTCGTCACCGGGATGCGCGGTCTTGTACGCGATCAGCGCGGGCAGCACCGTGCCGATCTGCCGCTGCACGGACGCCGCGTGCTCCGGGCTCGGGTCGGAGGTGTCCATGATGGCCGCGACGAGCCGGCCGGTGTCCTCCCACAACTCGTCCGGCACGCCGAACAGTTCGCAGATGATGCGCATCGGCAGCGGATGGGCGAACCCCTCCTTGATGTCCACGACCTCGCCGTCGGCCGCGTCGAGCGCGTCCAGCAGCTCCGCGGTGATCGCCTCCACCCGGGGCCGCATCGCCTCGGTGCGCCGGTGCGTGAAGCTGGGCGCCACCAGCTTGCGCAGCCGCGTGTGGTCCGCGCCGTAGGTGGAGAGCATGTTGACCACGCCCACCCAGCCCAGGATCCAGCCCCAGGACGGATGCTCGCCGATCTCGGGCCACAGCCGCCAGTGCAGCCGCGGGTCCCTGCTGACCCGCGGGTCGAGGATGAGTTCCTTCAGCGTGTCGTAGCGCGTGGGTGCCCAGACGGGGATGCCGCCGGGCAACTCCACGGGCACGATCGGGCCGAGGGCGCGCAGCCGGGCGCTCTCGGCGGCGATATCGGTGCCTAACGGGTCGAGGGTGATGCGGTCGGTCACGGTCACGGTCGTCCTCCTGGCTGGTCGGGGGAGCGGGGAGTGAAACGGACGGGCAGCGCCGTCAGCGAGCGGTGGAAGGGGCCGGGCCGCCAGGTGAGGCGCTCGCGGGGCAGCACGGGTTCGAGGTCGGGCAGCCACTGGGTGAGCCGTTCGATCGCCTCGGTGGCGATGAGCAGCGTGTGCTGCCGGACCGGGCAGGCGTGCGGCCCCGCCGACCAGGACAGGTGGGAGGCGTCGCCCGGGTGCCGGTCCGGGCCGCGCTCCTGCTCGGTGGCCTGCGCCAGTGCCCCGTACGAGATCACCACCGGTACCGCCGCCCTGATCCACACACCGTGGAAGGTGACGGGCGTGCGGGCGTAGTGGATGCCGTAGTTGGCGAGCGGCGTCTCGTGGTGCAGCACCTCCAGCACCGCGTCCGTCACCGGGCGGGCGCCGCTGGTGAGCGTCGAGTAGTAGGCCGGGTTGCCGAGGATCCTGGACAGCGCGTTGGACACCAGGTTGGCCGTCGGCTCGTGTCCCGCGCCGAGCGTGAGGAACACCTGCCAGGTGACCTCCTCCGGGGTCAGCCCCGCCGGATGGTCCAGCAGCCAGCTCGGCAGGTCGTCGCCGCGCCGCTCGGTCTTGGCCGCGATCAGCTCCAGCACGTATCCGGCGTACTCCGCCTCGCCCTCCGCCGCCTGCGCGCCGCCCTCGATCAGCTTGCCGAGTACGGCGTCGAGCCGGTCGCTCGCGCTGTCCGGCAGCCCGAACAGGCTGTTGAACACCAGCGCCATCAGCGGCCGGGTGAACTCGCCGACCAGGTCGGCTTCGCCCCGCGGTCCGATCCGGCTCACCAGCAGATGCACCGCCCGGTGCACCCGGGCCCGCAGGTCGTGCGGCTCCACCAGGTCGAAGGCGTCGATCAGCGTGGTGCGGTAGCGGATGTGGGCGGCGCCGTCGGCGAACAGGGTGTTGGGCCGCCAGCGCATCATCCCGAGCACGGGGGAGTCGTCGGGGACGGTCGCCTGCCACGGCCGGGGATCGTGTGAGAACGTCTTCGTGTCGTGCAGCAGATCCAGCGCCGCCCGCCGGTCCGTGACGACGTACACCGGCACACCGGGCGCGAGTTCCGCCCAGCCGATCGGCCCCTGGGCGCGCAGGGCGGCGTAGTACGGGTGGGGATCGCGGGCGAAGCCGTCCTCCCACAGGCGGACGGGCGCCGCGAGAGAGAAGGCCTGCTCGGCAGGGGACGGGTTGGTCACCGGTGCTCCGCGGGTCGACGGTCGATCAGGTGCTGGACCAGGGCGAGCAGGGAGTCGATCGAGGAGTCCGCCTCGCGCGCGTCGCAGGTCACCATCGGGGTCGTCGTGTCCAGGTCCAGGGCGGCGCGCAACTGCTCGGGCGTGTGGTGGCGGGGTGCGTCCGGAAAGGTGTTGAAGGCGACCGCGTACGGCAGCCCGGTCTCCTCCACCAGCCCGAGCACGTCGAAGGAGGCGTCGATCCGGCGGGCGTCGACCAGCACGAGCGCGCCGAGGGCCCCGTGGGCGATGTCGTCCCACAGCGACCGGAACCGCTCCTGGCCGGGCGTGCCGAACAGATACAGCACGATCCCGCCCGGCAGGCTGATCCGGCCGAAGTCGATGGCGACCGTGGTGGTCGACTTGTCCCGGACCCCGGCGAGATCGTCGACCTGCGCGGACGCCTCGGTGAGCTGCTCCTCCGTATGCAGCGGGCGGATCTCCGAGACGGAGCCGATCAGGGTGGTCTTGCCCACCCCGAAAGGCCCCGTGACCAGGATCTTCACCAGGTCGCGGGCGGTGTCCGGGAGATGGATGCCGCCGCCGGCGGTGGTGTCAACGGTGCTTGAGGTCGCGGAGGCCATCGGCCACTCTCTTCAGCAGGTCGGGGTCGAAGCGCTGGGCGGGCGGGATCGGCGCGCGGGCCAGTACCAGGTCGCGGTCGATGAGGTCGGCGGCCAGCACCAGTACGGCGGTGACGGGCAGCCGCAGCAGGGCCGCGGCCTCCACCACCGTCAGCGACCCGTACTCCAGTTCCTCCAGCAGGGCCGCCTGCGCGGCGGGCAGATCGGCGGGAGCCGGCTCGCCGCTGCCGGTGAGGACCGACAGCCGCTCCAGATGGGCACGGCTGGGCCGCGCCACCCCGCCGGTCGACAGATACGCGGGAACCAGGGGACGGCCGCCTCGGCGGCCGGTCATGCCGGAGTGTCGCCGTCGGCACCTCGGGGCCCGGCGGCCATCGCCTTCTCACCCAGCCGCGCCACCTGCGAGTGCACCCGGTGCGCGAGCAGGTCCAGGCGCACCTCGGGATCGCCGTACGCGGCCACACAGGTGCCGTGGTCCGTCGGCACGATGAGCACATAGCCGTGGTCCGACTCGATGACGACCTGCCGGATGTCGGCCCGGTCGGTGTCGGCGAACGCCGCCGCCGCGGTACGGCACGCGCCCTGCACGGTGCTGGTGATGGCGGCGACCCGCTCGGCCGACGGCTGCGACAGCGCGTCGGTGTAGCCCGTCACGAGCCCGTCCCGGGTGAGCAGGACGGCTGCCACGACGTGCGGCACCTCCAGGACCGGTTCGAGCACCCAGGCCGTGTCCCCCGTTGCGCGGCTGGTCATCGAGCTGTTCCCCCTTCGTGGTCGTTCCGGTCTCGGCCGGTGTCGTCGGGCGCTCCGTCGGCCGTGGTCGCGGCCGGGGCATCATCAGGTACGGCTGGAACGGCGCCGGTGTTCGGCCGGGCGGCAAATCGTGCGGCCGCCGTGCCGGACTGGAGGGCGCCCAGGGCGGCGGCGGACTCCTCGGGGCGCCGCGGCCGGCGCTGTGGTGCGGGTGCGGGTGCGGGGGCGCCCGACGGAGGCGTGGCCCGGCTGCGGCGACGCCGCTGGGGGAGGACGCCGCTGTCGCGGGGGCCGTGGTGGCCGGAGGCCGCGGTGGAGGCCTGGTCGTCCTGGTCCGTGCCGTAGCCGTGATCGTCGGACGCGGTGGGGTGGGCGACGGCGGTGGTGGTGGACGGTGGCTCGGGCTTTAGGGACGCGGGGGACGGCTCGGAGCCGTTGGAGGCGGTGGCCGGGGCCGGTTCGGATGCGCGGGCCTGGGCGGCTTGGGCGGCAGGGGCGGCAGGCGTGTCAGGGGCGGAGGCGTCCGGTCCGGCACCGCGGGACGTGGCGACACCGGGGGATGTTGCGGCATCGGAGGGCGTGGCGGCACCGGAGGGCGTGGCGGCACCGCCCGCCGTGTCCCGCTCCGCCCTGCGCGTCGACCGCGGGGCGCTGGCCGCCGGAGGCAGTTCGTCGGGATCGATCCGCGTCAGCAGGTGACTGTCGACCCGCAGCACCGCCCGCACCCCGCCGTACGGGGACGGGGAGGACAGGTCCACGCTCAGATCGAACTGCCGGGTCAGCTGGCCGATGGCGGCGAGTCCCATGCGCGGCGGGTCGCCGAGCTCGGTGAGCAGGATCGGTTCGGAACCGGCCACCATCCGCTGGGCACGGGCCCGTTCGTCCTGCGTCATGCCCAGCCCGGCGTCGTCCACGGTGACACAGACACCGTGGTGGACGGCCTCCAGGTTGACCACCACGTCGGTGTCGGGCGCGGAGTGCCGCAGCGCGTTGTCGAGGAGCTCGGCGACGATGATGGCGACCGGCTCGGCGGCGTGGGACACCAGGGCCGTGCCCGCCGCCAGGTGGTTGTGGACCCGGACGCGCTGGTAGCCCGCGAGCCGGGCCTGACCGCCCGTCACCGCGTCCACCAGATGGGACTCCTCCCGGGCCAGTCCCACCCAGGCCCCGCACACCACCGCGGCGATCTGCGCGCGCCGCAGCGACTGCTCGTTCTCGTGGTCCAGCTCGAACAGGGTCTGCGCCAACTCGGGATCGTCATAGCGCTGTTGCAGACCGCGCAGGGCGTCCTGGAGCCGGTACAGCGCCGCCTGGATCTCCCGGGTGGCCCCGCGCATCCCGGCCTGTGCGGCGGCGTCGATCCGGGTGCGCTGCGCGGCGAGTTCGGCCTGCAGTCCCTTCAGCACCTGCTCCAGCGCGAGCCCCAGGGGCGAACCGGCGAGCTGCGGGCTGAGCGGGCCGGGCACGGCGACGTGAGGATGGGCCACCTGCCGGGCCGCTGCAGGCACGCGCCGCGCCGCCAGGTGCTCGACCTCGGCCGTGAACGCCCGTGTGGTGCCGTCGAGTTGCGCCCGCAGCGCGGCCGTCTTGGCGCGCTGCGCGGCCAGTTGCCGCCGTGAGCGCAGCAACCCGCCGCCGAGGGCGAACGCGGACAGTGTGCCGACGGCGAGACCGCCGACGACCAGGTCCGGTAATTCGATCATCGAGTCGAGTCCAGGTCAGAGTCGGGCAGGGCGGAGTCCGAGGTGCTCTCACGAGCCACCCGCAGCACAGTACACACCGTCATCGACCGATCTCGCACGGTGGAGCGGCACTTCGTTCGGAAAGTGACCGGTCTCTGTTCGCTTCTGTGGCAACTGTCGGGATTGCCGTGCGGGGGAGGGGAGTTGGCGGTGCGTACGGGTCTGGCCACCCGGTCGGCGCCCCACTCGGTGGGGCGGTGATCGGGATGTCACGGAACGTGATGCGGGCGGGCTGTGTGTCCGACCGGAGGACGGGTACCCGTCCGGCGCCTGAAGAGGTCCGCTCCGCAAGAAGGAGGTCCGAATGACCAGCGAGACGGAGACCGGCGGCGTGACCGGTACGCAGGACAAGGACTACAACCTGATCTGGTACGTCGAGGCGTGCCTGAACAATGCCCTGCGTCTGGAGAGCTACGTCCAGGACGCGGAGCGCGCCAAGGACACCGAGGTCGCCGACCTGTTCCGCAAGGCCCAGGCGGACAGCCGCAAGGGCGCCGAACTGGGCAAGGCGCTCCTGCGCACACGCCTCAACGGCGGCTGAGGCCCATCGCGGCCGCACGGCCCGGACACCGCCCGCCGGCGGGGGTCCGGGCCCTCTTCCTGCCGGGGCGGCAAAACCACTCGGGCCGCCCGGCTCAGCCGGCGTAGACCCTGCCCTCCTTCACGACGTAGTCGGCCGGCGCGGAGCAGCCGAGGGACGGCGTCAGCAGCAGGCTCACCGTGAGCGGCGCGGGCTCCGTGCTCGCGGTCGAGAACTCGCAGACGGCACCCTTGCCGGTGAGCGGGTACCAGAACCAGCCGTCCACGTCGCCCACGGTCACGCGGTCCGACTCCTTCCAGGCGCCGCCGGACTGCGTGTAGACCTGGAGACGCACCGAGGCGGCGTACTCGTCCTCCGTCGAACGCAGCGCCGTGAGAGTGATCTTGTAGTCGGAGCCGAGGACGGACGAGGCGATCTGCCGGGTCTGCGGTGCCGGCGTTCGACGCCCCGGCGCCGGCGGCTCCGAGGGCGGCCGCCATCAGGACGGTGAGGGCTGCGGTCGTGCCGCGGCGGGTACGGCTGCGGGCCAGGCTCATGTGTTCCCCGTTGGAACGAGTCGGGCCGGATTGTTCCTTTCGGTGACGAAGACACCTGACGCCGACCGGAGGTTGTGCGGGGGCGGAGCCGGAGGTGGTAAGGGGTCAGAGCCGGAAGACCCGGCTCACCCGCTCGGTGAGTTCGTCCTCCGACATCGTGAGATCGACGGTGACGGTGGGCAGCCGGAGGCGTGCGGTCTCCTTGCGGAGGCGTTCCGTGAACATGTGGTCCCGTGCGGCGAGGTTGCGGTTCGCCCGCTCCGGGTCACTGGTCCTGCCCGTGAACTCCCCTTCCGGCGTGGCCCGGTTCGTGACCGCGGCCTGCCGGAACTCCGGTGTGGGCAGGAGCCAGACGGCGTGTCCGGGCTCGGTGAGCAGGGGTTGCACGAGGTGCGGCAGCAGGCGGAAGCCCTCGACGACGACACACGTCTCACGCGGCATGCGCAGCAGGTCCTCGACGATCAGCCCGAAGCCCTCACCACGGAACCAGTGGAACGTCTGGAGCATGGTCTCCGGAGACCGGTTCACCCAGCGCTCGTCCATGTCCATGGCCATGAACTCGTGCAGGAACGGGGCCTCGTCGGGCGTGGTCCGGAGGGCGTGATCCCCCATCACGTCGTCGGTCGCGTAGAGACGCCAGCCGTGCCGCTCGGCGAGCCTGCGGGCGATCGTGGACTTGCCCGCGCCGCTCCCGCCCCCGATCCAGTAGACGTGCCGCATGCCTCAGCTCTCCCGTGATCGCGCTCTGATTGTCAGTGGCGGATGCCACGATGCCGACAGCTCACCATTGCATCCCCGGACGAGAAGGAGCTGATCGTGCGCAGGCCGGTCGAGGGAGAGGTCCATGTGCACTACGGCCAGATCTACGTCGAGACCGATCCGGACAGCTTCGGGCCGGACCTCGAGGAGGCTTTCGCCGGGCAGAGTGCGGGACTGTGCGGGGCGGCGACACCGGGCGCTCTGTGGCTGAGCACCGGCCTGCACACCGGCGACGTGGGCTTCACGGTCGAGGTGCACGAGCAGGCGCCGCCGCTGGATCCGGCCTGGGAGGACGTGGTGGAGGTGTCTTTCCGTCCGGTGTCGGCGGACAGCGCACTCGTGGAATGGGGAGGGGGAGCCTCCTGGCCGCTCGATCTGGAGCAGACCGACCACCGGGTGCGGTACTGCGCCAGGGGAATGGACCAGGCGAGCGAGCGGGACACCCGCCTGGACGGCGAGCCCCAACTCGACCGCTACCTACTCCAGTTCTGGCCCGCGCCGCCCGAGCCGGACCGCGTCCTGAAGCAGACCTCGCGGATCGCCGCCTACCGGCACCGCTACGCCCGCGAGCTACCGCCGCCTCCCACACCGGCCGAACGCGCCGAAGCCGAACGCCAGGCCCGCCTCGCGCAGGAGACGGCGCAGCGGGAACGCCGGCTCGCCTTCGAACGATGGCAATGGGGCGGCCAGCCACCGAGCCAGGCCCTGCGCGACGTCGGCGGCAACGTCCGCGGCCTCCTCGAATTCGACCCCGCCCTGCTCCACGCGATCGACGCCTCCGGCCCCGCCACCCAGCGTGCGGTGGCCGTGTTCGCGGCCCGCCGGGCGTGTGAAGCGGCCGGCCTCACCGCCCTCGACTGGGTCGCCGACGCGCTGTCGGCCCTGGCCGAAGGCCGTCCGCTGCCGCCGCCGTTCGACGACGACGCCCGCATGTGGCAGACCCTGGCCACCGACCCGCGTGTCCCGGACCGCACCGTCGGCCGGGCCGTCCCTTCCGAGCGGCCCCCCTTCCGACCGCCCGCGACCCCGGGCGCCTCCCTGCCGCAGCCCCAGGAGGTGGCAGGGGCCGTCGTGGGCCCGGCGGCCGCCGTGGCGAAATCGCCTGCCTCCAGCTCCGCCCCGTACGCCGGGGCGTTCACCATCGGCCGACCGGACTCGTCCCTGCGGATGTCGCAGCCGCACATGGCCCTCCCTGCGGTGACGGGCGCCACCGAACCCGACCCGCTCCGGGCGGCCCTCGACGCGGTGTTCGCGGCCGTCGTCACGTACGGCGAGAACCACCCGGCCCTCCTCGCGGAGGTCTGGTCCGTGTGCAAGGGACGGCACGCGTAGCCGGCCCCTGACCGCGCCCCGGTTCACGCACTGAAACCGTGGGGCAGCTGGGTCTCCTCCGAGCCCTTCGACCACACCTGTGCCCTCCAGTTCCTGGAGCGGTTCACCGGCGTCGAGGAGGCCAACGTCAGCGGCGGGCGGCCTTCGGTGACCTGACGTCCGCCTTCCGCGGAGGTCGCGACCCTGCCCGAGCCGGCGCTGCCCGGCGCCGGCCCCATGTGTGAGAACCGCGGCGCCGGTGCCGTTCCGCAGGGCTCCCCACCCGCGCGAGGCACGTGACTGACCCCGCCCCGCCGGGTACCCGGGCGTTCCGCCAGGACCGGCCGGGCGGCCGCTCGCGGCGCCGACCCGGTCGGTCGCCGGCCATGAGCCGAAGGAGCCCACGCATATGACGGACGTATCCGGTACCGGTCCCGCTCCGGGCGACGACCGCAAGGTCCTCACCAACCGCCAGGGCCATCCGGTCTACGACAACCAGAACCAGCGCACCGTCGGCGCCCGCGGCCCCGCCACGCTGGAGAACTACCAGTTCCTGGAGAAGATCAGCCACTTCGACCGGGAACGCATCCCCGAGCGCGTCGTGCACGCCCGCGGCGTCACCGCCTACGGCCACTTCGAGGCCTACGGCACCTGGGGCGACGAGCCGATCAACCGCTACACCCGGGCCAAACTGTTCCAGGAACGCGGCAAACGCACGGACGTGGCCGTCCGCTTCTCCACCGTCATCGGCGGACGCGACTCCTCCGAGGCCGCCCGCGACCCACGTGGTTTCGCGGTGAAGTTCTACACGGAGGACGGCAACTGGGACCTGGTCGGCAACAACCTCGCCGTCTTCTTCATCCGCGACGCGATCAAGTTCCCGGACGTCATCCACGCCCTCAAGCCGGACCCGGTGACCTTCGAACAGCAGCCCCGGCGCATCTTCGACTTCATGTCGCAGACGCCCGAGGCGATGCACATGCTGGTCAACCTGTTCAGCCCGCGCGGCATCCCCGCGGACTACCGTCACATGCAGGGCTTCGGCGTCAACACGTACAAGTGGGTCAACGCCGACGGCGACACCAAGCTCGTCAAGTACCACTGGATGCCCAAACAGGGCGTGCGCAGCATGACCGAGGAGGACGCGGCGAGCGTCCAGGCCGACTCCCTCGGTCACGCCACCAAGGACCTGTACGAGGCGGTCGGGCGCGGCGACTACCCGGAGTGGGAGCTGCTCGTCCAGATGATGGACGACCACGACCACCCCGAGCTCGACTTCGACCCGCTGGACGACACCAAGACCTGGCCCGAGCAGGACTTCCCGCCGAAGCCGGTCGGCCGGATGGTGCTCGACCGGATGCCGGAGAACTTCTTCGCCGAGAACGAGCAGATCTCCTTCGGCACCGGCGTCCTCGTCGACGGCCTGGACTTCTCCGACGACAAGATGCTCGTCGGCCGGACCTTCTCCTACAGCGACACCCAGCGCTACCGGGTCGGCCCGAACTACCTGCAACTGCCCGTCAACCAGGCCAAGAACGCGGACGTCAGCACCAACCAGCGCGACGGCCAGATGACGTACCACGTGGACGGCGGCGGCGAGAACCCGCAGGTCAACTACGAGCCGTCGATCACCGGCGGCCTGCGCGAGGCCCGCTACCCGACCCACGACGAGCAGGGACCCGTCATCGAGGGGCGGCTCACCCGCAAGCGCATCCCCCGCACCAACGACTACATGCAGGCAGGCCAGCGCTACCTGCTCCTGGAGGACTGGGAACGCGAGGACCTGGTGAAGAACTTCATCGACCTGCTGTCCGAGTGCGACCGGCCCGTCCAGGAGCGCATGGTCTGGCACTTCCTGCTGGTCGAGAACGACCTCGGACTGCGGGTCGGCGAGGGACTGGGCATCGGCCCGGAGGACGTCGCCGGTCTGGAGCCGCTGGCCAGCCAGGACCTCACGGACGAGGACCGCGAACGCCTGGCCAAGCTGGGCAAGAACCAGCCGCGCGACGTCGAGGGCCTCACCATGACCCACTGCGTGCCGGACGAACGGCACGTCGTGACTCGCTGACCGGTCACCCCGCCAGGGCGCTACGGGCCACCGCGAGGGGCTGATCCGCGTAGCTGCGGCCGAACAGCACGGCGTGCACCAGCAGCGGGAACAGCTGGTGCACGCCGACGCGGTCCGCCCAGCCGTCGGCGAGCGGCGCCGCCTCCTGGTAGCCGTCCAGCACCTGCTCCAGGTGCGGACAGCCGAACAGACGCAGCATCGCCAGGTCGGTCTCGCGGTGCCCGCCGTGCGCGGCCGGGTCGATCAGCCGGACATGCCCGTCCACCCCCCACAGCACGTTGCCGTTCCACAGATCGCCGTGCAGCCGCGCGGGCGGCTCGGCGGGCCCCGCCAGCTCCGGCAGCCGCTCGCACAGCCGCTCCACGACGGCCGCCTCCCCGGACCGGACGGTGCCCTGGTCGACCGCGCGCCGCAGATACGGCAGCACGCGATGCTCGGCGTACCAGACCGGCCAGTCGGTGCCGGTCTCGTTGCGCATCGGGGCGAGCCCGATGTACGCGTCCGTCGGCCCGTCCGGGGGCGGCGCGCCGAACGCGGGCGCCCCGGCGGCGTGCAGGGCGGCCAGGTCACGGCCGAAACGCACCGCCGCCTCCCGGCTCGGCCGCCCCTTTGCGACCCGGTCGACGACCAGCCAGATCCCGTCGTGACCGTGCACATCCGGTATCCGCACCGTGCCGGCGCCGGCCAGCCAGCGAAGCCCGGCCGCCTCGGCTCGCGTCGCCCCCGGAGCGTCGGCACGCTTGACGATCACCACCCGCCCGTCGTCGAGTGTGACCTCGGCGAGGGCCCCGGACAGGGGCCGTTCCCCGGTGACCGCCCGCCCGGTGAGCCGGGCCACGACTTCCGTACTGGCGGTCATACGCGCTCCTCCTCGACTCCGAGCTTGATCGACACTCAGAGTACGACCAGGCCCATCACGGGCGCGGGGCCGTGTCGATGTGCGGCTCCGCCGCAGGGGCGCGACCGGCCCCCACGCACCCGCAGACGGCACTCGACCCGGTCCGCCTCGACCCGGTCCGCCTCGACCCGGTCCGCCTCGACCCGGTCCGCCTCGACCCGGTCCGCCTCGACCCGGTCCGCCTTGCCGGCCCCACTCGGAGGCCGTTTCGATTCCGGGACATTCGCCACGCCCCGGTCACGCGGGACGGTGAAATCCCGTCGTCCGCCGACAGAACCGGGTGCCGCCGGGGGAGCAGTCGGAGCATGACGAGTTCACCGTTCCAGCGCACCATCGCCCTGCCCGCCCCCGTGTGCGAACAGGCCGCACAGCACCTGGAGCAGGCCGCGCACCGGGCCATCGACGGGGCCGCGATCCCCCTGAAGGCCTTCCGCGCGGCCGCCGACAACGACTTCACCCTCCCCGCGTCGGTCGTCGAGCAGGCGGCGGCCTGCCTGCTGGTCCTGGCCACGGAGACCGCCCAGACCGTACGTCCCTCCGCCCTGCGCGCCACCATCAGCGTCGCGCTGCGGTTGCGGGACGCCGTGGAGCTGTCGCATCAGCCGACTCTCAGCAGCAGGTTCTGGTAAGGCAGGGTTGGCGGCGGGGCCTGCGCGTCAGGTCTCGCGGAAGGCGACCTCGACCTGCTTGCGGCGCAGTTCCTCCAGGGTGGCGCGCTGCCGCCGGGCCCGTTCGACGAGGTCGTCGAGCTGCCGCGCGTCGAGGCGCGCGTCCGTGGCGGCCAGGGCGCGCAGCGTCTGCCAGCCGGCCGTCTTGCCCTCGACCCCGAGCCCCATCGCCTCCAGCTCCCACAGCGTGCTCAGCGGGGACCGCCGTACCAGGCTGCCGTTGCTCTTCAGCCGGCCCATCTGCTCGGCCGCGCGGCCCGCGTACACCTTGTAGCGCCGCACCGGGACGTCGAGCCGCCGCATGATGTGGAGCAGGCTCGCCCGGTCCTCGGCGATCTCGGCGGCGACGGGGGCCAGGGCGTCGGCGAGCGCCGTACCCCGGCACGAGCGCAGCAGATAGCGAATCCGCGCGGTCCCGGCGGTGGCGCCGGCGAGATGGTCGTTGAGGTAGATGCCCAGCAGCGACATGTCGGTGGCCGGAGCACGCTGGGCGCCCGGCGGATCAGTTCGCGTCATGACACTGCTCCTGTCCTGCTCCGGCCCTGCCCCAGGGCCGCCGGAACAGGGGGTTCGCCGGACTTTTCCGGCTTGCGGAGGATTACGTGGGGCGGGTGCCCGGGCCCCTCCCGGCGAAACGGGAACGGTCTCGCTGCGCCCCAGGCCGTTTGGAATGTGGCCGAGGCCACATCCTGGACGAGGTCCCGATCACGTCCGGGTGCGCGGGGCGGCGGCTACCGTCTACGGGCAGATCCCCGCTTCCCCACCCTCTCGGACGGCCCGGCAGTGCAAGCAGACCTCTCCCCTGTCATAGCGGCGACCGCCCAGTGGCTGACCCGCGCCTTCCCCGCCTCCGGCGGCGCGCTCGCCGCCGCGCTGTGCGAGGTGCAGGCCCGGCAGGCCGTGACGGTCGCGGCATGGCTCAGGTACCCGACGGCGATGGACGCCGCCCTGGTCGACGTGGCGGGCCCCGGCGGCTCCGCGCGGCTGGACTGGGTCACCGGCGCCGACGCGTCCCTGGGCGACGACGTGGACACGCCCGCCTGGCGCACCTGGGTGGACGAGGTCGTCGCGAGCTGGGCGGCCAGTCTGCTCACCGACCCGCAGCTGGCCGAACTGGCGGTGGCCGCGCTCGCCGAGGGCGACCACAGCGCCGGCACACCGGCCGAGTTCCGCCGGCTCGTCGCGCCCGACGACAGCGATCAGCGCGCCGCCGCCCTGCTGCGCCACCCCGACCTGCTCGCCCCCGTGGCCGAACTGCACCACTCCCAACTCCTCGACCGCCTGCACCCGGGCCGCACGCTGATCGCCTGACACGGGCGGGGGTGTCCCTGCGGGGCACGCCCCACCGGCGCACGGCGGTCTCGGTCCGCCGGCCTTCGGCGGTGTCTGTCCGCCGGTCCGCGGCGGCGTTGGCCCCCGGTCCGCGAAGGTGTTGGTCCACAGACCCGCGACGGCTCTGCCTGTCGGCCCCCCGCGGTTTCGGCCCGCCCACCCCAGCGCCTGCCCCGTGCCCCCGTCACAGGCTGGACGAGCACCCCCGGCCCCCAGCTCTCCACCCACCCCCCGGCCTGCACGAACAGCCGGTAACCTCAATCCCTCACCCTCCGTGACTCACCGGTTTGCCGTAAGCGACCGTGCCTCGGTCGCACCGTCGGCGGACGCTGATCGTGGGCTCGACGGCCTCCGGCCACCCTCGGCGGCACGAGGCGCACACGGTCGTGCCGGGCCACACGCCGCTGACGGAGGAGAGACCGAGATGACCACCGCCCTCTCACGGAGCTGGGGACACGCCGTCGTCACGGGCGGCGCCGGGTTCGTCGGCTCCCACCTGTGCGCCGCCCTGCTGGACGCGGGCGGGGCCGTCACCTGCGTGGACGACTTCAGCACCGGCCGGCCCGAGAACATATCCCCGCTGCTCGAACGGCCCGGCTTCACGCTCGTGCAGGCCAACGTCGCCGAGGGCATGCGGATCAAGCGAAGGCCCGACCTCGTCCTGCACTTCGCCTCCCCGGCGTCCCCCGCGGACTACCTGCGACTGCCGCTGCACACCATGGAGACGGGCAGCCTCGGCACCCGCAACGCCCTGGAACTCGCACGGTCCTCCCGCGCCCGCTTCGTCCTCGCCTCGACGTCCGAGGTCTACGGCGACCCGCAGCACAACCCCCAGGACGAGAGCTACTGGGGCAACGTCAACCCGGTCGGCCCGCGCAGCGTCTATGACGAGGCCAAACGCTTCGGCGAGGCGCTGACCACCGCCCACGCCGGCACCCACGGCACCGACACCTGCATCGTGCGGCTGTTCAACACATACGGCCCGCGGATGCGCGGCCACGACGGACGCGCGGTGCCGACCTTCGTACGGCAGGCCCTGGCCGGCGAGCCCCTCACCGTGACCGGCGACGGCCGTCAGACCCGGTCGCTGTGCTACGTCGACGACACCGTCCGCGGCATCCTCGCGGCGGCCGCCCACGGCATGCGCGGCCCGGTCAACATCGGCAACCCGACCGAGATCACCATGCTCGACCTGGCCCGGCTGGTCGTCGAACTCGCCGGCTCCCCGTCGGAGATCCGCTTCATCGAACGCCCGGTGGACGACCCGGCCGTGCGCTGCCCGGACATCGCGCTGGCCCGCGACAAGCTCGGCTGGGAACCGCAGGTGCGCGCCGAGGAGGGGCTGCGGCGCACGATCGCCTGGTTCCGCGAGGACGGAACCGACGACTGACCCGCCCGGGCCCCCCGCACCACCGCGTCCGGTTCTCTCCCGACCGCCGAAAGGGCCGCCACCCCCATGCGCATCCTCGGAATCAACGCCCTCTTCCACGACCCCGCCGCCGCCCTGGTGATCGACGGTGGGACCGTCGCCGCCGCGGAGGAGGAGCGGTTCTCCCGGCGCAAGCACGGGAAGAGACCCCTGCCGTTCTCCGCCTGGGAGCTGCCCGAGAAGGCCGCCGCCTGGTGCCTGAAGAGGGCCGGGCTGCGCCCGCAGGACCTCGACGCGGTCGCCTACTCCTTCGACCCGGAACTCGCCCGGCCCGCCGGGGACATGGGCCTGGACGACCCGTGGGACCACCTGCGGCTGACCTACGCCCGCGAGGCACCCGGATTCCTGCGGACGGCCCTGCCCGGCCTCGACCCCGGCATCGTCCGCTTCGTGCCGCACCACATGGCCCACGCCGCCTCCAGCGCCTTCGCCGCACCGGACGCAGGCGACTCCTCCGTGCTGGTCCTGGACGGCCGCGGCGAACGCGCCTCCCACCTGGCCGCACGCCGTGTCGGTGACCGGCTGGAGGCGCTGCACGCACAGGACCTGCCGCACTCGCTCGGCCTCGTCTACGAGGAACTCACCGAACACCTCGGCTTCCTGCGCTCCTCCGACGAGTTCAAGGTGATGGCCCTCGCCTCCCACGGAACCCCGCGCATGCTCACCGAACTGCGCCGCCACGTGTACCCCACCGGCGACGGCGGCTTCCACGCCACCGGCGTGCCCTGGCACGAGCTGTGCGCGCCGCGCTGGCCCGACGAGCCCTGGACCCAGGACCACGCCGACGTCGCCGCCAGCGCCCAGGCCGTGCTGGAGGAGACTCTGCTGGACCTCGTGCGCTGGCTGCACGGCCGCACCCACGACCAGGTGCTCACGCTCGCCGGTGGCGTCGCCCTCAACTGCGTCGCCAACTCCCGTATCGCCCGCGAGGGCCCCTTCTCCCGGGTGTGGGCGCAGCCCGCCGCCGGAGACGCCGGTACCGCCCTGGGCGGCGCCCTGCTGCTGTCCGCCGGCGAGGGCGACGAACCGGAGCCCATGACCGGCGCCGACCTCGGCCGGGACTGGTCCGACGCGGAGCTCGGCGCCTGGCTGAAGACGGCCGCCGTACCCTTCGAACGGCCCCCGGACATCGCCGCCACCGTCGCCCGCGCCCTCGCGGACAACGCGATCGTCGCCTGGTTCCAGGGGCGTTCCGAATACGGCCCCCGGGCGCTCGGCCACCGCTCCCTGCTCGCCCACCCCGGGCACGCGGGCAACCTGGAACGGCTCAACGACGTCAAGGGCCGCGAGCAGTTCCGGCCCGTCGCACCGATGGTCCTCGCCGACCGCGCCGCCGAGATCTTCGACGGCCCGCTGCCCAGCCCGTACATGCTGTTCGTGCACGACGTCGCCCCGGCCTGGCGGGACCGCATCCCCGCCGTCGTGCACGTCGACGGCACCGCCCGCATCCAGACCGTCGACCCGGCCCGCGAACCGCTCGTGGCCCGCATGCTCGGCGAGTTCGAGCGGCTCACCGGACTGCCCGTCGTCGTCAACACCAGCCTCAACACCGCCGGGCGGCCCATGGTCGACGACCCGCGCGACGCCCTGGAGTGCTTCGGCTCCTCGCCTGTCGACCTGCTGGCCATCGGCCCGTACGCCGTCCGCCGCGGCGACCTGTTCCGTTCCGAGGACGCCGGAGGCCTGCGATGACCGAGCCCGCCGCCCGCACACGGGACGCCGCGTACGCCGTCGTCGTACCGACCCTCGGCCGGCCCAGTCTGCGCGTGTGCCTGCACGCCCTGGCCGAGGCGAGCGGTCCGGGGCCGGTCCGGGTGGTCATCGTCGACGACCGGCCCGGCCCGGGCCGCCCGCCCCTCACCGCCGACGTTCCGCCCTCCCTGCGCTCGCGCACCATCGTCGTACCCGGCGGGGCGCGCGGACCCGCCGCCGCACGCAACCTCGGCTGGCGGGCGGCCGGTGACGTGCCCTGGATCGTCTTCCTCGACGACGACGTCGTACCCGGGTCCACCTGGGGCGACGACCTGACCCTCGACCTGGCCGCGACGACGGAGCGGACCGCCGGGATCACCGCCCGGATCGAGGTGCCGCTGCCCACCGACCGCCGCCCGACCGACTGGGAACGCAACACGGCCTCACTCGCCGGCGCCCGCTGGATCACCGCCGACATGGCGTACCGCAGGGCCGCGCTGACCGCCGTCGGCGGATTCGACGAACGCTTCCGGCGGGCCTTCAGGGAGGACGCCGACCTCGCCCTGCGCATCCTCGACGCCGACTGGACGCTCACCGAGGGCCGGCGCACCACCACCCACCCCGTGCGGCCGGCCGGGCGCTGGACCTCCGTCCGGCTCCAGGCCGGTAACGCCGACGACGTGCTGATGACCCGGCTGCACGGCCGCCACTGGTGGCGCCGGGCGCAGGCGCCCCGCGGCCGGTTGCCCGTGCACCTGGCCCTGACCGGGGCGGGGGTGACGGCGCTCGGCTGCGCCCTGCTCGGCCGGCACCGACCGGCAGGGGCCTGCGCCGCCGTATGGCTGGCCGGCACGACCGAGTTCGCCCTGACCCGGATCCTGCCCGGGCCGCGCACCCGTGACGAGGTGCTCACCATGGCCCTGACCAGCGTGCTCATCCCGCCGACCGCGACCTGGCACTGGCTGCGCGGACGGCTCGCGCACCGAACGGCCCGGCCGCTCACCCCGCTCGGGACCGGCGAGCCGGCGCCCGCGCCCCGCCCGGCGATCAGGGAACGGCTGCAATCATGACCCGGCCCACCGGTCCTTGGCTGCTCTCCGGGCCGCACGGGGCCCCCGGCGTGCGGCAGCCCCCGCACGCCCTGGGCGGTCCGCTCCCCGCGGCCGTCCTCTTCGACCGCGACGGCACGCTCGTCGCCGACGTCCCCTACAACGGGGACCCGGCGCGGGTCGCGCTCATGCCCGGCGCGCGAAAGGCCGTCGACGCCGTGCGCGCCGCCGGGATCCCCGTCGGCGTCGTGACCAACCAGTCCGGCGTGGCCCGTGGCCTTCTCAGACCTCGCCAGGTCGAGGACGTACGCCTGCGGGTGGAGGAGCTGCTCGGGCCGTTCGCCGTCTGGGCCGTGTGCCCGCACGGACCGGGGGAGGGCTGCGGCTGCCGCAAACCGGCCCCCGGCCTGGTATTGGCCGCGTGCCGCAGACTTGCCGTCCCGCCCGAACGCACCGTCGTCATCGGCGACATCGGGGCCGACATGGAGGCCGCGCGGGCCGCGGGGGCCCGCGGCGTCCTGGTTCCCACGGCCGTCACCCGGCCCGAGGAGGTCACGGCGGCCGACGCCACGGCAGCGGACCTGATCGAGGCGGTACGCCTCGCCCTCGACTCGGCCGTGCCGACGCAGGAGTCGCGGTGATCCCCTTCCGTTCCCGCAGCCGCCTGCCCCGGACCCTCGTCGTCCGCCTCGACAGCGCCGGAGACGTGCTCCTGGCCGGGCCCGCCGTGCGGGCCGTAGCGGCCGGGTCCTCGTACACCGCGCTGCTGTGCGGGTCGCAGGGCGCCGCGGCGGGGCGGATGCTGCCGGGGGCGGACGACGTGCTGACCTACGACGCCCCCTGGGTCGGGCTGGAGCCGCCGCCCGTCACGCGGGCGGCCACCCGGCAGTTGATGGAGACGCTCACGGCGGACCGCTTCGACCGGGCGCTCGTCCTCGTGTCGTACCACCAGAGCCCGCTGCCGATCGCCCTGCTGCTGAGGCTCGCCGGGATCGGATGGACCGCCGCCGACAGCGAGGACTACCCGGGCGCGCTGCTCGACCTGCGGCACCGCAGACGGCCCCACCGCCATGAGGCCCTGGCCGCCCTCGACCTGGCACGCGCCGCCGGCTACGCCCTTCCGCCCGGCGACGACGGCGGACTGCGCGTCACCCCGCCGCCCCCCACCACCCGCCTCACCGGCCCCGAGCCGTACGTCGTCGTCCACCCCGGCGCCGCCGTCCCCGCCCGGGCCTGGACCCCCGACCGGGCGGCCCGGGCCGTCGCCGCCCTGTCCGCCGAGGGGTACCGGGTCGTCGTCACCGGAGGCCCCGACGAGCGGGAGCTGACCGCGCGGGTCGCCGGTCGAAACGCGCTGGACCTCGGCGGCGCCACCGACCTGCCGCACCTGGCCTCAGTCCTCGCCGGGGCACAGGCCGTGGTGGCCGGGAACACCGGCCCGGCCCATCTCGCCGCCGCCGTCGGCACACCAGTCGTCAGTCTCTTCGCACCCGTCGTGCCGGCCGAACGGTGGGCGCCCTACGGCGTGCCGCACGTCCTGCTCGGCGACCGGCGCGCCGCGTGCGCGGACACCCGGGCCCGGCACTGCCCCGTGCCGGGTCACCCCTGCCTGGACGGCATCGGCGACGCCGAGGTACTCGCCGCCGTGGCGGCCCTCACCGACGACCCGGCGGACCAGGGAGAACAGACGGAGCGAGGAGCGGCCGTATGAACATCCTGCTGTGGCACGTGCACGGCTCCTGGACGACCGCGTTCGTCCAGGGCCCGCACACCTACCTCGTCCCCGTCACCCCGGGCCGCGGCCCGGACGGCCTGGGGCGGGCCCGAACCTTCTCCTGGCCGTCCTCGGTGCGCGAGACCACCCCTGAGGAGCTCCGCGACACGCCCGTCGACCTGGTCCTTCTCCAACGGCCGCACGAAGCCGAGCTCGCCGAGCGATGGCTCGGCGGACGCCGACCCGGCCGGGACGTGCCCGCGCTGTACCTGGAGCACAACGCGCCCGACGGCGACGTACCGGACACCCGGCACCCGTGCGCCGACCGCGCCGACCTGACGATCGTGCACGTCACGCACTTCAACCGGCTGTTCTGGGACTGCGGCACCACCCGCACCGAGGTCGTCGCACACGGCATCGTCGACCCGGGCCACCGCTACACCGGCCGGCTCGCCCGCGCCGCCGTCGTCGTCAACGAACCCGTGCGACGCGCCCGGTACACCGGCACGGACCTGCTGCCCGCCCTGGCCGAGGCGGTGCCGCTCGACGTGTTCGGCATGGGCACCGAAGGCCTGACCGGCCACCTCGGACTGCCACCGGACCGGTGCCGCACCGCCGACCTGCCCCAGAGCGAGCTGCACCCGGCCATGGCCGAACGCCGCATGTACCTGCACCCGGTGCGCTGGACCTCCCTCGGCCTGTCCCTGCTGGAGGCGATGCACCTCGGCCTGCCCGTCCTGGCCCTCGCCACCACCGAGGCCGTCGAGGCGGTACCGCCCGGCGCGGGCACCCTCTCCACCCGCCCCGAGGTCCTGGCCCGCGCCGCCCGCCGCTACCTCCACGAACCCGAGGCCGCCGCCGAGGACGGAGCCCGCGCCCGGCAGGCGGCCCTCGAACGCTACGGGCTCAAGCGTTTCCTGGCCGACTGGGAGCGCCTGATCACGGAGGTGTGCTCATGACCCCGTCCCTCAGCCCCTTCCCCACCGGACCGCTCGGCGGCGACCCCCTCGACCCGGGCGTCCTCGCGATCGCGCTCGTCTCGGAGCACGCGAGCCCGCTCGCCGCGCTCGGCGGAGTCGACGCCGGCGGCCAGAACGTCCACGTCGCCTGCCTCGCCGGAGCGCTCGCCGACCGCGGCCACCGCGTCACCGTCTACACCCGCCGTGACGCGCCCGACCTGCCCTGCCGGGTGGAGCTGCGCGACGGCGTCGAGGTGCACCACGTCCCCGCCGGACCGGCCGAGCCGCTCCCCAAGGACGAACTCCTTCCGTACATGGGCGAGTTCGGCCGCTACCTGGCGCGCGGCTGGCGCACCCGGGCCCCCGACCTCGCGCACTCGCACTACTGGATGTCGGGCCTGGCCGCACTGCGCGCGACCCGCGCACACGGGCTGCCCCTGCTGCACACGTATCACGCCCTCGGCACCGTGAAGCGCCGGCACCAGGGCCACGCCGACACCAGCCCGCCCGAGAGGATCCCCGGCGAGATCGAGATCGGGCTGGGCTGCGACCGCGTCGTCGCCACCTGCCGGGACGAGGCCGCCGAACTGACCCGCATGGGCATACCCCCGCACAAGATCGGCATCGTGCCGTGCGGCGTCGACCCCGACCGGTTCACCCCAAAGGGCCAGGCCGCGCCGCGCGGACTGTACCCGCACCGGCTGCTCCAGCTGGGCCGGCTGGTGCCGCGCAAGGGCACCGCGGTGGCCGTCGCCGCGCTGGCCCGGCTGCCCGGCACCGAGCTCGTCGTGGTCGGCGGGCCGCCCGCGGACCGGCTCGACGACGACCCGGAGGTGTACCGGCTGCGCGCCATCGCCCGGGACGCCGGCGTCGCCGACCGGGTCCGCTTCACCGGCGCCGTGCCCAGCGAGGACGTGCCGCCGCTGCTGCGCTCCGCGGACGTCGTGGTCTGCCCCGCCGACTACGAACCCTTCGGCATCGTCCCGCTGGAAGCCATGGCCTGCGGCGTGCCCGTCGTGGCCAGCGCGGTCGGCGGGCAGCTCGACACCGTCGCCGACCCGGGCACCGGACGGCTGGTGCCGCCCCGCGACCCGCAGGCCCTGGCCTGCGCCGTCGCCGGCCTGCTCGCCGACCCGGCGGCCCGCGAGGCGTGCGGGGCGGCCGGCCGGCGCCGGGTGCTGAGCCGCTACGGCTGGGGCCAGGTCGCCGCGGCCACCGAGGCCGCCTACTGCGAGGTCCTCGACGCCGAGCCCGCCGCGACGGGCGCCGGCTGAACCGATCCGTCCCCGACCCGCCGACAGCCGCCGGCGCCCGAAGACCGAAGGAGGTGTGGGTCCGCCACCGTCCACCGGGCGGTGGCACGCCCGAACAGCATGAGCGAACACCCCGCACACCCCGCGCTCGATGCCGCCCGCCTCCACTGCCGGTCGCTTCAAGAGGCACTCGGCCGGTTCCGCCGGCACGGCCTCGAACGGATCACGGACTGGGGCGGCCTGCTCGCCGACGTCCTCGCCGGCGGCGGCCGGCTGCTCGCCGCGGGCAACGGCGGCAGCGCCGCCCAGGCCCAGCACCTCACCGCCGAACTGGTCGGCCGCTATCGCCAGGAACGCCGCGCCTACTCCGCGCTCGCCCTGCACGCCGAGACCTCCAGCGTGACCGCCATCGGCAACGACTACGGCTTCGACCACGTCTACGCCCGCCAGGTCACCGCCCACGGCCGCCCCGGCGACATCCTGATGCTGCTGTCCACCTCCGGCCGCAGCGCCAACCTCATCGCCGCGGCCGTGACCGCCCGGCAGGCCGGACTGCGTGTGTGGGCGCTCACCGGGCGCGGCCCGAACCCCCTCGCCGAAGCCGCCCACGAAGCCTTGTGCATCGACGCCGGCAGTACAGCCAACGTCCAGGAGATCCACCTCGTCGCCGTCCACCTGCTCTGCGAGTGCTTCGACACGGCCGTGTCCACACCGCTCGCACGGCGTACGGTCCTCACCCACGGGAGCACGTCATGACCGGACCGCAACCGCTCGCGGTCGTCGGGGACGTCCTCCTCGACGAGGACATCGAAGGCGTCTCGACACGGCTCTCCCCGGACGCCCCCGCCCCCGTCGTCGACGTGACGGGCAACCGGCGGCACCCGGGAGGAGCCGGACTGGCCGCCGCCCTCGCCGCCCGCGGCGGCCGGGAGGTCGTCCTGGTGACCGCGCTCGGCGACGACGACGCCAGCGAGGCCGTACGGCGTGACCTGCGCGGCCGGGTCCGGCTGCTGGAACTCCCGCTGAAGGGCACCCTGCCGGTCAAGACCCGCGTCCTCGCGGGCGGCCGGCCCGTCGTACGCATCGACCGGGGCGGCGGCACACCCGGCGAGCCCGACGGCGCGGTCCGGGAGGCACTGGCGAACGCCCGCGCGATCCTGGTCGCCGACTACGGGCGCCACACCGCGGGCGCCCTGCGGCCGCACCTGGAGGACGCCGCCCGCCGCACACCCCTGGTGTGGGACCCGCACCCCAAGGGCGACCCGCCCGTGCCCGGAGCCCGGCTCGTCACCCCCAACGCGGCGGAGGCACAAGCCCTGTACCCCTCCTCCGGAGGGACGTCACTGGGCGCGTACGCCGAGCGGGGAGCACGGCTGGCGGAACGCTGGCGCGCGGCGGGCGTCGCCGTCACCCTCGGTGACCGCGGGGTGCTGCTCGCCCGGCCCGGCTCCGGTACGCCGATGCTCGTCCCCGTGCCCTACCGGGCCGCCGGCGACCCGTGCGGCGCGGGCGACTGCTTCGCCGCGACGACGGCTGCCGCCCTCGCCGACGGCCTGCTCCCCGAGGAGGCGCTGCAACGGGCCGTCGCCGAGGCCGCCGCGTTCGTCGCGGCCGGCGGCGCGGGCAACCCCGACCTGTGGCGGACCGAGCCGCCGCCCGGCCCCGCGGACGACCCCGCGACCGACGCGTTCGCCCTCGCGGAGAGCGTCCGGGCCCGCGGCGGCACCGTGGTCGCCACCGGCGGCTGCTTCGACCTGGTGCACGCCGGTCACGTCGGCCTGCTGGAGAGCGCGCGGCGCATCGGCGACTGCCTCATCGTGTGCCTGAACTCCGACGCGTCCGTCACCCGCCGCAAGGGCCCCGGCCGCCCGCTCAACCCGGCGGCGGACCGCGCCCGCGTCCTCGCCGCGCTCGGCAGCGTCGACGCCGTCGTGGTCTTCGAGGAGGACACCCCCGAGGCGGTACTGGCCCGGCTGCGCCCGGACGTCTGGGTCAAGGGCGGCGACTACTCCGTCCAGGACCTGCCCGAGGCGGAGGTGCTCCGCGCCTGGGGCGGCCAGGCCGTGGTCCTGCCCTACCTCGACGGCCGCTCCACGACCCTGCTGACCCGCCGAGCGGCAAAGGCGGCGACGGTGGCCTTGCGGCCGTCGGGTTCCTGACGGCGTACGGCTGACCGGCCGCTGAGGCGGTCCCGCCGATCGGTCGTTGTGGCCCCGGCTCTCTCCAGCAGCCGCGGCCGACCGCCGTGCGCGCCCCGGGAATCAGCCTCAGTCGGTCACGGCCACCAGTCGCTGCGCCCCCCGCCTCGCCCCCGCCTCGCTCCCGCTCAGGCCGCCGTGCTCAGCGCCGGCTGCCCCTGTACGTCGCCCTCCTCCGTCCGGAGTACCACCGGCGTCGTGCTGCGGCGCTGTCGCAGCAGGTAGCCCGCGCCGATCGAGCCGGCGATGAGCAGGCCGCCGGTGACGAGTGCGCCACGGGCGCTGGCCAGTTCCATGAGGAGGCCGAGGGCGGGCGGGCCGCCCAGGCTCCACACCGTGCCGACGCTGCCCCACACGCCCAGCACGCGACCGCGCAGATGGGCGGGCGGGTCGGTCTGGAGGACGGCCGTGCCGGCGGTGTCGGAGACGGACTCCACCACGGCCATCGGCAGCACGAGCACGATCAGCACCGCGAGCGACGGCGACAGCCCCGCCACCACCTGGAGCAGCGCCCCGGCCGCCGCCAGCGCCCCCACGAGCCGCACGGACGGCCGGCGCAGCCGGGCGCCGAGGACCGCGCCGAGGATGCCGCCGACGGCGAGCACGGTCGACACCGTGCCGAACGAACCGGCACCACCCGCGAGCGGCCCGGTGACGAGCACGGCCAGGGTGAGCCCGTAGTTACGGCCGAACACCGCGCTGATCCCGGTCACCCCGGCGAGGGCCATCAGACGCGGCCGGCGCGCGAAGAAGGCCAGCCCTTCGCGCACGGACATGTCCGAGCCGGTGCGCTTGGGGCCCGCGGCGACCTCGCGCACCGCCCCGGCAGCCGGCCGCAGGAACGGAATGACCGAGGCCACGAACAGGAACGACAGGCCGTTCGCGAAGTACGCCGCGGACGTGCCGAGGAACCCCACCGCCACACCGGCCATGGCCGCACCCACGAGCCGGCCCGACTGGTGCACCAGCGCCCCGACCCCGATGGCCGAGGGCACGTCCTCCGCCGGGACGAGATCGTTGCCCAGCAGGGCACACGCCGGGTTGTCGACGGTCGCGACGACACCCGTGACGGCGGCCAGCACCATCAGGGAGGTCATGTCGAGCCGGTCCAGCGTCACGAGCACGGCCGTCGTGAACGCGATCGCGCCGAGCAGCGCCTGGCTCACGGCCGCCGTCAGCTTGCGGGGCCACCGGTCGACGGCCGCGCCGCCGAGGACGCTCATCAGCAGGGCAGGGGCGGCCTGCACGGACATGGACAGCCCCGTCGCGGCGGCGGACCCGGTGATCTCGAGGACCAGCAGGTTCTGCACCGTGAGCTGCATCCACGTACCGGCGTTCGACACGAAGTTCGCGACGGACCACCAGCGCATGCTGCGGTACCGCAGCGACCGCCAGGGCGAGCGCGAGACGGGCTGGGCAGGGGAGGGCGAGGAAGACACAGTGCGGTACTCGCAAGACGAGTCGGAGGACTCAGCAGGAGGGGGACGAGGAGAACGAGAAGCACCGGCTGCGCTGCGTGGTGGTTCCCCTCGCCGGATGCGGCGCCGACCATCGTGGCAGAGGGGACCCCCGAGTCGGATCCATCCGCCCCTTGCCCGCCGTCCTCACACCTCCCAACCGTCCTCAGCCTCCTGGCATTTGAGGCCGCGAGTGTGGTTGATCACAGGCGTCGATCACGGGCCTCGCCCAGCCCGCATCACGTGACAGCGGCCACAACGGACAGAGAAGGGCCCGTCGCCGAGGCGACGGGCCCTTCTCCTGTACGGCGGTGTGCGGCAGTGGCCGCTCTACTCCGGCTTCCCGCGACCGGTCAGCGCGTCGCGCAGCCGGTCGATCATCCCGGTGCCCGGAGCCAGGAGCTTGTTCGCCGGAGGCTTGTCGGGGGCGGCCGGGTGGGGCCGGGTCGGGGCGGTCTTCTTCGCCCTCCGGACCTTCTCGCCCAGCTCGTTGAGCGTGTCCATCGGACAGGCCTGCCGCAGCGCCGGGAAGAGGTTGCCCTCCTCGTCGGCGATGTGCGAGCGGATCTCGCTCATCAGCATGCCCATCAGCCGGTCGAAGTCGGCGTCGCCCGGGTCACAGCCCTCCAGGTCCTTCATGATCCGCTCGGCCGTGGCGTGGTCCTCGAGCTCCTGGTCGGCGAGAGCGTCACCGTTGGCCACGTGCTCGCGTACGGCCGGATAGAGGTAGGCCTCCTCGGCCACCGAGTGCCGCACCAGCTCGATCGTGACCTGGTCCGCGTACGTCTTGCGGTCCTTGTGACCGGACGGCAGTCCCCCGATCTTGCCGAACATCTCCTCGACTTCGCGGTGATCGGTCACCAGCTCGTCGATGACGTTTCCTCCGTGTCCCATGTCCTTCACCTCCAGCCCCCCGGGTCCCCCGGGCCCCAGGGGGCTAACGCACGGTCCGAGACCCCCCATTCGGTGGCTCAGTGCGGGAGCTTGGCCCGGACACGCCCGGCCGCCGCGGCCGGGCCCGCGGTGGTCCGGACGGAGCGCCGCACCAGACCCGCGTCCCGCCGCAGGCCACGGGCGGCGTGGGTGCCACGCCACAGCACCGAGGGGCGGGCGCCGGTGTCGTCCGCGGCGATCAGCAGCCCGCCGAGCATGGACATGTTCTTGAAGAAGTGGATCCGCTGCTCGGCCCGTTCCGAAGGATCCTCGGCCTCCCAGAAGCGGTGACCCGCCAGCGTCGTCGGCACCAGCGTGGCCGCGATGGCCAGCGCGGCCGGACGCGGCATGCGCCCGGTGGCCAGCATCAGTCCGGCCACGACCTGCACGGCGCCGTTGAGCCGTACGACCTGCTCGGTGCGGTCCGGCAGCGCCGAGACGCGTTCGGTGACCGGTTGTACGACAGGCTCGGCGACCGGGGCGACCTCCTTCGGGTCGCGGACGGAGTTCAGGCCGCCCGTGAGGAACATCGAGGCCAGCATGGGACGGCCGAGCACGCGCAACAGACTCATGGCCCTCTCCAGGGTGTCGGTGGGTACAGCGTTCGCCGGGTTCCCCACCAGGGGCGGAAGCACTCACCCGGTTCGCGCCGCCCGGTGCCGCGCCCAGGCCTCCTCGCGCAGCTCCGCGGACAGCAGGACGTCCACGGCGGTGCACGCGAGGGCCTCCGTCGCGGCGACCAGCACCTCGCGGGCCCGGGGAGAGGCGGCGGCCTCGGCGAACTCCGGAGTGTGGTCGGAGCCGTCGTCGTTCATGATCGCGACGAACGGGTGGATGGCGGGCACCCGCGTACTGACGTTCCCGATGTCGGACGAGCCCAGGTACACGCCGGGCACGGGCGGGGACAGCGGGATCCCGGCCCGGGACAGATGCGCGGCGAACCGCTCGGACAGTGCCTCGCTGTCCCGGAAGTGCTCGTAGCGCACGGTGGCCCGCTCCACCTCGGCGGTCGTGCCCGTGGCCCGGGCCACGCCGTCGGCGCACTCCCGCAGCCGCTCCGGGAGATCCTCCAGCGCCGGCGTCGTGGCCGCGCGCAGACCGAACAGGCCCTCGGCGTACTCCGGGACGATGTTCGTGGCGGTGCCGCCATGGGTGACGATGCCCTGCACGTGCGAGCCCTCCGGCAGCCGCCGCCCCAGCACGGCCAGCACGTTGAACAGCTCCACCAGTGCCGCGAGCGCGTCGATGCCCTCCGCCGGGTTCCCCGTGGGGTGCGCGGCCCGGCCGTGGAAGGCCACCCGGTACTGCACCTGCGCGGTCAGCGGCGCCCGCGCCCAGGTGTACACACCCGGATGGAACATCAGCGCCGCGTCGACGCCGTCGAACACCCCGGCCTCCACCTCCAGGGCCTTGCCGCCCCCGCCCTCCTCGGCGGGCGTGCCGACCGCGAGCACCGACCCGGCGGACTCCTCCGCCACGGCCCCCACCGCCAGCGCGGCCCCCAGGCCCGCCGCCGCGATGAGGTTGTGGCCGCACGCGTGGCCGAGGCCGGGCAGGGCGTCGTACTCCAGCAGCAGCGCCACCGCGGGCAGGCCCCGGCCCCGGCGCGCGGTGAACGCGGTCGGCATCCCCGCCACGCCGCGTTCCACGGCGAAACCGGCCCGTTCCAGCTCGCCCGACAGCAGAGCCGCCGCCAGGTGCTCGGCGAAGGCGTACTCGGGGTCGGCGTGCAGCCGCGAGGCCACGCCCCACAGCTTGTCGGCCCGGGCCGCCACTTCCTTACGGACGGCCTGGTGTACGTCGTCGCGCGTGCGGTCCACAGGGGCCTCCCCGGCGTCGGCTGTGGTGTGTCCCCGACCGGGTTTCACCGCGCGGTACGGCGACACCCGCCGCGTTCTGGCCGGTGTGGCCGTGTCCCCTGGCCGATTTCGCCCTGCCGCGACACTCCCCGCGTCTCGGCCGGTGTGGCTGTGCTCTGGGACGGTCGGGGTGTGGCGGTACTCGTCGCCGATTCGGCTGGTGTGGCTGTGGCCGTTGGCGGGTCTCGCCCTGTCGCGGTGTTCGCCGGGTTTCGCCGGGCGCGGCTGTGTCCATGGGCGGGCAGCCCCTGGGTGCGGCGGGCACTCGCCGCCGATTCGGCTGGTGTGGCTGTCTCTCCGGCGGATTTCTTCTTGCTGTGGCACTCGCCGTGTCTCGACCGGTGCGGCCGCGTCCTTGGGCGGGTCGCCGCCTGGGTGCGGTGGGCACTCGTCGTCGTTTCGGCTGGTGTGGCTGTGTCTCTGGTGGGTTGCCCTGTCGCGGTGCCTGCCGCGTTTGGAGGGGCGCGGTTGTGTCCTTGGCGGGTCGCCGCCTGGGTGCGGTGGGCACTCGTCGCCGTTTCGGCCGGTGTGGCCATGTCCCTTGGTGGATTCGCCCCGCCGCGGTGCTCGCCGCGTTTCGACGGGGCGCGGCCGTGCCCTCGGGCGGGTCCCCGCCCGGCGCCGCCACACCCGTCGCGTTTCGACCGGTGCCCGAGTGCAACACGGTCGGTGTACCCGCCGGGCCACGACAGTGTGGACGCCGCGGCGGCGGCCGGGCGGGCCGGATCTGGGAGGAACCATGGACCACTCGCGCGTGCCCGTCCTTGAGGCGCTGGAGGACTTCCGGCGCCGCGGCGACATCGCCTACGGCCCGCCGGGCCACAAGCAGGGCAGGGGAGTGGACCCCCGGGTCGCCGAGATCGTCGGACTCGACGTGTTCCGCTCCGACGTGCTCTCCCTCAACGGCCTCGACGACCGCCGCCAGTCGCAGGGCGTCCTCAGCCGGGCCCAGGAGCTCATGGCGGACGCGGTCGGCGCCGAGCACGCCTTCTTCTCCACCTGCGGCAGCTCGCTGTCCGTGAAGACCGCCATGCTGGCCGCGGCCGGCCCGGGCGAGAAGCTGCTGCTGTCGCGCAACGCCCACAAGTCCGTCATCGCGGCAGTCGTCGTCAACGGCGTCGAGCCGATCTGGGTGCGCCCGAAGTTCGACGCCGAACGGCACCTGGCCCACCCGCCCGAGCCCGACGACGTCCGCCGGCGACTCCGGGAACACCCGGACGCCAAGGGCATGCTGCTCATCACGCCCACCGACTGGGGCTCCTGCGCGGACATCGGGGGAGTGGCCCGGGTGTGCCACGAGTTCGACGTGCCGGTCATCGTCGACGAGGCCTGGGGCGCCCACCTGCCGTTCCATCCCGCCCTGCCCGCCTGGGGCATGGACGCCGAGGCCGACCTGGTGGTGACCAGCGTGCACAAGATGGGTGGGGCCGTGGAACAGAGCTCCGTCTTCCACCTCCAGTACGACCGCGTCTCGTCCGAGGCCCTGAAGCAGCGGGAGGACCTGCTCGGCACCACCAGTGCCTCCTCCCTCGTGTTCGCCACGCTCGACGGCTGGCGCCGCCAGATGGTCGAACAGGGGTACGAACTCCTGGAAGCCGCCATTCGCCGAGCCGAGCGCATCCGGGCGGTGGTCGCCGACCTGCCGGGTCTGCGGCCCATGGGCCCCGAGGTCGTGGAGGAGGGGCTCGCCGCCGACCTCGATCCGCTCAAGCTCGTCATCGACGTACGCAAGCTCGGCATCAGCGGGATGCAGGCCGCGGAGTGGCTGCGCACCCACCGCCACGTGGACGTCGGCGGCTCGGACACCTGCCGAATCAGCGCCTCGATCACGTACGCGGACGACGACGAGACCGAGACGGTCCTGGTGGACGCTCTGGCCGCGCTCGTCGAGCGGGCGGACACCATCGAGCGGCGGCCGCCGGTCCACCTGCCCGAGCCCTCGGCACTGGAGCTGGAGCAGGCGATGCTGCCCCGCGAGGCGTTCTTCGCCCCGGTCGAGCACGTGCCCGCCGAGCGGGCCGACGGACGGATCGCCGCGGAGATGATCAGCCCCTACCCGCCGGGCGTGCCCGTGGTGGCACCCGGCGAGGTCGTCACCGACGAGGTCCTGGACTACCTGCGCAGCGGTGCCGAGCACGGCGTCCTCATCCCCGACGCGGCGGACTCCTCCGTCCGCACCCTGCGCGTAGTGGCACGAGGGTCAACCACTCACGCCTGAGATGTTGAAAAGTTATTGAGGTGAGTTCTGGGAAAGTTGGCAACCTTCGTCCGAATTCTGGTGATCCGGAAGGTGGGCTGGCGGTGCTGGCCGCGCTCGCCCTGACCGCTGGCTGGGCGGACTGCCGGAACCCTGGACCTTCGAACGCGATTCCGGATATGCCCTGACCTACGTCGTCTTCCACCTCACCGACTGGGGACGCACCGGGCCCGGGGGCCTGCCACCGGACCTGGCCGCCTACCTGGCCGACTGGCTGCCGCCCTGGCTCGACACCTGCCTGAACACCCGGATGTGGGACCTCGGCTGCGAGCTGCTGGCCGTGGCGAGACCCCCGTGCTCCCTTCGACGCCGGAGGCATCCAGGCGGCGGGCGCCGTACGACCTGCTCACGTTCCAGGAGGCCCATCTGCACCCGGCCGGCGCACGCCCGCGGCTGGCCGCCGCCCTGCGCGCGGTGCGCCGCCCGGTGCTCCGCCGGGGGCTCGGGCACCGGCACGGCCCTGGCCGCGCTGTGCACCCGACGCTCCCGCCCCCACGACCCGTTCGTGGCCACCGCGTACGCGCTGCCGGCGGAGGAGTAGCCGGGCCCGCCCGGCGCCGGCGGCACGGACCGCGCCGGCGCCGGACAGCCCTGTCCCTTCGTCACACCCGCTGCCACAGGGCCGGGGTGCGGGTGGGCGCCCACACGTCCTGGGCCTGGTGGGTCTGGAGGCACTGGTAGCGCACACCGGCGTGGCTCACGGTGGCCCCGGCCTCGTAGACCCGGCCCGCGGCCCACGGCTGCGCGACGGTGTTGTCCTGCGGCGCCGGTGCCGGGGAGTAGGCCTCCGCGGTCTTCAGGGTCAGGCCGAACTCGCTGAGCAGCGGGTTGATCGGCTGGTAGTACGTGGTGCCGCCGGTCTTGCAGTCGCCGGTGCCGCCGGAGGTCACGCCCTGCGCCTGGACGCCCGAGACGTACGGCCCGCCGGAGTCGCCGGGCTCGGCGCACACCGTCGTCTGGGTCAGCCCGTCCACCTCGCCCTCGCCGTAGCTGACGCTGGTGTCGTGCTGCTCGACCTTGCCGCAGTGCCAGCCGGTGGTCGAGCCGGAACGGCAGACGGCCGCCCCGACGAGCGCCTGGACCGAGCCGGTGATCTGCACCTTCTGCTCGCCCGCGCCCTTCACGTTCGGCGTCGCCGTCCACTGGTCGTTGACGGCCACCCACGACATGTCCTTGCCGGGGAACGTGGAGGCCTGGAACGTCCCCTGCTCGGCCTTGTCGAACCCGGTCGTCTTGGCGCCCTGCTTGCCGCAGTGTCCCGCCGAGGCGAAACCTTCCTGCGCGCCCTTGGTGACGGAGAAGCCCACGGTGCAGCGGCCGGTGCCGTCGGTGTAGTAGGCGTCGCCGCCGGTGATGTCCGCCATGAGCCGCGGCCGGTTCGCCGTCACCTTGACGCCCACGCTCTTGCCGTCGAGCCCCGCCGCCTTGACGAACGCGGCCGCCGCGGCCTTGCTGCCGGCCTGCACCACGACCCGGTTAGCCGGGACGTCGACGTACCACAGGGGTGTGTCCCGGGTGCTGACGCGGGCGGCGGCCGCGTCCAGCTTCGCCTTCGCCGCCTTCAGGTCGCGCAGCGACTTCTTCACGACGGCCGCTTTCGCGCCCTGTGCCTTGATGGCGGCCACGTCCGCGGTGTCCGTGGTCGCCACCACGAGCTCCTGCGACGTCCTGCCCCGCAGCCAGGCCCCCGCGAAGCGGTCGCCCAGGGCGTTGCGCAGCCGCCCGGCCCGGGTGCCCGCCTCCGCCTCGTTGACCAGCCGCCGCGACGCCTGGGCCGGGGTCAGCCCGAGGTCGCGCTCCAGGGCACGCAGCACCGGAGCCGACGGCCGGTCGGCGCCGAGCGTCTGGGAGGCGGTGGGCAGCGGGCCCGCCGCGGGAGTCGGCTCGGCCGCCGCGGGGGTGGGGAGCCAGGTGGCGACGAGCGCGCCGACCGCGGTCAGGGCCGCCCGGCGGCCGGTGACGGCATGTCTGTCGACCATGCGATGTGTCTCCTTCGTTCACGGATGTAGCTGCCGCAAAACCTCAGGTCTTGCCTGAACGGCCTCGCGCGATGTCCACGGCGGCCCGTTTCGCGCTTTGATGCGGCGAAGGTTGCCAAGTGCAGTACGGTGGCCGCCGCGTCTACGCGGACTCGAGGCCGGGTGAACCACCTCCGTGACGAAGGACGCGGCCGTCGAGATGGCGCTCCCCGGCTTGGTGATGGCCGAGACGGTCCGGAAGTCGACCTCGGCGTTCTCGCGGCCCGGTTCGACGCGGACGTAGCCGCGCCGGCCGTCGGAGTACTTCCGGTGAACTCCGTGCCGATCGTCTTGCTCTGCGGGTCGTCGAAGTCGTCCTTGATGTCGAAGGCGTACCCGACGTGGACGTCGCCGGTGAGGACCATCCCTGCTGGGGCATCAGGTTCCACAGGGCGTCGGAGGCCCGTCGGCCGTCCAGCAGCCAGCGTTCCTGCTCGGCACCGGTGAGGGTGCGCGCCGGGTCGTCCGACTCGGCGCGCGGCGCGTGCGGACGGTCGTTGTAGGCCTGGTCGGAGCGGTACTGGCGGGTGTCGAGGACGTCGAACCGGGCGAGCGAGCCCCGGACCGGCCGGCGGTACAGCCGGGCGTCGGGCCCCTGCGGCAACTGCTCGGCCCGCAGCGGCTGGTTCTCCCAGTGCGCCCGGTAGCCGTCCTGGTAGGCCTGGCAGGCGACGGCGGCCAGCCGCATGGTGTCGGCGTCACTGCCCGCCTCCGGTGCGGTACGGGTACGGCCCGTGGGGCTGGTCCAGGCACCCACCCGGAAACGGTAGTAGTAGTGGCTGTCCGGCATCAGGCCCTCGACGTCGACGTGCACGCTGTGGGCGAGCAGCGCGGGTGCCGCGGTGACGGTCAGGAAGCGACGGCGGGCGACATCCCGTGCCGCGGTGCGCAGTACGGCGTCGTGCGGAGAGAAGGCATGCTCGGGCGGCGGTCTTTGACGGCCCGTCAGCGTCATCTGATGTCCTCTCGTACGGGGCACGAGCAAGCATGCTAAGCAGACAAAATGCCTGGAAACGGCACGACTTGCACGGCGTTCACACCAGAGGCGGTACGGGAGCGGCCCGTCATGTCTCGCCGTCGCTCACGCATCCGTCGGCGACGGGACCGGTGGCGGGCGCAGTCGTTTCGCGGGAGACGAACGGGGACACGAACAGGGACACGAACGGGACATGAAAAACGCCGCCGGCGTCGGCCGGCGGCGGATGGGGGACTGCGCTGTCTAACGGGCCGCTTGTGCGGCGGCCCCGGTGGTCGCGTGGTCGCGGACGGGCAGGTGGTAGACGTGGAAGGCCCGCCCGATGACCGGCTGGGCGACGTTGCGCACCCGCACGCCGCCACTCGTCATGCCGTGTTCCGTACCGGCGTGCGCGTGCCCGTGCACCGAGAGGTCGGCACCGGCGGTGTCGATCGCCTCGGCCAGCAGATAGCTGCCCAGGAACGGATAGATCTCCAGCGGCTCGCCCGCCAGCGTGTCCGGGACGGGGGAGAAGTGGGTCAGCGCGATCCGCGCGTCACAGCCCTCCCCGCCCAACTGCTCCAGGGACGTGCGCAGGCTGTCGGCGCACCGGCGCGAGTACCTGACGAACTCCTTCATGACCGGCTCGCCGAACTCCCCGGCGCAGCGGCCGACGAAGCCACCGCCGAACCCCTTGGTGCCGGCCACTCCGATCCGCGCCCCGCCACTCGCCACGACCGTCCCCTGCCCCTCCAGGACGTGGGCGCCGGCGTCCCGGAGGATGGCCGTGACCTCGTCGGGCCGGTCGTCGTGATGGTCGTGGTTGCCCAGCACGGCGACCACCGGAACCCCGAGGTCCCGGACCTCCCGGGCCACCACCCGGGCCTCCTCGGCAGTGCCGTGCCGAGTCAGGTCCCCGGCCAGCAGCAGGAGGTCCGCGCACTCGGGCAGGGTCTCGAAGGCGGGGCGGAGCAGGCCCTGGCTGTCGGCCCCCATGTGGATGTCTCCGACGGCTGCGATGCGGATCATGCGAGTTCCTCCGCGTGGTCGGGGGAGGACGTCTCGGTGACCACGAGGTCGCTGTGCACCGGGACCCCGGCGAGCTCCTCCCGGACGGTGCGCAGAATCTCGTCGCGGCAGGGCGCCGAGGGCACGGTGCCGGTGAGCAGCACCGTCTGGCCGCGGGCCTCGACCCGCACGCCCAGTTCACCGAGCTCACCGGCGGCGAGGCGGTCCTGGAGGTGAGCGATCCGGTAGTCCAGGTTCTGCTCCGGCTCCCCGCCGCCCGTGTGCTGTGAGCCGTGGGTAGTCATGGGTGTTCCTTCCGCATCAGATGACGTTCAGGCGCTCCAGGAGGAAGAAGAAGGCGGCGGGCATGGGCGCGTCCCCGCACTCGCGCCGCACCCGCCCCCACTCGACCTTCTCCCGCAGGGCACGCGCGATGGGCAGGGCCGCGCCGAAGTCGCAGTGGTGCTCGGAGAAGGCGGCGATCAGGCTCCACAGCAGGTCGGTCGGGGCCAGCACGGGCATGCGCACCGAGTCGACCGAGACCTCCTCCGCCCGCTCCAGCATGTCCGCGCCGACCGGCCGGTGCGCCAGCTCGAAGATGATGTCCACCGGCTGGCCGAAACACGTGGCCTTGATCAGCCAGTCCTCCGGCGGCGTGTAGACCGTCAGCCCGGCCTCGCGGAGCGTGGCCGCCACCGCGTCCGCGTCCTCGGGGCGGATGGCGAAGTCGACGTCGTGCTGGAGGTTCTTCTCGCCGCCGTGGGCGTAGGCGGCCACGCTCCCGGCCAGCGCGAAGAGGTGCCCCTTGCGTTTCAGCAGGGCACCGACCTGCTTGGCCGCCTCCAGGATCGCCTGGTTGCGGTCCAGGGGGAGCGCCTGGGGCGGCTCGTCGGCCTGCGGGTCCTGTGGTGGCGCGGGCTCGGGCTGGTCCGGAGCCAGCCGGAAATCGGGGATTCCCGGTCGCCGGACGAGCGTCGCGTCATCACCGTTCTGCGTCATGACCACTCCATTCGCCGAACCGGGCACCCCGCCGCCGCACGGTGCCCGGACCCGTGACGGCCTGCGTGCCTGCTCTGAGTACCCGGAGCTGTCACGCCGACACTGAAGGCCCCCGATGAGCACCGGGACGGGGGCCGGTTTCCGCCGACGCCGGCCGCGCCGGGCCGAGCGGGCTGCCCGACCCGCCGTCACCAGCCGCCCCCGGCCCTGTCACCGCCCCGGGGCGGTGCTCCACCACGGCACACCCCCGGACGGGTCGCGCAGCGCGTTCGTCGCGCAGTGCACCTCGCCGCCCGCCAGGTGCGACCAGGCGAAGTTCTCCACCCAGTGCACGCGTACCCCACCGGCGGCGAGCGCCTCCTGCGCGGCGGCGCGGAACAGGTCGCGGCCGTCCACCTTCGGCCCGTGCGGATCGGGCGCGGCGTAGTCCCGGGCGGTCAGCGACAACCCGTTGGCGATGCTGGGGGAGTAGGCGATCGCGCCCTCCGGCACACCCGGTGCCGGGCCCGCCATCGCGTACAGCACCGGCACGCGCACGAGGTCGCTGCGGGACAGCCCCGTCTCCCGCAGCAGCACGCCGATCTGGTCGTCGATGTGGCGCGCCGCCTCCTCGTTGCCGGCGAGGAAGGCGCCGTCGGCCAGCAGCGCGTCGACGGTCGGCTTGTGCTCCGCCGTCGTGTCCGCGAACAGCCGCTGCCCGCCCTCCCCGGCGCGTTGCGCACGGCGCAGCAGCTCCACCGCCTGCCGGGGGTCGGCGACCGCCAGTGTCCAGCCGCGCTCGTTGCGGGCCCGCACCACGTGCACCGTCTCGTCCACATGACCGACCAGCAGCCACGAGGTGTCGATGGTGACGGCCGGCTGCGTGCCCTGCGCCTCGATCATCCGCACGAACGCCGGGTCGGGAGCCCGGCGCGGGGCCGTGCCGTACAGCACCCGCCCGTGCGGGTGGCCCTTGTACGGCGGCACGGACTCGAAGTTCCCGGTGAAGTTCTGAAGGTCGATGCCGCTCGGCCCGCGCCCCGGCGTGACCTGCTGCACCACCCCGACGTCGGGTCCCCGGAAGTCACGGAAGAGCAGCCGCGCCGAACGGCTCAGGGTCGCCTCGCCGCCCTCGGGCGGCGCCCACAGCACCGGCGCCCGCAACAGCACCCGCATGCTGTGCACCCCTGCGCCGGGCGCCGGGACGCTCGCCGCGGCCGGTTCGACCATGTCCTGCCGCCAGATGTCCCGCCACCACTGCTCCGTACCGGCCGTGAAGGTCACGTCCCGCCCGGACAGCCCCGCGGCACCCGCCGCCCGCACCAGCGAGGAGGCGAACGGCCGCCACTCCCGCGGCCGGTAACCGCCGCCCACGCTCCAGGGACCGGGCGGGACACCGAGGCCCGGGCCCGGCTTGGCCGCGAAGATCCGCTCGGCACGCTGGAGATCGTGCTGGAACAGCACGGGCGCCACCTTCAGCCGCACCCGGTCGGACGTGCTGCGCCCCCGGTCGGTCACGGTGAGGGTGACGGTCACCTCGCCGCCCCAGCGCCGGGGGTCGCGGACGATGTCCCGCCCCTCCAAGGCCAGCTCCACACCGGCCCGCAGCTCACGGCCCGTCAGCGGCCCGCGCAGCGCCCGCAGCGCCCCGTCACGCCGGACGAACAGACGGATGTACGGCCGCTGCGCCGCCGGCACCTCCACCCGCCCCGCTCCCTGGTCGCCGACCGCGAGCGGCGCGATGCGCAGCGGTGCGAGATCCGCCTCGTCCCGCACCCCGTTGACCCGCTCGTCCGCCGCGTCATGGCAGGCCGCGAGCCGCTCGTCGACCGCCGGGTCGACACGGTCCAGACCACCGAGGCGCATCCGGCAGCGCCGCGAGTCGTCGTCGACGTTCGCGAGGAAGACGGCCCCGCGGCCCGGCCGCCACGCCTCCTCGCCCGCCTCGTCGGACGACCCCGCGACATCCACGCGGCCGTCCTGGTTCACGTCGGCGCGCAGGTCCGCGACCGGCGGCTGTTTCCGTGCGGCCGCCGTCGTTCCGGTGGCGGCGACCAGCAGGGCCACGGTGACCACCGCGGTGCGGCGCGGCACGCGCCGCCTGGGCGTTTCGGGCATGACGAGTCTCCTCGGGGCAGGTGAGGGGGCCGGTACGGAGGACGTCCGCAGACCATGCTCGCCCGCGCCCGCACGCCGTACATCCTGCTGCGCGCCGAGCCGGCGACTACATCGATGGATCTACCTGTCGGCCGGACCCTCCTCCCCACGGCGGCCCGGGCGGACCACGTCCAGTGGGAGCCCGGGCCCGCCTGGTGACGCTGGCCTGGCACGGGCTCCTCGGCTGAGATCTCACCCGAACAAGACAAGCGCTCGCTCCACTAAAGGCGGAATATGGGGCAAAGAGCTGGGAAACCGGTTGAAGCCGCTGGACAACGCGCGTATGGAGGTCGCCATGAACCAGGAGACATCACGTTCGCCCGATCTTCCGCAGCCGTTGCGGGCCGTCGCCTCGGGTCTGAGGCACCTGCCGGGTGCGGAGCAGGTGGGCAAGGTGGCCGGAGACGCCCTGGACCGGATCGGCGCGGTGTCGCCGCGCGGGCGCCGGATGGCCGTCTACGCCGGTGCCGGAGTGCTCGGTGTGGCCGGGGTGGTGGAGTGGCCGGTGGCGCTGACCGGCGCGGCCGTCGCCTGGCTGACGCAGCCGAAGCCCGGACAGCGATCCGACGGCACATCAGCGAACGGCGGGACACGGTCCGGTCAGACCGCAGAGCGCCGTTCCGGAGCCGGCGGTGAGGGCAGGCCGGACGATCAGGACACCTCGTCCTACGGCCCCGGCGACAAACTCGCCATGTCCCACTACCGGCACGACCGGCCGGAGCACCACGTCCACGAACAGCCCGCGAAAGTGGGCGACACCGCCACCGCCTCCGCGCTGAAGCAGGTCGCCGAGGCCACCGCGCACCACGGCCCGCACGGGGAGGAGCCGGATCGGGAACAGACCCGCCGGCAAGGAAACGACAGCCGGCCCACCGGCTGAGTCGGGAAACAGGAGATGCTCACACGTTTCGACGTCGCCCCGCTCGTCGGTGCCATGGCTGGGGCGGCGGCAGGCGCCGCCCGCAGCACCGCCCAGGGCGTGACGTCCGTCTACGACACCACGCGGCGCGTCCGCAACGTCGCGCGCAACGCCCTGTCCGGCGGACAGCAATGGCGGGCGGACCGGCGCGTCCACATCGCCCTGCGTCGGTCCGACGGCGACACCGCCAGCCTCGCCCGCAAGGTCGCCGGGGAACTGCTCGACCACCCGGACGTGCTCGCGGCGTACTGGGACGAGGGACTGGCCCGCCTGGTGATCACGGTGGCCGAGGACGCCGTCACCGACCGCGTCGGCGAGCGGGCCGCAGCGCTCGCCGCCCGCCTCGGCCTGACCGAGGGCGCCGACCCGGTCGCCCAGGAGGCCGCCCACCCCGGCGACCCCGGCGAAGTGCGCGTCACCGCTGCGGCGATCCTGCTGGACGCCGCCGGCGCGGCCGGCGCCCTGGCCGGCCGGTCCTTGCGCCTGCCGCCCACCTCACGCATCGTCACCGCCACCGTCACGCTGCTGCGGGAGAACCCCCGCTTCCGGGCCCTGCTCCGGCAGCGGTTCGGCACCTCCGGCATGGAACTCGTCCTCGCCGCCGCCAACGCCGCCACGCACGGCGTCGGCCAGACCCCGCTGGCGCTCGTGCTCGACGGCCTGCTGCGCAGCAGCCAGCTGACCGAAGCCGTGGCCAAGGCGGCGGCCTTCGAGGCACTGCACGACGACATCTGCCACGAACGGCGCACCAGCCTGCCCTGCCCTGCGGACACCCGGCCGCCGCTCAAGGTGACGCCCGCCCAGGAGTACGCCTCCCACGCCAGCACGGGCAGCGTCGCCGGCGCCGCCGCCACCCTCCTCGTCACGCACTCCGCGAAGGAAGCGGCCGAAGCCGTCCTCGCCGGATCCCCGAAGGCGGCCCGCTACGGTCCGGCCGCCTTCGCCGCGACCCTCGGCACCTTCCTCGCCCACGCCGGGATCCTCGTGCGCAGCGGGGAGCGCCTGCGCCAGCTGGAGATCGCCGACGCCCTCGTCCTGCACGCCGACGCCCTGCGCAGCCGGCGGCAGGACGCCGAAGGCGACACCGACGGGCTGCCCGACGACCCGGTCCATCCCTTCGCCGAGGCCGTCCTCGACGCCGCCCGCCGGGCAGGACTGCACGTCGTGATCGCGGGCGGCTCGGACCTGAAGGACATCGTCCGGCTCGCCGACGAGGTCGCCCCGGGCGGCAAGCCGTTCGGAGACGTCGTACGAGCCCTCCAGGACGACGGTCACGTGGTGGTGACCGTCGCCCGCCTGGACGGCTCCGCCGACGGGCACGTGGCGGCCGGACTACCCGCCGGCGACGTGGCCATCGCCCTCACCGACGGCCGCGCCGCCGTCTCCTGGGGCGCCGACGCGCTGGCCTCCGGCGGACTCGCCGACGTCTGGCGGCTGCTGACCGCGATCCCGGCGGCCCGGCGCGTCGCACGCCGCTCGCAGACCCTGGCCCGCGCCGGGGCGGCCCTGTCGGGGCTCCTGGTCGCGCGCGGCGGGCAGCCCCCGGGCCGCCACCTCCTGTGGCCCCTCACCCGGCACGCCCCCGTCAACATCGCCGCCGCGAACGCCCTGCTCGCGGGCTGGCTCGAAGCCGTCCGGGTGGCCCGGGCCACCCCGCCCCCACCCCGGCTGCACATCCCCTGGCACGCCCTGGAACCCGACGAGGCCCGCGACCGGCTGGGGCGCACCCGCCGCGACGGCGAGCCCACCGGACTCGCCCTGCTCGCCGACCGCTCGCGGCAACAGGCCGCTCGCCTGGGCAAGCACCCGGCCGTGGCCCCCGTCCGCTGGACCTGGCAGGCGGCCGGCGCCGTACGCCGCGAACTCGACGATCCGCTCACCCCCGTCCTGGCCACCGGCGCCGTCGCCTCGGCGCTGCTCGGCTCGCTCGTCGACGCGCTGCTGGTCGTCGGCGCCATGGACCTCAACGCCGTGACCGGCGGACTCCAGCGGATGCGCGCCGAACAGGCACTGGCCCGACTGGCGGCCCGGCAGCAGCCCAAGGCCCGCAAGCGGGACGGCCGTAGGCGCACCGTCACCGTCGACGCCGCCCGGCTGCGACCCGGCGACGAGATCACCCTCGGCGCCGGCGACGTCGTGCCCGCCGACGCCCGGCTGCTCGACGTCGACGGTCTCGAGGTCGACGAGTCGGCGCTCACCGGCGAGTCCCTGCCGGTCGCCAAGGCCGTCGAGGCCACCCCCGGTCTGCCGGTGGCCCAGCGCACCTGCATGGTGTTCGAGGGCACGACCGTCGTGGCCGGACGCGCCACCGCGCTCGTCGTGAACACCGGCGACCAGACCGAGGCGGGCCGCGCCGTCACGCTCGCCGCCCGCACCCCGCCGCCCGCCGGCGTCCAGGCCCGGCTCCAGGAACTGACCCGCAAGGCCCTGCCGGTGACCTTCACGGGCGGCGCCGCCGTGACCGGGCTGTCCCTGCTGCGCGGCAGTCCCATACGACGCGCCGTCAGCGGCGGTGTCGCGGTCGCGGTCGCCGCCGTACCGGAGGGGCTCCCGCTCGTCGCGACGGTCGCGCAGATGGCGGCCGCCCGCCGGCTCTCCCGGCGCGGCGTCCTGGTCCGCACCCCGCGCACCCTGGAGGCGCTCGGGCGGGTCGACACCGTCTGCTTCGACAAGACCGGCACCCTCACCGAGAACACACTGCGCCTGGTCCGCGTCGCCACCGCCGACGGCACCGTGCTGCCCGTGGACACCGAACAGGCCCTGCCGATCCTGCGCCTGGCCGCCCGCGCCTGCCCGCAGGAGGAGACGGGCCAGGGCCGCCGCGTCGCGCACGCCACCGACGAGGCCGTCCTCGACGTCGCCCCGCCCGACCAGGGCTGGTCACCGACCGGCGAGCTGCCCTTCGAGACGCGGCGGGGCTACGCCGCGGCGATCGGCCGCGACGGCGACCCGGACTTCGGCGAGCTCCTCGTCGTCAAGGGCGCCCCGGAGACGATCCTGCCCGCCTGCCGGGACCTCCCCGACGGCACGACCGACACCGCCCACGAGCTGGCGGGACAGGGACTGCGCGTCCTCGCCGTCGCCCGGCGCCCCTGCCGGGCCGACGACGCCGACGCCGAACTCGACGCGCCGCTCACGGACCTGGTCTTCAGCGGTTTCGTCGCCCTCGCCGACGTCCCGCGCGAGACCTCGCAGGCCCTGCTCGCGTCACTGCGCCGCTCCGGCATCCTGCCCGTCATGCTCACCGGCGACCACCCGGAGACCGCCCGCGCCATCGCCCTGCAACTGGGCTGGCCGGAGGAGACCGAGGCGGTGACCGGCGACGAACTCGTCGCCATGGAGCGCCGCGAACGCGTCCGGGTGCTGCGCGGCGCGGGTGTCATCGCCCGGGTCGCACCCGAGCAGAAGCTGCACGTCGTGGAGGCCCTGCAACAGGCCGGGCGGGTCGTGGCGATGGCCGGCGACGGCGCCAACGACGCCGCCGCCATCCGCGCCGCCGACGTCGGAGTCGGCATCGAGTCCCGCGGCTCCGCGGCCGCCCGCAACGCCGCCGACCTCGTGCTCACCTCCGGCGACCTGTCCGTCCTGGTGGACGCGGTCGCCGAGGGCCGGGCCCTGTGGCGCAGCGTCGCCGACGCGGTGAGCATCCTCATCGGCGGCAACGCCGGCGAGGTCGGCTTCAGCGTCCTCGGCACCCTGCTGGCCGGCGCCTCGCCCCTGTCGACGCGCCAACTGCTGCTGGTCAACCTGCTCACCGACATGTTCCCGGCCATGGCGGTGGCGGTCACGCCGAGCGACGACCCCTCGACGGCGGAGCACGCCGAGACCGGCCCGATGGGTCTCAACGTCCTCGGCGCGCCGCTGCTGCGCTCCATACGGCGCCGCGGCGTCACCACCTGCCTCGGCGCGGTCACGGCGTACCTCATCGGCCGCCTCACTCCCGGCACCGAACGCCGCTCCACCACCATGGCCCTGTGCGGCGTGGTCGGCGCCCAGCTCGTGCAGACCCTCTCCGGCCGGCGCCACAGCCCGCTGGTGTGGGCGACCGCCCTCGGCTCGGCCGCCGTGCTCGCCGCCCTCGTCCAGACGCCCGGCGTCAGCCACTTCTTCGGCTGCACCCCGCTGGGTCCCGTGGGCTGGGCCGGCGTGGCCCTGGCCATCGCCCTCTCGGCCCTGGCCCCGCACCTGGAACGCCTCCAGTCGGTCCACACCCTCTACGACGCCGCGGCACGACTCGCCCTGCGCCTCGACGACCTGAGCCGGAAGGCCCGGGAGCGGCTTCAGAGCGGGGTGGCCCGGCCGGTGGGGGCGTAGCGGGCGACGACAGGGCGACGACAGGGCGACGACAGAAGGCGGCCGCCACCACGTGCAGTGGTGGCGGCCGCCTTCTGTGCCTGATCAGACCTCGCCGCGCCAGGCCCCGGTCTCCGTCCCACGGGCCTCCACGAACTGCTTGAACCGCCGCAGATCACCGGAGACCTGCCGCTTGACGAACCCGAGCTTGTCGCCCGCCGTCTCGGCCACGCCACTGGGGTCGAAGTCCATCTGAAGCATGACCTTGGTCGTGTCGTCCTGGATGCGGTGGAAGGTGACCACCCCGGCCTGCCTGGCCTCGCCGTTCACCGTGGTCCAGGCGACGCGCTCGTCGGGGATCTGCTCGGTGATCTCCGCGTCGAACTCCCGCTGCTGGCCGCCGACCTTCGTCACCCAGTGCGTCAGGGTGTCCGTGCGCTGCTCGATGCGCTCGACACCGTCCATGAACCGGGGAAAGTCCTCGAACTGCGTCCACTGGTTGTACGCGGTGTGCACCGGGACGCGGACCTCGATGGATTCCTCTACCTGTGACAAGGCGATACCTCCCTTTCTCGTACGGAGAGCGACGGACGGGTACCAGATCTCGCGCCGGACACGCATGGTCGTCACGACTTGTAAGGTCGGATGACGTGGCCACCTTGCTGATCGTCCATCACACGCCCTCGCCCAACTGCCAGGCGATGTTCGAAGCCGTCGTCTCCGGGGCGACGGACCCGGAGATCGAGGACGTCCGGGTCGTCCGCGTGCCCGCGCTGTCCGCCACCGCCTCCGACGTCCTCGCCGCCGACGGCTACGTCCTAGGCACCCCCGCGAACCTCGGCTACATGTCCGGCGCCCTCAAGCACTTCTTCGACCAGGTCTACTACCCCTGCCTGGACGCGACCCGGGGCCGGCCCTTCGGCTACTGGGTGCACGGCGGGAACGACGTCACCGGAGCCGTGCGGGGCATCGAGTCGATCACGACGGGCCTCGGCTGGCGCCGCGCCGCCGAGGCCGTGACCGTGACCGGCGAGCCCGGCAAGGGCGACGTCGAGAAGTGCTGGGAACTGGGCGCGACGGTCGCCGCCGGACTCATGGGCTGAACGGGTCAGGTCCCTTCCATACGGCGCCGGTCCTCTTCGTCCCACGTACGGGTGTCACGCGGCTGTGTGTACGGCTCGGCCTCGGGCGGATGACCACCGGCGATGGCCCGCTGCCGGGCCGTCTCCGCGTCGAACTCCAGGCCCAGCAGGATCGCCAGGTTGGTGATCCACAGCCACACCAGGAAGATGATGACGCCGGCCATCGTGCCGTAGGTCTTGTTGTACGAGCCGAAGTTGGCCACGTAGATCGCGAACCCGGCCGAGGCGGCCATCCAGATCAGCAGGGCCAGCACGCTGCCCGGTGTGATCCAGCGGAACCCCTTCACCTTGGCGTTCGGGGTCGCCCAGTACAGGATCGCGATCATGATCGTGACCAGCACCACCAGAGCGGGCCACTTCGCGATCGACCACACCGTCAGCGCGGTGTCCCCGATCCCGAGCGCGGTCCCGGCCTGCCGGGCCAGCCCACCCGTGAAGACCACGATCAGCGCGCTGATCACCGCCATCACCATCAGCACGATCGTCACTCCCAGCCGCACCGGCAACAGCTTCCACACCGGCCGGCCCTCGGGCATGTCGTAGACGGCGTTGGCGGAGCGGATGAACGCCCCCACGTAGCCGGAGGCCGACCACACCGCGAGGACGAGACCGACGATCGCCATCAGCGAGCCGATACCGGCGTTGCCCTGCAACTGCTCGACGGCCCGGGTGATGATGTCGCGGGCCGCGCCGGGGGCGAACTGCTGGACGTTCTCGAGCACCCTGTCCGTGGTCGACCTGCCGGTGATGCCCAGCAGCGACACCAGCACCAGCAGCGCCGGGAACAGCGCCAGCACCCCGTAGTACGTGAGCGCGGCCGCCCGGTCGGTCAGTTCGTCGTCCTTGAACTCCCTCAGGCTCCCCTTCAGCACCGCTCCCCACGACTTGCGGGGGAGGTCACTCGGACTGTCCGGAGCCGCTCGCTCCACTTCGGGCCCCGGGCCGGGCTCCTCATCCGGCCTCGGCGCGGGCCTCTCCGCAGCACGAGCTGGCTCTTCCGAAGCCGGAGCAGGCGCCCGGCCGGGGGCGGAGGACCGAGGTGGAGCCTCGGTCGCGTGATGTTCTTTTCGTCCCGGAATATGCAGCTTCACCATGTGGACCGGGTAACCCCGAGCTGGGCAGTTAAGCCGCGCTCGCCATGCCGGCATCGGCTGTCCGCCGCCGAGTCACCCCCGCAGGGCGAGCCCCCGCCGCTCCAGCGCCTCCGACAGCACACGCACCGCCTTCGGTCCGACCCCGTGCAGTGCCAGAAGTTCCGCCCGGGAGTGCTGTGCCACCCGCTCCAGCGTCGTCACGCCGGCACCGAGCAGGGCCTGCGTAGCGGGCCGGCCGATTCCGGCGGGCAGGTCGCCACCGGGGCGGTCGGCCGCCGCCTCAGCCGCGGCGAGCGACGCGGCCAGCCGCTTCGGGGCGCGGCTGAACCAGGCCACCCGGACCAGGGCGTTGAGGTCCTTGCCGTTGATGTCGGCGAGCGGCACGCGGAAACCGATCGGCGTGCCCGTGCGCACGAGACGCTCACCGGCCGGATGCGCGGCCAGGGCGGCGTCGGTCTCCTCCTGCGACAGGCGCAGCTGCACCCGGCCGTCCTTCGTCACCGAGGCGAAGCCCCTGCCCCGCACGGAGAAGGCGACCATGCCGAAGTACGTCCCCTCTTCCACCTCCGGGAGGGCGAGCGCGGCCTTGCGCAGCTGGGTCACGGTGGTCATGGCCGGAGTTTCGCATACCCACCGCTCGGTTTCAGGGCCCTCGGCGAGCTCCCCGAATCGGGTTGAGGGAGCGCTCCCGGCACGGGCACGATGCCGCCATGACCAAGCTCCCCGCCATCCGCTCGTACCGCCCCGAGGACCGTCCGGCCCTCGACGACATCTGCGTCCGCACCGCGCACAACGGCCAGGACAGTCGCCCTCATTACACGGACCCGGGCATCATTCCGGCCACGTTCGCGGCTCCGTACGTCCATCTGGAGCCGGACCTTGCCTTCGTGCTGGACGACGGACAGGGACAGGCGGTCGGCTACATCCTCGGCGCGGCGGACACCCCGCGCTTCGCCGAGGCCTTCCGCACCACATGGCTACCGCTGGTCGCCGACCGCTACCCGAAGCCACCGCAGCCGCCCCGCACCCCGGACGAGGCGATGGCGGGACTGCTGCACGACCCTGAGCGGATGGTGCTGCCCGAACTCGCCGCCTACCCCGCGCACCTGCACATCGACCTGCTGCCCGAGTGGCAGGGGCGCGGCCAGGGCCGCCGCCTGATGCGGACGTTCCTGGCGACCCTCCAGGACAGGGGAGTGCCGGCCGTCCACCTGGCCATGGCCACCGCCAACACCCGGGCCAGGGCCTTCTACGACCGCATGGGCTTCCACGAGCTCGACGTCCCCGAGCCCGGCTCGGCCACCTACCTCGGCCGCACCACCAAGGAACTCGACCGGCTCTGAAGAACCCTCCGTCGAGCGCATCGAAGGCATCGAAGGCATCGAACCCGCCAGGGGACACGGAAGTGGCGCAATCGCACGTTGCCGACCTCGGGCATCGGGCGCAGCCTGTGCTTGCGGGAGCGCTCCCACGCGCGCTCCCGCACCCCCACGGAACGAGCACCGCAACCCCCACACTCGAAAGAAGGAGATCATGAATTGTCATGGTCATGTTCGTAGAGTCCGCTCCCGCCTGACGCTCGCCCTGAGTGTCCTGGTCGCCGCGCTGCTCAGCCTCATCCCCTGGAGCGGCACCGCCGTCGCCCACGGCTCGGTCGTCGACCCGGCATCCCGCAACTACGGCTGCTGGCTGCGCTGGGGCAGCGACTTCCAGAACCCCGCGATGGCCCAGCAGGACCCCATGTGCTGGCAGGCGTGGCAGGACAACCCCAACGCCATGTGGAACTGGAACGGCCTGTACCGCAACGGCTCCGGCGGCAACTTCCAGGCCGTGGTCCCCGACGGCCAGCTGTGCAGCGGCGGACGCGCCGAGGGCGGCCGGTACAACTCCCTGGACACGGTGGGCGCCTGGAAGATGACCGACATCTCCGGCAACTTCACCGTGAAGCTGTACGACCAGGCCAGCCACGGCGCCGACTACTTCCTGGTGTACGTCACGCGGCAGGGCTTCGACCCCACCACCCAGCCGCTGACCTGGAACGACCTCCGGCTCGTCGCGAGCACCGGCAAGTACGCGCCCAGCCAGAACTACGAGATCCCCGTGAGCACTTCGGGCCTGAGTGGCCGGCACGTCGTGTACACGATCTGGCAGGCGTCGCACATGGACCAGACCTACTTCCTGTGCAGTGACGTGAACTTCCGCTGACCTGCGCCTCCCCGCCGGACCGTGAGTCCGGCGGGGTCCGGGTGTTTCGCGGCCTCATGAGAGTTCTCCGAAAATTTTCGAGGTACTTGAACACACCGGTGCTCCCGTACGTATGGGGCGAGGGGATTTTCATGCCCGGTTCGCCACAAGCGCAGGAGAGCACCCTTGGGACGCAACACGCGAAGACGCCCCTCCGGACCACGACGCGCGACCTTCGCCGCATTCGCACTGATCCTCGGCGGAGGAGGCCTGATGGCCGCGAACGTCTACGCCTCCGCGACCGACGGCGGTTCGGACGGTGACGTCGCTCAGACGCGGTCCGGTACGGGGGTCCGGACCGCGGGCGCCACGATCGACTGCCCGGACGTCGGCAGCGAGCTGACCTCGGTCCCCGAGCGGGCGCGGGGGGAGGTCGACAAGGAACTCGCCCTCCTGGACGAGCAGATCGCCAAGGCCTACCAGCGGCTGAGCGAGTCGGCGCAGCAGGTGCGGCAGGACTCGGGCTTCGCCGACAACGTGATCATGAACCCGCTGAAGGACAAGCGGACCGCGACGATCGAGCGCATCGCGATCGCCATCGACCGCGCGGGGGACCGGCCCGACGGGCTCGAGGCCCTCGCCGCCTGCACCGTACGGGACTCCGGCAACCAGGCCCCCGCGCAGGGCGAAGGCCAGGACGGCAACGACGACCAGCAGCCCGGCCAGGAGCAGGAGCAGGAGCAGGGCGGCAACGGCGGACAGGCGGGCAACGGCCCCGTCGCCGCCGACTTCGCGCCCATCACCAGCGTCCAGCCCGACGCGGGCAGCCCCCGCCAGGGGAGCAAAGCCTCCCGGGGCTCCTTCGTCACCGACTGCGGAGTGAACGAGAACGGCCTGTTCAACTCCGACAACATCATCGCCGCCCCGGGCGTCACCAACGGCGCCCACCACTTCCACGACTACATCGGAAACCGGGCCAACAACGCCTTCGCCAGCGACCAGGACCTCGCGAACGCCGAGACGAGCTGCGTCGACCAGGGCGACAAGTCCTCCTACTACTGGCCCGTGCTGCGCCTCCAGAACGGCACCCAGGAGCAGGACGCCAACTCGCCCGGCGGCGGCATCGAGGGCAACGCCGGCGAGATCGTCACGCCGAAGCAGGTCACGCTGACCTTCGTGGGGAACCCGCGCGGCGAGGTCACCGCGATGCCGCGGCTGCTGCGCATCATCACCGGCGACGCCAAGTCGTTCGTCAACGGCCCGGCCAACGCCAACGCCTCCTGGAGCTGCACCGGGTTCGAGGACCGGCAGCTGAAGGACAAGTACCCGCTGTGCCCGCAGGGCAGCGACGTGGTGCGCACCTTCAAGTTCCAGAGCTGCTGGGACGGCCGCAATATCGACAGCGCCAACCATCGTACGCACGTGGCCTTCACGGACGCCGCCGGCGACTGCCCGACCGGCTTCCGGCCCATTCCGCAGCTGGTCCAGCGCATCGTCTACGACGTCGACGCGCCGAGCCTCGAGGACGGCGGCCGTACGACACCGCTGTTCGCGGTGGACTCCTTCCCGGAGCAGCTGCACAAGCCGGTCACGGACCACGGCGACTTCATCAACGTCTTCGACGAGGACCTGATGCAGGAGATGGCCGACTGCATCAACGACGGCCGCAAGTGCGCCGCCGGAGCGGAAGCCGAGCCGGACGACAATCCGGAAGAGGAGCCGCAGGAACAGCCGACGAAGACCCCTGAGGCCCCGCAGGAGCAGCCCACGCGCACTCCGGACGCCCCGCAGGGCGGCAACGCGGGCGGAAAGCCCGGCGACACGGGTGACGGCGACGGCGGGAAGGGCGAGGCCGCCAGGCCGCCGACGGCGGACAAGCCGGCCCCCGAGCCGGAGCAGGGCGGCTCGCCCACGGCCGCGCCGCGCACCGACGAACCGGAGGTGTTCGCGACGCCCACGCCCGAACGGGGGACCGCGAACACCGGTCAGCAGGGCGGCACGAAGGACGACGCCGGCGAAGACGCGGACGGGGACGGACTCGGCCAGTCCCAGGCCGTCGGAACGGAGACCAGCGCCGCTCCCACCCCGTCGCTCCCGTCCCGGACCGAGCCCCAGGCGGTCGGCAGCGGCGGCCTCGCCGACACCGGCGCCCAGCTCTGGCCGGCCGCGGCAGGCGCCGTCCTGGTCATCGCGGGCTTCGTCGTCCTCCGCCGCGTCAGGCGAGGCTGAGACGACGGCACGGGCACGACCGGCAAACGGCGGCGGGATCCGGACCGGCTCCGGGTCCCGCCGGACCTTCGTATGTTCGACTCGAACCAGGCCGGTGCCTGGGTAGCCGCCGTTGGCGATCACGGTGGTGCGGCCGACCACCACTACGAGTCGGGTGTCGGCATCGAGGACGGCCTGGTGGTTGGTGGAGTATCGGTAGGTCTTGGAGCGTTCGGCGACGTCATGATTGCTGACACGCCGTGCAACCGTTTGCTGATCGCAGCTGTCATAGGGACATGACGACGCCCTCCTTGCCTTCCCTCGTGCTGCGTGGCAGCAGTTCCACCGCCCGCTTCGGGGACGGCTTGGACTATGTGCAGTGGGAACAAGACGGGCAGGTGACGCGGATCCCGCTGGAGGCCATCGAAGATGTCCGCGGCCTGGGCCGCGCGGTCGAGGTCATGCTGACGACCGCGCAGGCCGACCGTCCTGCTTCCGTGTACGCGGTCCACGATGCCAGCGCCGCCGCCGTGGCCATGTTCTGCGCAGCCGTGCATGCCCGCCTGCCGGAGAGAGCACCCGGAGGGCCGCGCGTCGACGGCGAAGATCTGGTCACCGCCGTCTCCGAGGTGAGGCCCCGGAGGCCGTCGAGGCGCGTTCTCCTCGTTGCCGCCGCGATCGCCGTCTTCGCCGTGATCGATGTGACGGTGGGGGTGCTCCGTGAGCCGGGGTGGCTGGTCGCACTGCCGTTCGTCCAGCTCTTCGCGTGCGCCGGAGCGTTCATGGTGCTCACGTTGGGACGCGGCCTGTACGACGGGCTGCGCCTGCCGAAGCACGGCATCACGGTGATGGCCGAACTCGACCACTACACCAACAACACGAAGGTGTATCGCTACACGGACCACAACGGCGGGCTGCACTTCTACCAGGACTCGACCGGCGGGGAGCAGCTGGAACTCAGTTACGACCCGTGCAACCCCAGCCGCGCCGCCGCCCCCCTGTCCCTCTATCTCCAGGTCGGGATGGCGCTGATGACAGTCGTCGGCCTCGGTATGGCCTGCGGCGGGCTCGGGCTCACCGGTTACCAGTTCGTCGTCGCGTTGCGTGGCTGACACCGGACTCTGCGTTTGCGGGACAGCCTTCAGCGCGATGGTTTCTCAGTCCCACCAGAAGAACCAGGCACCCGCCGGGACCTGCCGGGAGGCGACCTCGGGGGGCAGTAGGCGTAGTGCTCGATCGCGACCCGTGCTGTCTCGAACGGGTCTGACGGGGGGCGCTCGACCGACAGCAGCACCAACCCGGGCCGTCCCGGCGGCCGAGCCTTCGGCACGGCGTCGGGCCAAGTCTTCGAGGTCGCGGGCGGCGGCCTGATGTTCTTGGGGCGGCTTGAACCACTGTGCTTCCTTGAGGAGCGCGTCCGCCTGCGACTCCAGCAGTACGTCGATGCCCGCCCGCTTCCCGTCCCGTCCGCCTCTGGATACTTCCGCCCATTCCCATTGGGTCGGCGAGGTATGGGTCATAAAAGGCCACAACCCCATGGATCCGTATCGCTCACGGGCGCGGCGCCACGTGTCGAGACCCGCGTCCGGCTCACACCGGAAGCCGAGCAGGACGCCGCCTGTCGGCGTTCGAACTCGGCGTACCTCCTCCGCGCGCACCCAGCTCTGCAGCAAGCACGTCCATGGGATCGCCCCGCATCGTTCTTTTCCCTCCCGCCGACGGCCACCGGCTCCCACGCACTCCTGTCACGCGGCACGATCTCATCGACGTGACCCGCGCAGCAGTGCGGGACGCGTTGCGGCGAGCACCCGCGGCGGTGACGGACCTGGTGAGGACCCGGGGAGGCGCGGGACGAGACACAGCTGTGGGCAGCGAGCCGTGACGGCACCCCGCAGCCGGTGGATCGCGCCGTGGCTCTTGACCCGTCCGGCGGCCGTGAACCGGCGGGTGCGGCGTGGGACATGACCTCTCCGTTAGCGTGGGCCTCAGCAGGACACTGCGGCGAAGGGACAAGCCCATGCGGGTGGGAGTACTGACCGGAGGCCGTGACTGCCCCGGTCTCAACGCGGTCATCCGCGGCATCGTCCGCAAGGGCGTGCAGGAGTACGGCTACGAGTTCGTCGGGCTCCGGGACGGCTGGCTCGGTGCGCTGCAGGGCGACACGGTTCCACTCGGCATCCCGGCGGTGCGCGGCATCCTGCCCCGCGGCGGCACCATCCTCGGCTCCTCGCGCACCGATCCGTTCAGGCAGGAGGACGGCGCCCGCCGCATCAGGGACACCCTCGAAATGCGGGAGATCGACGGGCTCGTCGTGATCGGCGGCGCGGACACCCTGGGCGTGGCCGCGCGCCTGTGGGAGGAGCACGGCGTGCCGTGCGTCGGCGTACCGAAGACGATCGACAACGACATGTCCGCCACGGATCGCACCCTCGGCTTCGACACCGCGGTCAACACCGCCACGGCGGCGATCGACCGACTGCACACCACCGCCGAGTCCCACATGCGCGTGCTCGTCGTCGAGGTGATGGGGCGCAACGCCGGCTGGATCGCGGTCCACTCGGGCCTGGCGGGCGGCGCGAACGTCATTCTCATCCCCGAGCAGCCCTTCGACCTCGACCAGGTGTGCGCCTGGGTGACGTCCCGCTTCCGGGCCTCCTACGCCCCGATCGTGGTCGTCGCCGAGGGCGCCCGGCCGAAGGAGGGCCACCTGGTGCTCAGGACCGACTCGCCGGCCTCTCCCGGACCGGTGCACCTCTCCGGCGTCGGGGAGTGGCTCGCCGGTGAGATCGAGAAACGCACCGGCAAGGAGGCTCGTACCACGGTCCTCGGGCACGTGCAGCGCGGCGGCTCGCCCAGCCCCTTCGACCGCTGGCTGGCCACCCGCTTCGGCCTGCACGCCATCGACTGCGTGCGCGAACGTGACTTCGGCACGATGGTCGCCCTGCGCGGCACCGACATCGTCCGCGTCCCGATCGCACAGGCCACGGCCCGGCTGAAGACGGTGGACCCGAGGCTGTACGACGAGGTCGGGGTGTTCTTCGGCTGAGCCGCGGCCCACAGGACGACGCCGGGCTCGCCCGCGCGTCCCGGAGAGCCGGGAGCAACCCGTCTTGGCGAACACCCTCTACGCCCTCGCGGTCGCCGCCGGCTGCGCCCCACTGGTCGGCCGACGCGGCGGACCCGACAGGGTGAGCGATTACGCGAGAGGGCCCGCGGGCGAGCCGGTGCCGGTCCCAGTCGGCCAGGCCCTGCTGGATGAGGGCCAGGGAGGCCCGGGCCGGCCGCCGATCACGAACTGCCGGTGCCTGCTCTGCATGCCGGACATGGCCGTGATCCCGCTCCACGTGGTTGTGGATGGATCGCCGTCACCGGCACCGCGAAGGTTCCGGGGTGCAGCATCGCCTTCGACACCGAGACACCGGCCGATATCGTCACCGCCGTCGTGACGCGCATGTTGACCGTCGGTGATCTCAGCAGCACGACAGGTTCCAGGGGCTCAGTGCGCCAAGTCGTCGGGAGGATCTCGACATACCCGTCGGTTCCGTTCACACGGATCCGCTGCCCGTCCCGGATCAGCTGCGTGGCGTGCTCCACCCCCGACGACGGCCGGCAGGCCGTATTCCCGTGCGATCACCGCGCCGTGGGTCATCAGGCCCGCGATCGCGACGAAGAGGGGCGACCAGCTGGGGTCCGTGTGAGCAGTGACCAGGATGTCGCCCGGTTCGAGATCGGCCTGCGCCAGGTCCAGGATGACCCGGGCCCGCCCTTCGAGGGGCTTCATGGCGTCGGTCATCATCTGCTGATGACCGACGGAGAGATAGACGTGGTTGGCTCGGTCACCCACCTCCGGGATGGGGAACAGCGTGGTGATCGGCCGGCTCTGCACGATCTGGAAGCCGTCGTCGACCAGACACCGTTCGATGTCCTGGGGGCAGCCGAAGTGCGCTTCGATCCGCCGGGACTCTCCGCGCCGCGTCCCCGCAACCCCTACGTCGACAACAACACGCCCACTTCGCGAACCTGACATCTCGTCAGGTTCTGGCCCTGGCCGACCATTCTGCGGCGCGATGCGGGCCTTGCCGCAAGCCCCCCGGTGCGCTGTACGTTGAGAGTGGCAAGGAGTGGCGAACTCTCCTTGCCCTTTTGTCATCCAGCCGCCAGCGGCGCACGCACCGTGGAGGCAGAGGCGTCACTGCCGCCCCGGTCCTCCTGGGTCGCCCGGTCACCCCCACACACACTTCGGCCGCCGCCGAACCGCGCACCCTCTAGCGTGATCCCATGAATCTCACCAGGAACGACACACGCGGCGGTGCCGTCGGCGGAGCGGCACTGTGACGCCGGGCGAGATGGCGGCCGTGCTCCTGGCCGGTACGGGCGCGGGCGCCGTCAACGCCGTCGTCGGCTCGGGAACGCTGATCACCTTCCCGGTGCTGCTCGCCACCGGCCTGCCCCCGGTCACCGCCACGGTGTCCAACGGGCTCGGCCTGGTCCCCGGCTCCATCAGCGCGGCCATCGGCTACCGCGAGGAACTCCGCGGGCAGCGACGCCGCGTCCTGCTGCTCGGCATCGGTGCCGTACTGGGCGGCCTCGCGGGCGCGGTCCTGCTGCTGACCCTGCCCGAATCGGCCTTCGATCGGATCGTGCCGGTCCTCGTGAGCCTCGCCCTAGCCCTGGTCGCCTGCCAGCCGCTGATCGCCAAGAGGGTGCGCCGCCGTCGCCCGGCAGGCGGTCCCGCCCGTCGTGACGGCGGCCCGCTGCTGTTCACGGGCCTGACGCTCGCCAGCGTCTACGGCGGCTACTTCTCCGCCGCGCAGGGCATCATCTACGTCTCCTTGATGGGCATGCTGCTCGACGACACGCTCCAGCGGCTCAACGCCGTGAAGAACGTGCTGGCCGCTATCGTCAACACCGTCGCCGCCGTGCTCTTCGTCTTCTTCGCGGAGTTCGACTGGACGGCCGTCCTGCTCATCGCCGCCGGGTCCGCACTGGGTGGCCTGATCGGAGCCAGGACGGGCCGCCGCTTCAGCCCCGCCGTCCTGCGTACGCTGATCGTGTCGGTCGGCACCGTCGCACTCGTCCACCTGGTGCTCCACTGACCGCCACCACCGCCGTGCGCGGGCCGCACCCGGCCCGCCCTTCGGGCTCACCGGCCGCGTCAGCGCCCCGGACCCCAGGGCGACGCCGAGGCCGACCAGCGCGCTGCCCGCCGCCTGCCCGAGACCGTAGGAGCCCGTGCCGACGAGCGGTGCGGTGCAGGCCGCCGCGACCGGGATGAGACCGGAGAAGAGGGTGGCGCGTTCCGCGCCGATCCGCTGCATGCCCATGTACCAGCACACGAAGCCGACCACCGTGACCACCACCGCCTGCCACAGCAGCGCGGAGGTCTCGACGGCGTCCGGACGCCGCAGCCACCCGGAGCCGTCGACCAGCAGCCCGGCCGCCGCCGACTCCAGCGCGGCGACCGCGCACACCGTGGCCGACAGCAGCCGCGGGCCAAGGGGTCGCAGCACGGGTACGGCGAGCACGGCGAACCCGACCTCCCCCGCCAGGGCGCACACGGAGAAGGCGATGCCCGCGCCGTCGGTGCGCCCCCAGCCCTGGACGGTGAAGGCACCGACGGCCACGAGCAACGCCCCGTACAGCACCGCCCGTTGGGGCCTGCGACCGTCCAGCAGGGGCACGAGCACGGCGACCACCACCGGCGCACAACCCACGAACACGCCCGGCACCGCCGGCTCCGCCGTGCGCTCCGCGGCGATGACGGCGAGGTTGAAACCGACCATGCCGACCGCTGCGAGCAGGGCGAGCCGGACCCACTGACGGAGTGTCAGCGCCCGCAGCCGGGTGGTCGCGCCCTTCCCGGCCAGCGGCACGAGCAGCAGACAGGCCAGCCCGTAGCGCAGGAACTGGCCGCCCGCGTACGGGTAGTCGCCCAGGACGCTGTTGGCCGTGAAGGATCCTCCGACGAGGATGCAGGCGAGCGCGGCGAGAAGAGCTCCCCGCGTGGTGGTGGCGTTCATGCCCGCGACGCTAGGCAGCCCGGCGGCCCGGTTGGAGGTCCACTTCCGTGACGCCTTGACGGACCAATCCACCGCCGGGCTGCGCACGCCCGGCGGTCAGCCGGTGTGGTAGCTGTCGCCGTAGACCTTCCAGTCCAGCGGCGGGTCGAGGTCGAGGCTGCGCTTGCGCAGGAAGGCACGCTGCGCCGTGTCGACCCTGCTGGTGTCGCTGTGCGCCTCCTCCTGCCTCATGGCCCACACGCGTGCGTCCAGGAAGGCGTCGAGGTACGTCACCTCGTCACCGCCCCACGCCGGCGGATTCGCCGTGCGCAGCGCCCGCTTGCGGATGTTGCGGAAGCTGAGGGAGCCGTTGCCGCCGCCGTGCATGACGATGGCGTCGTAGTACGCGAACTGGCCCAGCACCCGCAGCCCGTCCGCCCTCCCCTGCCGGACCGCCGGGCCGAAGTACACCCGGTCGCGCTCGTCGTCCTGTGCCCGCCGGAACTCGGCGTCGCGGGCCGCCCTGCGCCAGTCGCCGGGGAAGCCGGGATCGAGCCCGTCGTGCGAGTCGGAACCGTCGACCCGTCGCAGCGCCGGCAGGTACTTCGCCAGGCGGCTTCAGGAACGGGGCGGCGGCGAGGGCGGCGCCGAACAGCGCCAGAACGGTGCGGCGCGGTGCCGGGGTTGACGGGCGTCTCACGGTGCCTCCAAGCAGGGTGGGGGTTGGAAGAGCCGGCCGTGCAGAACTGATAGGAAGGGTAACTATCGCTGGCGGAGTGCAGGGGAAACAGCCGAGCGGAAAGTTCGTAGGGTCGAACAAGCCTCACGGCCGGCTCGGCTCCCCGAGGGCGACTTCCGCAGCCGCCGTCTCCACGGCTGGGCGACCCCGCGGGAACCATGAGCCCGCTTCGTGCGTCAACTCTTTACCCAGGTAGGCCGATCGGTCTCAGAGACCAGCCGGAGAGGGGAATCGCCGTGGACGACGCGACGCAGCGGAGCAGCGAGTCGGAGGCCGCAACACGCCAGGCCCGCTTCGGGACGCTGCCGGAGCCGGTGCGCCTGGAGGACATGGTCGAAGAGCGCGCCGCCAGCACGCCCGACCCCGCGCGCACCGCCTACAACCAGGACGAGTGGCTCGTGCGCTACTGCTTGTGAGACGCCGAGGACGCTATGAGCGGCTCCGCGCATCCAGGCCGCGCAGCCACCGCACGACGTCGTCGGCGTCCTGGGCGCGGGCGATGTCGAGCGGGGTCCTGTCGTCGTAGCCGCACCAGTCGATGTCGGCGCCGTGCCGGTGGAGGTACTGCGCGGTGGGCAGGTGACCGCCGTGGCAGGCGCCCCAGAAGGCGCTGGTGATCTCCTCGGGCGCGGGCGGCTCCTCGGCCTCGACGTAGGCCTGGACCCGCTCCAGCAGGCCGAGCGTGGCGGCGTCCTGGAGGGTGGTGCGGGCGCCGTGCTCGACGAGCCGGTGCGCGGCACGCCACTGGCCGAAGGCGCGGGCGTCGGCGAGCGGTGTGCCGCCGGCGATCACCGCTCCGGGGGCTTCGATGTCGGCCCCGGCGGCGATGAGCGCGTCCAGGACGGGCACGTCGTTGTTGCTCGCCGCCCAGTGCAGCGGCGTCTCCTCGTGCGCACCGCCGAAGCGGGCGTTGGGATCGGCCCCGGCGTCGACCAGGGCGGCGACGACCTCGGGCCCATGGGGGTAGTGACCGGGCCAGTCGGTCGCGATGTGCAGCAGACTGCGCGTGCCCTTGCCGTCCTCGCCGTGCTCGGTGATGCGGACGGTGGCCAGACCGGGATGCTCTGCGAGGAACTGCCGCAGTCCGGGGAGATCACCGCCCCGGATCGCTTCGGTGACGGCGACGGCCAGTGGATCCTGCGAGGTGAGCGTCTGCAAGGCCGGCCTCCCGGTCGCCGTCGAGGGCCTCCGATTCTGCCAGCACGGCACCATGCCTTGCCACGCCCTTCGGCACCGCACGCCCTTCCGCGGCCCGGCCGGATGACGTGCCCCCACGCCCGTGAGGCGTAGCGTCCGGGCAAAAGCGGGAGAACACCATGCCCGGGAGCAACGAGCCGCCCGGGAGCGCCGGTTCGCTGGACGGCGCCCTCGGGTGGCCCCGGCCGACGCCGTGGCCGGAGTACGTCGACGTGACCCTGGACGCAGGCGACGGACCTGGAACGGCTCATCGACAGGCTCGTCCACCACACGACACCCACCGGACAGCACGCCGACGACATCACGGCTACTCCTGCGGGCCGCCCGCCCCGACGGCGGCCCGGCGTGAGGCCCCGCCCCGGCCGCCCGGGTCAGGCCCTGCCCGGGGCGTCAGTGCGGACGCGCCGGGCGACGTCGCGCAGCTTGATGTTGTGGTGCTGGGAGATGCGCCGCAGCACGTCGAAGGCCTCGTCCTCGTTCAGCCGGTGGCGTTCCATGAGGATCCCCATGGCCTCCCCGATGGCGTGCCGGGTCTCCAGGGCGTGCTCGAGCTGGTCGACGGTGCGGGCGGTGGCCAGCGCGACGGCGGCATGGGAGGCGAGCAGCCAGCCCGCGGCCTCGATGTCCTTGCCGAAGGCCCCCGGCCGGCGTGAGTAGAGGTTGAGCGCGCCGAATTCCTCCTGGCCGGTGTAGAGCAGCACACCGGTCATGCTGCCGATCCCGAGGTCGCGGGCCGCCTTGGAGAACCGCGGCCAGGACGGCTGCGGCTCGGTCATGTCGGCGATGCGGAACAACCGCTCGCCGTCCACGCGCCGGGCCGCGTCGAAGCACGGCCCCTCGCCCAGCTCGCCCTGCAACCGGTCGGACTCCTCGACCATGTCGCCGCACACGGAGAGCGTCACGGCCCGGCCCTTGGACACCGCCAGGATCCCGGCCGCGTCACAGCCCTCGACCAGCTTCACAGCGGCTGTCGAGATCTCGTCCAGCGTCGACTGCACCGAGTCCTGCGCCACCAGATCCCGGGCGAGCATCGCCATCTGCTCGGCGTACCGCTGCCAGTCCACCGCCACCACCGCCTCGCTCGCCCGTCCCGCCCACCGTACCCCGCGCCGCGCCGTCGACGCCGGTCGCGTGAGGCGAGGTACCTGCGAAAAACCGGGGCGGGGCGCGAGGGCACCCCGGTAGCCCGTTCGCTCAGCGATACGCCGTCAGCAGCAGCGCCACGTCGTCGGGCCGCTCCCGGGCGCGGCGTGCCGTTCGCACCAGGCGGTCGGCGAGTCGGTCCACCGAGTCCGCCGGGGTGTCGGCAAGGCAGCGGCGGACCTCCTCGATACCCGTCCCGATGTCGCTGCCGGGCTCCTCCACGAGCCCGTCGGTGTACAGGACGAGGACGCTGCCGGGAGCCAGCGTGAGCGCCGTTACGGGATAGACCGCGTCGGGCTGCACGCCCAGCATGACGCCGCCCGCGAGATCCAGCGTCTCCGCGTGCCCGTCGGGGTGGCGCAGCAGCGGCGGGGGATGCCCGGCCCGCACGGCGAACGCACGCCCCGTACGCGGATCCAGCTCGATGTAGCAGCAGGTGGCGCAGACGTCCGCGTCCAGCTCGGCCAGGTGCCGGTTGGTGTGCGCGATGACCTCCTGCGGCGGCCGCTCGCTCGCGGCGAAGGCGTGCACGGCACTGCGCAGCTGGCCCATCACCGCGGCGGCGCCGACACTGTGACCCTCGACGTCCCCGATCACCAGGGCCACCCCACGCCCCGTGGTGATCACGTCGTACCAGTCGCCGCCGATGGCCATGCCCTGGGTGCCGGGCAGATAGCGCCCGGTGGTGCGCAGCCCCTCGACGGCGGGCAGCCGGTGCGGCAGCAGCCCCTCCTGAAGACCGCGGGCGACGGCGGACTCGGCGTCGTAGAGCCGCGCCCGCTCCAGCGCCTGCGCGACCAGACCGCTCAGCGCGGTGAGCGCGGAACGCTCGTCGGCGGTGAACCGGCGCGGGGCGTCCCAGCCGAGGATGCACGAGCCGACGGGATGCCCGGAGGCGATCAGCGGCAGGAACGACCAGGCGCTCATACGGTCCAGGGTGATGCCCGGGTAGGCGACGGAGAGGTCCTCGGGCGACTCGAAGAAGAGCGGCAGCCGCGTGGTCAGCGCGTGCACGCCGGGCAGCTGCGTGTCGAGGGTGACACCTTCGAACGGGGTGAGGAAGCCCTCCGGGTAGCCCGACTCCCACAGCAGGTACATCCGGCCGTCGCGGACCGTGTACAGGGCGAGCTCCCGGACGCCGAACGCGGGCAGCAGCTGCTCGGACACGGCCCGGCAGACGTCCTCGACGGTGACCGCCTGGGTGAGCACGCTCGCCATCTGCACCACGTGGTAGAGCGCTCCGGCACGCGCCGCGGCGACCGGCCCGGGCGGCGGTGCGGCAGCCGCGGCCCCCGGTACGGGACCGGCGGCGGAGCCGGCCTCGCGCGCCGCCTCGGCCCCGGTCGGCGGGCCGGTCGGATGGACCCGGCCCGTCAGTCCGTGCACATCCGGGTACAGCACGAAGCTCAGCCAGTTCCCGGCGGGATGCCGCACGAGGAACGACACCTGCTCCTGCGACAGCATCGCCGCCCGGTAGCGGTCCTCGTACGCGGGATCCCGGAGCCAGGTGATCACCTCCCACGGATAGCGGCCCAGGAGCGCCTCCCGGCCGCCGCCCAGTAGCTCCTCGCAGCGGCGGTTGGCGTACGTCAGGCGGCCGTCCTGGTCCAGGGAGAAGAGACCGTCGGGCAGCCGCTCGGCGGCCTCGGCCGCGGTGAGCCCGCTGACCGCGTCGACGAGGGCCGCCACCAGGATCCGGCCGGAACTCGTGCCACCGCGCCCGAGATGCCCCCACAGCTCGACGGGCCGGTAGCCGGCCTCCTCGTCACCCGCGGAGTCGTCCCGCACCCGGAAGTGCCGGGATCCGACCCGGCCGAGCGTGAGCGCGTCGTGCCGGCTCGCCCGCAGTTCGTGCAGGTCGTCGGGGCTGACACGGGCCTCGATGTCCGCGATCGTGCCGCCGAAGTCCGCCCGGCCGATGCCGAGGAGGGCGAGGGCCTCGTCGTCCGCGGAGCACCGGCCGTTGTCCAGGTCCCAGTCGATGAGCCCGACCCGGACGGGGTGGACGGCGGGCGTGGGAAGCCGCGCGCCGACCGGTTCGTCGTCGTACTCGATCGAGGACGCGGCGGAGCCCGCGCCCGCCCGGTCGGCGGCGAGGCGGGTGAGACGCTCCTCCATGGCCTGTCCGGCGGGGCGCAGCGCCGGCTCCACCGCCTCCGCGTCCATCGGCGACCGGGCGGCCGAACGCAGCACGACCAGGACGCCCACGGGCTCCCCGCCGACCCGGACGGGCTGGTAGGCCGAGCCGAAGGAGTACGGCAGCCCGGCGGTGAAGTGCGGGAAGCGCAGCATGGTGGCCCGCTCGTCGGGCAGCCACAGGGTCTCGCCCCGCCGGTAGGCCGCCGCCATGGGCAGCGCACCGCCCACCGGCACCCGCCACCAGGTCCTCAGCAGCGACCGGGGCACCCCGGTCACCATCGCGAGCACGAGCGAACGCCGGTCGCGGGAGCGCAGGTAGACCAGTCCGCCGTAGCCCCCGAGGTCCCGTACGGCCTCGATCAGCGGAGCGGTCAGGGCATCCTCGATCCGGCCGGTGTCCCCGGTCCGGACCCGGCCGTCACCACCGCCCCGGCTCCGGCCCTCGGGTGACCGCGGCCCGTCCGGTACGGCGGTTGCCTCATCCATCTCGCGTCCTCCCGGTACGGACGCACCGGACCCCATCGCTCCCCACCAGGATGTGCCATCGTCGGCGGTCCGGCGCGGTGGGGTGCAACCTTTCGGACCCGTCGACCGTCTCACCCCATATCAGCAACATGTGAGCCTTGGGGGCGGTAATGGTACGAATCAGAACAGCATGCGCGACTCTCGCGCTCGTGGGCGCCACGGTGGGCGTGGCGGCGGTCCCGGCCGGTGCCGCACCGGTCGCCACCCCTCAGGCAGCCGCCCAGGCCACGACCTGCCCGACCGGCTGGGGGAGCCTGCCCAAGACCGACACCAGCGCCACGCTCGCGCCGGTGAAGGACATCCGGACCGGCCGTCACGCCTGCTTCGACCGGATGGTCATCGACCTGCCCGGCGGGGGCAGCGACGTCGGCTACTCCGTCCGCTACGTCGACCAGCTCCACCAGGACGGATCGGGCCGGCACATCCCCGTGGCCGGCGGAGCCGTCCTCGAGGTACGGGTGGCCGCGCCCGCCTACGACCCGGAGACCGGCGCCGCCACGTATCCCGGCCGGGTGGCGCGCCCGCTGCCGGGCGTGGACCTCACCGGCTACCGCACCTTCCGGGACACCAGGTTCGCCGGCAGCTTCGAGGGCGAGACCCAGGTCGGGCTCGGCGTCCGCGCCCGGCTGCCCTTCCGGGTGTTGCAGCTCGACGGCCGCGTCATCGTGGACGTCGCCCACAGCTGGAGCGGCACGAGCTGACCGCGGTGCGCCCGGTTCCGCGGAGCCGGGCGCCCGGACGGGCCGGTCTCAGTGACCGCGCAGCCGCCCCATTTCCTCCAGTGTCCGCGCCGCCGCGCCGGCCAGGCGGGGCCGGTTGCGGACGAAGCGACGGGCGGCCCGCGCGGGCTCCCGGCCCAGCCAGTGGACGGCCCCGCCCGGCACCGGCCGTATCACCACCCCCTCGTACACCCGCAGGTCACGGGTCTTGAGGGATTCCTTGTAGCGGGCCGGACCGCTCCCCAGATCGACCGTCTCGACGCCGTCGGCCGCCGCGGCCTCCAGCATCCTCAGCTGGAGCACGAGGCCGGGGGAGTACTTGGCGTAGTCGCGGTCGTACGCCGGGAACCACCAGGACAGCACCGTGCGCGAGCGCAGACCGAAGTGCGCGGCCACGGGCCGGTTGGCCGCGTACAGCACGGACAGCACGCCACGGCACTCCGGATCCTCGCTCCGCCCGAGCAGCCCCACCAGCCGGGTGATCCACTCCTGCGCGAACCGGTCGCGCCGGCCGGTCCGCCGGTACTGCGCCGACTTCCATTCCATCAGCGCCCGCAGGGCGTCCGGATCCCGGGCGTCGTATACGAACCGCACCTCGCCGACCTGCCGGGCCAGCTTGCGCTCCTTGGCCAGGGTCTGTCTGAGGAAGCTCGGCGACTTCGCCCGCAGCCGCTCCGTGTACCGCTCGAACCCCTCGCCGATGTCGATGACCGGGGACGCGAGCTCCTCGACCGCGTGGGGTTCGAACACCCCCTGGCCGGCTTCGAGGTTGTCGAACTCCCAGGACGACAGCGCGCAGGACCTCAGTAACCTGCGGGCGTCGAGCCGGATCCCGGGGCGCAGCACGGCCCCCTGACTGTCGGACACGCCGAGCCCGATGGCCCGGCCCTGCCCCAGGGGGCCCCTCTCGTACGGGAAGAATCCGACCGGGGAGCCGTCGTCCTGCAACACCGCCACTCTGGCCGCGGGCCTGACCTGTCCCACGGCCGTGGTGAACGCCGGGTCGAGAAAAGGATTCGCCGGGGCTCCGGACTCCGTCCGTATCTCCCGCCACATCTTCTGGTCGGTCGGGCTCAGTTCGTCCGGCTTCAGAATCAGAACGCGCTTTCCGGGCAACTCTGCCTCCTGTGTCATCGTCATGGGGACACACGAAGGCCTGCACATCACCGCGTACCGGCACCAGGCAGTACTCGGGCCGCACGGCGCAGGCCCTGGTCGGTACCGCCGTCACTCAGCAGCGGAACGTCTGTAACTCGACGGCGTCCGGGGCGGATGCGACCGCCTCCGGACGCCGGGCCGTGCCCGCCGCTCGGACGTCCGTACCACCTCGGTCCACCACGGGCGCACCGCTCACCACGGCGCCCACCCGGGCCGCTGCCGCCGCCCTCGGCGTCCGTGCCGCCTGCTGCCGGACCGACGGCTCCTCCTCGTACGGACAGGGCTCCCCGGCGCTTTCGGCCTTGGGTGTTTCGCCGCCCGTCCTTTCGCCCCTGGGCCTTTCGCCGCCGGCCCCTTCGGCCTCGGCCCCTTCGCCCCTGGCCCCTTCGGTCCCGGCGTCCGAAGCCGCCCCCGGCTGCACCGCATCCACGGCATCCACCGCATCCACCGCCGCCGTGACCGCGGCCTCAGCCGTGCGCCCGCCCTGCGTGAGCCCCGGCACGGCGAGATGCAGCAACAGCAGGCACGCCACCAGGCCCACCGCCGCTGCCCAACGTCGCCGCACCATCAGACCCCTGACCTGCGTCTCGGTGGGGGAGGACGGAGCGATTCGGCCCACCGGGCCGGCACCGGACCAGACCCCCGACACGGCCGGCTGCGCCTTCCAGTAGGCCGAGCCCATCCCGCCCCGTCAAGCCCTTGTGAGCCGATTCGCCCCGCTCGGCCACTTGCTGCCGAATTCCAACGGAAAGCGCTGTCGACGACTCTCCTTGGGCACCAGGTCAGCGGCCGCCCGGCACGCTCAGCACCTCGCCCGCCTTCGGTGCCCGGATGTCGAGCGGTTCGTCGAAGGCGCTGAAGGACGTGGTGGTGTGCTGCGCGGCACTCTTGTAGACCGTCCTGAGCAGGTACGGCTTGCCTTCGGCGGCCACGTAGAAGGTGTACGTCCCCTCCTTGTCCGCCTTGTCGGTCACGATCAGCTCGACGGCCTTCGTGCCCTCGACGCGGGCGGAGCCGCCTTTGCGCGCGGTGCCGAACGAGTCGAAGGGCCGTTCGCAGGAGGCGAGACCGTCACCGCCCCTGCCGGCCGGATCCACCGGCGTCTTCACCCACAGCCTCTGCTCGCCGGTGAGGCCCGGATAGCTCTTCCACTTCTGCAGGTAGGCCCGGTTCGGCCGGACGTAGTCGGTCCCGCCGAGCCGGATCTGCTCCAGGGCGCTGCCCCCGGACCACGTGGTCCGGGATCTGCACCGGCTGTCGAGGTCGGTCACGAGGCGGTTGGTGACCGAACCGCCGCTCGTCGTGCGGTTGGTGATGTCGACGGTGACGGAGTTCAGCTTCCGCATCGTCGCGTTGGCCTCGTCGAGGACGTCGCCTGCGGACTTCTCCTCGCCGGTGCCGCCGGCGCCGCACCCGGTCAGGGCGGCGCCCGCCAGCAGGCATGCGAGCGCGGTCGTCGTCACGGTGGCCCTGGCCTGCACGAAGTCCCCCTGTTGGTCGTGTCGCCGGTGATCGGCTTGGTCGTGTCGTCCGGTGATCGGCACGGGAGCCTACCCGCCCGCCGGGTTCAGACCGCGCCGCCGGTCTCACGGACCAACTCGATCGCCCTGCCGAGGGTGTTGAGCCGCTCATCGAGGCTCTCCCCGGCCGGGTAGAGGCGGACCGTGTCCACCCCGCCGTCCCGCCAGACGCGCAGCCGCCGCCGCACCATCTCCTCCGTGCCGATGAGCGTGGTGGCCAGCACCATCTCATCGGTCACCAGACCGGCCGCGCCGTCCCGGTCGCCCGCCTGCCAGCGCTCCCGTACCTCCGCCGCGACCTCGGCCCAGCCCTGCCGGCTGTAGGCCCGGTTGTAGAAGTTGGCCGACGCGGAGCCCATGCCGCCCAGGCTGAAGGCGAGTTCCTTCTTCCGGCCCGCGACCATGGCGCGCAGCGCCTCTTCGTCCTGGGCGAACGCGACCTCGGCGCCCTGGCAGACGTCGAAGCCGGCGCGGCTGCGGCCGGCAGCGGCCAGCCCTTCGTCCAGCGGAGCGAAGTAGGCGTCCGCCGCGCCCTCCGGTACGAAGCTGGTGCCGAGCCAGCCGTCCGCGACCTGGCCGGTCAGTCGCAGCATGGCGGGCGACAGCGCGGCCAGATAGACGGGCACGGCGTGCTCGGCCCGCATGGACAGGCGCATCGGCACCGCCTCCCCGCCGGGCAGCGGAATCTTGAACTCCGAGCCAGAGTAGGAGATTCTGCCGCTCGCGAGCACCTGCCGCACGATCTCCACGGTCTCGCGCACGCGAGCCAGGGGACGGGCGAACGGCACTCCGTGGAGGCCCTCCATCACCTGCGGACCGGACGGGCCGAGACCGAGCAGGAAACGCCCGCCGGACAGGTTGGACAGGGTGATCGCCGTCTGCGCGAGAGCCACCGGCGTGCGGGTCCCGACCTGCATGACCGCCGAGCCCAGCAGCATCCGTTTCGTACGGGCCGCGTAGAAACCCAGGGCGGAGGGGGCGTCGGAGCCCCACGCCTCGGCCACCCAGCAGATGTCGAGCCCCAGTTTCTCGGCCTCGACGACGAAGTCGGCCTGCCGGGACCAGGAGCCGAGGCCCGACGCCTCGACGGTCGTCGCCGTCCGCATCACGCCTGAGCCCACTGCCGGATGCGCTCCAGCGCGGCGGTCATGCCGCGCTCGAACTCCCGCAACCTCACGAACACGATCTTCTGCTCCTTCTCCGGCATGGCGTCGATCGCGAAGGAGAGCCCGGAGCGCCCGGGGCCCATGCGCATCCACTGCGACAGCTCGGTCCCGCCGTTCCTGGGCGTGAGGCCGAACCGCCAGACGGCACCGGGCTCGTCCGGATCCCCGACCGCCCAGGAGAACACCCGTCCGGGCTCGCACGCGACGACCGTGGAGGTCGACTCCCACTCGCCGAACGCCTCGTGCCTGTTCCGCCCGACGAACCGGGCCCCGACCGCGGGACCATTGGCCCCGTCGACCCACCGCACCGACTGCAACTCCTCGCTCAGCTCGGGCATGCGCGTCACGTCCGACACCAGCGCCCACACCCGCCCCGGCGGGGCGGCGATCCACGTCGTCACCTCGACCGTCGGTCTGTCCGCGTACCGCGCGCCCGTCCACTCCATCGCGTGCCGGCCTCCTCGACAGGGACTGTGGCAGCAGAGTTGCGTAATAAGACTCACCAGGCCAAGAGGGAGTGCGGAGTCGCTGTCGACAGCGGCCGCGCCGGTGAGCGCCGATGTGCCCCGGGGCGCGGAACCGCGCTCGCAAGGGCCGCGTACGCTACCGATGGCTCCGCCCCGGAAGATCGTCACGTCTGACGTGCCACACGGCAGGGGAGCCATCAGGGATGGCAGTGGCCATGCCGATCTGTCGGCGGGCACCATGTTTCACGGCCGGGCGCGGTCTGGAAGGCCCGCCCGCGCCTTCGAGCGGAGGGACTTCATGGGATCGGCGATGAGCGAGCGGTATCACCGCCGGCAGAGATGGGCGGCCAGGGGGGCCCTGGCCGCGGTCGCGCTGGCGGCGTTGCTGCCCCTGGTGACCGGCGGTCTGAAAGGACTGCTGCTGCTCGCGGCCGGCCTGGCGGGACTCGCCCTGACCGCGGCGGCACTCTGGTGGGTCCTGTCCCGCCGGGGACCGGCCCGCACGGCGTCGGGCGCACTGGCCGTCGTCACCCCCGTCGCCGTCATCACCCTCTTCGCCGCCGCGAATCTCCTCTGGGTGGTCTTCGCGTCCCTGCTGCTGTGGTGCCTGGCGGTCTGGAGCGGCCGCTACGCCCTGCGCAGCACGGGCCTGCGGCCGGTACGGGTCAAGGAGTACCGCACGCCACCGCCGAAGCGCCCCTTCCTCCTGCTCAACCCCCGCTCCGGCGGCGGCAAGGTCGGGAAGTTCGGCCTCAAGGAGAAGGCCGAGGCGCTGGGCGCACAGGTCGTCCTCCTCCTCGACCCGGAGAAGCACCAGGACGTCTCGGCGCTGGCCAGGGCCGCCGTGGCCGACGGAGCCGACCTGCTCGGCGTCGCGGGCGGCGACGGCACGCAGGCTCTGGTCGCCGCCGTCGCGGCGGAACACGGCCTGCCGTTCCTCGTCATCTCGGCCGGCACGCGCAACCACTTCGCCATGGACCTGGGCCTGGACCGCGACGATCCGTCCACGTGCCTCGACGCCCTCACCGACGGGGTCGAACTCCGCGTCGACCTCGGCTTCGCCGACGACCGGCCCTTCGTCAACAACGCGTCGTTCGGCGTGTACGGGGCCGTCGTCCAGAGCCCGGGCTATCGCGAGGACAAGGTCGGCGCGGCGCTGGAGCGGCTGCCCGAGCTGCTCACCCGGCAGAGCGGCCCGCGGCTGACGGCGGGCGCCGACGGCACCACCATCGCCGACCCGCAGGCCGTGCTGGTGAGCAACAACCCGTACCGCATGGACGATCCGTTCGGCTTCGGCCGGCGCGAGCGCCTCGACTCCGGAAAGCTGGGCGTGCTCGCCGTCCGCGTCGACAGCGCCGTGGAAGCGGCCGAACTCCTGCTGGCCCCGCGCCCGGAGGGGCTCACGGTGCTCACCGCCCAGCATGTGGTCGTCGAAGCCGACGCACCGCACCTGGAGGTCGGCCTCGACGGCGAAGCCCTCACCCTGCCCTCTCCCGTCCACTGCCGCATCGCCCGCCGTGCCCTGCGCGTCCGGGTGCCCCGCAACCGCCCAGGCGTCCCCGAGGCGCCACCCCGCCTGGACTGGCGCCGGCTCCGCAAGCTGGCGGCGGCGGTCGGCCGTACCGCCGCACCCTCGCGCTCCTGGCGCACCTGAGCACGGCCCCCGGCCGCCGTCCCCAAGGGAGGCATCACCGACCCCCGTCACCACGCGCGATTGCCTTGCAGGCACGCGCGGTCACCGTCTTCCTGCCGGACGACTCACGCGCCGCCGGTCATGGGGTGGGGGCGATCAGCGAGGCGGCGGATACCGCGCTGGACGAGATGCGGCCTGGTCCAGCTGCTCGCGGACTCACCGCCGGAGACCGTCGCCGCGCCCCTCCCGCAGCCGTCGCTGCGCCACCTGGAACGGCTGACAGGGGAGTCCGAGGCGGCGGGCTGCCCGGTCACGCTCACGGTGACCGGGCCGGTCGCGGAGCTGCCGCCCGCCGTGCAGGTCTCGGCGTACCGCGTCGTGCAGGAGGCGCTGTCGAACGTACGCAAGCACGCCGGCGCCGTCCCCGTGCGAGTCGGACTGGCCTGCCGGGACGGCCGGTTGACCGTCACGGTGGAGAACGCCGCGCCCGCCGCGGACCGCCGCCCGATGCCCGGCTCCGGGCTCGGGCTGATCGGCATGCGCGAGCGCGCCGCGCTGTTCGGCGGCACGCTCCGCGCGGAACCGGGCCGGGCGGCGGCTGGCGCGTCGTGGCCACGTTCCGGCCGCGGGACGGCAGCCCATACGTGCCCGCCGACGGCTCGTACGCGCCGGAGGACGGCCGATGACGCCGCCGGTGCGGGTGCTGACCGTGGACGACCAGGAGCTGGTCAGGACGGCGCTGCGGGTGATGCTGCGGCGGCGCACGGATGTGGAGGTGGTGGGCGAGGCGGCGGACGGCGCGCGGGCCGTCGAGGCCGCGTACGAACTCCGCCCGGACGTGGTGCTGATGGACGTACGGATGCCCGGCATGACCGGGGTGGAGGCGACCGCGCGGATCCTCCGGGGCTGGCCGCACCCCGGCCCGCGACCGCGCGTGCTGGTGCTGACGACGTTCGACCTGGACGAGTACGTGCACGCCGCGCTGCGCGCCGGGGCCGGCGGGTTCCTGCTGAAGAACACCACGCCGGAGCTGCTGGTCGAGGCGATCGGAGTGGTCGCGGCGGGCGAGGCGATGCTCGCGCCGACGGTCACGCGGCGGCTGATCCGGACGTTCTCCGACCTGCCGCCGCCGCTGTTGTCCGGCGTGCGGCCCCGGCCGTCACCGGCCGACGGGTCGCCCGGCGGGCCGGGCGACCCACTGGAAGCGCTCACCCGGCGCGAACGGGACGTCGCGGAACTGGTCGCCCGCGGGCTCTCGAACGCGCGGATCGCCGGGTCGCTCGGCCTCAGCGAAGCCGGTGTGAAGAGCACCGTCAACCGCATCCTGACCAGGCTCGGACTGGAGAACCGCGTACAGATCGCGATCCTCGTGCTCGCGGCCGAACCCGCGACGGAACAGGGCGACGGCTAGGGCGCTTTCCTTTGAACCACTAGGCGCCCTTCGGCCCCGCCTGCTGCACCACCTCGAACGACCAGAGCGTCGAGTCGCTCGCCGCGGGCTTGGGGCGCTCGCCTCCCTCGCCGCCGCCCTGGTGCGCGGCCTTCATCGGTCCTTCCATCCAGGCCTGGAACGCCGCCTCGTCACGCCACCGGGTGTAGACGAGGTAGGTCTCGGTGCCCTCCACCGGGCGGAGGAGCTCGAACCACTCGAACCCGTCGGAGCTCTCCACGGTGTGCGCGCGGGAGGCGAACCGCTTCTCCAGCGTCTCCCGCTGCTCGGCGGGCACGGTCAGCACATTGATCTTGACTACGCTCATGGCCCCATCTTGCCCGATGGCACATCTGCGCAGGCTAAGTCCTACGTCATCGAGTGTTTTGAACGCGTTCAAATATGAGCTAGAGTCACTCCCATACATCGAGGGGGAGTGACATGAAGATCGTGATACCCGGCGGCACCGGGCAGGTCGGCACCGTCCTGAAGCGGGCGCTGAGCGCGGCCGGACATGACGTCGTGGTGCTCAGCAGGCGCCCGCGGCAGCGGGACGAAGTGCACTGGGACGGCGCGACCCCGGGACCGTGGGTGGAGGAGATCGACGGCAGCGACGTCGTGGTCAACCTGGCCGGCCGGAGCGTGAACTGCCGCTACACCCCCGCCAACCTCCGCGAGATGATGGACTCACGGGTCCACTCCGCCCGGGTCGTGGGCGAGGCGATCGCCGCGGCCGCCCGGCCGCCCCGGGTCTGGCTCCAGATGAGCACCGCGACCGTCTACGCCCACCGCTACGACGCGCCCAACGACGAGGCCACCGGTGTGATCGGAGGCACCGAACCCGACGCCCCCGGCTACTGGGCCTACAGCGTCGACATCGCCAAGGCCTGGGAGCGGGAGCAGGAGACGGCCGACACCCCGGACACCCGGAAGGTGGCCCTGCGCGCCGCCATGGTGATGAGCCCGGACAGCGGCGGCGTCTTCGACGTCCTGCTGCGGCTGGCCCGGCTGGGCCTCGGCGGCCCCGTCGCCGGCGGCGCACAGTACGTGTCGTGGATCCACGACCAGGACTTCGTCCGGGCGGTCGAGTTCCTCATCGCCCGGGACGACACCACGGGGCCGGTCAATCTCGCCGCTCCCGCGCCCCTGCCGCACCGCGACTTCATGCGCGCCCTGCGGAGCGCCTGGGGCGTCCCGGTGGGCCTGCCCGCGACGCGCTGGATGGCCGAGGTCGGCGCCTTCGCCCTGCGCTCGGACACCGAACTGCTGCTGAAGAGCCGCCGCGTCGTCCCCGGCCGCCTCCTGGACGCGGGCTTCACCTTCGGCCGTCCCGACTGGCCGGCGGCCGCGGACGACCTCGTACGGCGGTTGCGCAGCCGCGGCGTGCGGTGAGCTGGGTCAGCTCTGCCCCTTGCCCTGTTCCAGGGCCTTGCCGGTCATGTCGGTGACCTGTCCGGCCGGGGGCGCGTCCGCCTCCACCTCGGTGCCGAAGTCGGTGAAGTCCATGACCGTGCGCACCGTCACCCGCTGGGGCGAGGACGAGGCGTCGGTGGAGGACCGTTCCGTCGAGCCCGGAGCGGACTTGAGGCTCATGTCGATCTGCTGACGGCGCATGCGGCCCTCTCCGTCGAGCCACACGTCCATCGGCAGAGTCGGGCCGACCTGCTTCCGCAGCGTGTCTCCGCTGGGCAGCTCGGCGACATCGACGGAGACGCGGTAGTGCGTGGTCCGGACGCCGTCGATCGTGGCCGTGCCCTTCTTCGTCACGTCCTTGTCGGTGATCGCTTTGGCGTAGGCCGCGGACTGCGCCGGATCGCTCATGGACCGGTCGCCCGCGCCCTGCTGTGCGGCGACCTTCCCCAGGTCGATCTTGATCCAGGGCCTGCCGCCCGGCGCCTGCCCCTCGGGCACCTTCTGGTACAGCACCTGATCGACCACCCGCTGCTCGATCCGCTGTCCCTGCACCGTGAGCGTCATGACGCTGTCGCCGTCGTCCAGGTCCACGGCGCCCTGTCCGTTCGCGGTCTGCGAGGCACCCTGGGCCGAGGTCTGCACGCGCAGCCTCACCTTGGCGGTGTCCTCCTCGGCCGTCCTGTCGTAGGCCGAGCGCACCGCCTGCGTGCCCTGCTCTGGTGCGTTGCCTCCGGCCGAGGAACCCCGTGCGCGGTCACCCGTGCCGTCGTCGTCGCCGCAGCCGACCAGCACCGTGCCGGCCAGCACACCGGCGACACCTAAGGCACAGACCTTCCTGCTGTTCCCTGCCCTGCCCATCGAACCAGCTCCTCTCGGGTGTGGTGCGACCCAAGTGCCCATGCCGGGCATGAACACACGTGTGTGCCCGAAGAGTTGGTTTCCGGGAGAATTCCGACGGCCGGTGCGGACCGGTCAGCGGCGGCCGCGGAGCTTGCCCAGCAGCCGCTGGGCCTGGGCCCGCTTGCGAGGATCTGCGGCGGCTCGCCGTGCCTGCTCGACGGCCCGCCGCCCCTGCGGGCTCCGGGTGAACTGCTTGATGCGATTCAGGATGCCGGCCATGATGCACTTCCCTCGTGTTCTGACGTCGTCTTGCCTGTAGCTCGCCTACCCCTTGGACGAGGTGCTCAGCCCTTCGCCCGCCCGGATGGTGCGCGACCGAACGTGTTTGCCGTCGGAGTCAGAGGCAAGTCGGAGTCCATGACCGAAGAGAACAAGCGCACGAATCAGAAGCCGACCACCATACGGACGACCGAGTCCAAGGCCCGCAGCACCGCGGACAAGGTGACCGCGCCGACGACCCGGGCCGCGAAGCGCGCGTCGGCCAAGGCCGATGACGCGGCATCAGCCGTCAAGACCGGCGCCGAACGCTCGGCCGAGACGACGACGGCGGCCGTGCAGACCGCGGCCAGGAGTGTCGAGGCGGGCCGCCAGGCGGTCGTCGCGGCCTCGGGCCACGTCGCCGCCACGGCGAAGACGGCCTGGACGGCGATCGCCCACCGCAAGGGCGTCGCCGCGGGCGTCGGGGCCGGGCTGACCGCCCTGAGCGCCGCGTCGTACGCGGTGGGACGCCGCGCGGAACGCCACACGCACGGCCCGCTCACCCGGCTCACCGGCGGGCGGATCTGACCCGAGGCGGAGGGTGCCCGGCAGGACGCCCACAAGGCCGGAAGGCGGCGCGGCGCAACACCGGGTGTCCCCGGTGGTACGCGGCGCCGCCTCCTCGTGGTGCCTGGCGCGGACCGACGGTCCGCCGGTCCGCCGCGTGGCTTGGCGCACATCCGGCCCTCACAGCGGTGCCCCTCTCGCGCGTCACGGCTGTGACGAGGAAGGATGAGAGCGCAAGCGAAGAATCACACCCATGTGGAGGAGCGGGCCCATGCAGCACGAGCGAGCGGGCAGTCCGGCCGGTCCCGAAGATCTCGTAGACGTCGCTCGGCTGGTCACCGCGTACTACGCGCTCCACCCCGACCTGGACGACCCGGGCCAGCGCGTCACGTTCGGCACCTCCGGACACCGCGGAACCTCACTGGCCGGCGCGTTCAACGACGACCACATCGCCGCGACCAGCCAGGCCATCTGCGAGTACCGCGCGGCCCGGGGCATCGACGGCCCGCTGTTCCTGGGCGCCGACACGCATGCCCTGTCGGAGCCCGCGCGCGTCACCGCGCTGGAGGTGTTCGCCGCCAACGAGGTGACCGTGCTGATCGACGAGGCGGACGGCTACACACCGACCCCGGCCGTCTCGCACGCCATCCTCACCCACAACCGCGGCCGCACCACCACTCTCGCGGACGGCGTCGTCGTCACCCCGTCCCACAACCCGCCCGCCGACGGGGGGTTCAAGTACAACCCGCCCAGCGGCGGCCCGGCCGCCTCCGACGCGACCTCCTGGATCCAGGACCGGGCGAACGAGATCATCCGCGGCGGCCTGAAGGACGTACGGCGCATCCCCCACGCCCGGGCCCTCGCCGCGGCCACCACCGGCCGCTACGACTTCCTGGGCACCTACGTCACCGACCTGCCCGGCGTGCTCGACCTGGACGCGATCCGCGCGGCCGGGGTGCGCATCGGGGCGGACCCGCTGGGCGGGGCGTCCGTCGCCTACTGGGGCCGGATCGCCGAACAGCACGGCCTCGACCTCACCGTGGTCAACCCGCACACCGACCCCACCTGGCGGTTCATGACGCTGGACTGGGACGGCAAGATCCGTATGGACTGCTCGTCGCCGTACGCGATGGCCTCGCTCATCGAGCAGCGCGACCGCTTCGACGTCGCCACCGGCAACGACGCCGACGCCGACCGGCACGGCATCGTCACCCCGGACGCGGGCCTGATGAACCCCAACCACTACCTCGCCGTCGCCATCTCCTACCTGTACGCCCACCGCGACCGCTGGCCTGCCGCCGCCGGTGTCGGCAAGACCCTGGTGTCCTCCGCCATGATCGACCGGGTCGCCGCCGACCTGGGCCGTGAACTGGCCGAGGTGCCCGTCGGGTTCAAGTGGTTCGTGGACGGGCTGGTCGAGGGCACCATCGGCTTCGGCGGGGAGGAGTCGGCCGGGGCGTCCTTCCTGCGCCGGGACGGCTCCGTGTGGACCACCGACAAGGACGGCATCATCCTGGCGCTGCTCGCCTCCGAGATCACGGCGGTCACCGGCAAGACCCCCTCGGAGCACTACGCCGCACTGACCGCCCGCTTCGGCGAACCGGCGTACGCGCGGATCGACGCCCCGGCGTCCCGCGAGGAGAAGGCCCTGCTCGCCAAGCTCTCCCCGGCCCAGGTCAGGGCGGACACCCTGGCCGGTGACGCGGTCACCGCGGTGCTCACCGAGGCCCCCGGCAACGGCGCACCCATCGGCGGCATCAAGGTGACCACCGACAACGCCTGGTTCGCGGCCCGCCCCTCGGGCACCGAGGACGTCTACAAGATCTACGCCGAGTCGTTCCGCGGCCCCGAGCACCTCCGCCAGGTCCAGGAAGAGGCCAAGACCGTGGTGCTGACGGCACTTTCGGGCTGAAGCACGGCACGGGACGGCCCGGGACACGGCATGGTGGCCCGGGCCGGGCGGGCTTCAGCTCCGCAGGCTGCGGGCGGGCAGGACGACATGCGCCGCCGAAGTGAGGACGTCCTCGTCGGACGTGAAGGCGGCCAGCGTCTCGAAGTCGCCGGGCTCGGCGCCCTCCGGCCACGGCCGGGTGGCGAAGATGAGGTAGGCGTACCCGAGTTCGCCCACGGCCTGCAACCAGGTCGACGGCGGGACGAACCGGGACTTGAGGTGCTGCACGGTGAGGACGGCCGACCCGGCACGACGATCAGGCCGACCGGCAGGCTCGGCCGCTGGGTCGCGTGGACGACACCCTCGCCCGGGGGGAGGCCGGCGTTGGTCAGCAGCTGCTCGATGGCCTTCGACGTGGCCTCCGGGTCGTTCGCACCGTCTCCGAGGGAGCCGGCCAAAAGGTACGGAACGTCCCCGGTGAGGTCACCGCGGAACCGTATCGGCGCACCGGGAGGCACTCGGCCCGCTCTCACCCGACTGGACGACGCCCCGCCGGCTCTCCACACGAACGAGGGCACATCCGCCTCGGGTACCGGTTCGCCGGGGTGGAACGCGATACAGGACACTGGAGGAAGATCCGACCCGGGAAGGACCGTCACGTGATCATCTTCGGCACCAAGGGGTACCTGTACCAGCTGGCGATACTGACGCTGGTCTGCGGCCAGTGCGGCAACCCCGCCGCCCACACGCTCAGGAAGCGCGTCACGAAGTTCACGCTGTTCTTCGTGCCGCTGTTCCCGATCTCGACGAAGTACCTCACGCAGTGCACCTTCTGCGGTGCGGAACAGAAGGTGACCAAGGAACAGGCGGAGCAGTTGCAGGCCCAGAGCGCGAGTGGCAACGGCGGCCAGACGTACGGGCAGCCGCAGCAGCAAGACCGGTTCTGAGCCCGGCCGTCCCGGGGCGGGGGAGGTGCTCAGCCGGCCGTGAGCATCTCGTCCGCCAGGCCCAGGTGCTGTCGTAAGGCGTCGCGTCCCTGATCCGTCAGCCGCACGACGCGGGAGCCGTCGCCGGGCACGAGCCAGGACGCCTCCAGCGCGCGGTGGAACAGGGCCGCGGCCACCGCGCCCGCCAGATGCAGGCGCTGTTCCGTCCAGTCCAGGCAGCTACGCGCACATGCGGACGGCCCGCCGCCCCCACCGCCTCGTCCGCGATCCCGAGGCCCGTCAGCCATGCCGCGCCGGACGCGGTGAGCGCAGGGCGGACTCCCAGGACAACAGCCCGCGAGCGGTCATGGCCTCGGTCGTCGCCACGGCGACGGAGCCGCCGAGATGATCGTAGCAGACCCGGGCGAAGCCGACGGCGCGGTGCCGGCGGGCGGCGGTGAGCGAACGGACCGGGACCAGCCGTCGGGGCACCCTGGCCGCCAGCGCCTCGATCATCTCCGCGATGCCGGGGTCCGCCAGACGCACATAGCGGTGCCGGCCCCGGCGCTCCTGAGCCAGCAGGCCGCCGGCCACCAGCCGGTTCAGATGGCTCGTGGCCGTGGACGGCGCGACACCGGCGAGGCGGGCCACCTCGGAGGCCGTCCAGGCGCGGCCGTCGAGCAGGGCGAGACAGATCGCGGCGCGCGTGCGATCGGCCAGCAGCGCCCCAGTGAGGCGAGATCCGGTTCTTCGGCATGGATGTCGAGGCTGGTCACCGACCCATTGTCCCCGGCCGACACTCCGACGTGCATCGAAACGTCCCGCCCGTAGCGTCCTGAGCCATGACGACCGACACCCACCGAGTGATCCAGCCGAGCGTCCTCTACTTCGGCACGCCCGTCGTGCTGCTGACCACCGAGAACGAGGACGGCACCTGCAATCTCGCCCCGATCTCCTCCGCATGGGCCCTGGGACAGCACATCGTCCTGGGCGTCGGCAGCGAGAGCCGGACCCTGCGCAACCTCGCCGAGCGCCCGGAGCTCGTGATCAACGTCGCCTCGCCCGAGCTGTGGGAGCATGTGGAACGCCTCGCACCGCTCACCGGGGCCGACCCGGTGCCGGCGGCCAAGCGGGCGGTGTACCGCTACGAGCCGGACAAGTTCGCCGCGGCCGGGCTCACCCCGGCCGCCGCCGACCTCGTGAAGCCGCCGCGCGTCGCCGAGTGTGCCCTTCAGCTGGAGGCCCGGGCACGCGCGCTGACACCCGGCGGAGCGGGTCTCTTCTTCAGCGTCGAGTGCGATGTCCTGCGCGTCCACGTCGCCGAACGCTTCGTCGTCCCCGGCACCCACCACATCGACCCGGCCGTCTGGAGCCCGCTCATCTGCAACTTCCGCCACTATCACGGCCTCGCCCCGGAGCTCGGCCACGGCTTCCGCTCGGAGACGGCCAGGGCCACCGCCCCCGCCGTCTGACCCGCCCGCACCGTGACCGATGAGCTGATCCAGACCCGCCCGGTCACGGTGCGGGCGCCGGCCCGTCCGCCAGGCGGCGCCGTTCCAGCAGCAGCGCCGCACCTGTGGCGACCGCCCCCGCGCCCTCCCACAGGCCGACCCCGACGAAGACGCCCGGCGCTCTCCCGCTGAGCGCAGCGACGGTGAAGACCGTGCAGGTGAGCAGACGGAACGGCACGGTCCACCGGAAGAAGGCCCGCCAGTCGGCCAGCGCCGCCAGCACGTAGTAGACGCCCATGTTGAGCGCTGCCATGGACGACGCCGTCATGAACGCGGGCGTGAGGTCCCCGGCAGCACGCTCGCCCGGGGCGGCGAGACCGAGCAGCGACAACTGCGCGGCCGGTGAGACCAGACCCACCGCTCCGAGAGCGGCGGCGAGCACACCGAAGGCGGCCACGGTCCAGCCGGAGGCCGAGCGGGGGAGACGCACGCCGGAATCGTATCGACGTTCGACCGGCGGCCGGGCCGGTTCCGTTCGCTTTCCCGGGCGGCACTGATCCGTGTGGCAACCGGAAGATCCCGGGTACTCGTCCCGCGGGCCCGGACCTGTGTGTGGGCCGATGGGCCTCCAGCAGTCGATCAGGAAAACGGAGGCGTACAGATGAGCACCGTCAAGGAAACCGTGGAAGTCGACGTCCCCATCCACACTGCCTACAACCAGTGGACGCAGTTCGAGGAGTTCCCGAACTTCATGGAGGGCGTCGAGGAGGTAAGGCAGCTCGACGACCGCCACAACCACTGGACGACCAAGATCGGCGGCGTACGGCGCGAGTTCGACACCGAGATCGTCGACCAGCTGCCCGACGAGCGCGTCGCCTGGCGCACGACCAGTGGAGACACCCACCAGAAGGGCACTGTCCGCTTCCAGCGCCTGGACGACACCCACACCCGGGTGGAGCTCGTGATGGACGTCGAGCCCAGCGGAGCGGTGGAGAAGGCCGCGGACATGCTCGGCGCGATCGACCGCCAGATCAAGGGCGACATGAGGCGCTTCAAGCAGTACATCGAGAAGCGCGGCGGCGAGTCCGGCGCGTGGCGCGGACGCATCCAGCCGGGCGGCACCGGCCCCTCCGTCTGACGCAGCGCCCCGGCCGGCTCTCCCGGACCCGGCCTCCACCCTGAGTGCGGTGGAGGCCGGGTTCTCCTTTGCCCGCGTGTTCCTCATGCGTAGACCCTGTGGGGTTTTCGGCCATCGTTATGACATGGACCTGTCCTGGTCGCCCTGCTGATGGCACGCTGCCCGTGGTTCGCAGCGACACCCATGCCCGACCGGGTGGATGAGCCCCACCGCCCGGCCCCACAGCAGAAGGAGACCGCGTGACAGGCACACCCCGTAGCCTTCGCTCCTCCGGCAGCGGCACCCGCGTTCGCCGCACCGTGCTCGGCGCACTCGCCGGCGTCGCCGCACTGCTGGCGACCGGCGTCACCGCCACCCCGGCGAGCGCCGCGCCCGACCCGGGAGCGGTGGCGCCCTCGGCGCAGGAACGCGCCCTCGCCTTCTGGACACCGCAGCGGATGCGCGCGGCCACCCCGCTCGACGTCCTGTCCGTCGACCGTTCCGACGTGCGGGCATCGGCACCCCGCAAGGGCAAGGCGACCGTCGTGGCACCCAGCACGCCCGCCGCCGACGCGGGACCTCTGGCGATCCCGAACGGTGGCGGTCCCTGGACCGGGGGCGGAGCGGTGACCAAGACCGCGGGGCGGGTGTTCTTCACCTACCAGGGCCGTACGGCCTCCTGCTCCGGCAACGCCGTCACCAGCGCCAACAAGAGCACTGTGATCACCGCGGGCCACTGCGTGAAGATGGAGGGCGCCTGGCACACCAACTGGGTGTTCGTGCCCGGCTACCACGACGGGCAGCGCCCGTACGGCACCTGGGCCGCGTCCAAGACCCTCTCCACGCCGCAGTGGACGGCCAGTGAGGACATCAACTACGACATCGGCGCGGCCGTTGTCGCCCCGCTGGACGGAAAGAAGCTGACCGACGTCGTCGGAGGCCAGGGCCTGGCCTTCAACACCGGCTACAACAAGGCCATGTACGCCTTCGGCTTCCCGGCCGCCGCTCCCTACGACGGCCAGAAGTTCATCTATTGCAGCGGCACCACCTACCGGGACTTCCTGCTGTCCAGCGATCACGGTATGAACTGCAACATGACGGGCGGCTCCAGCGGCGGCCCGTGGTTCACCCAGTTCGACGAGGCCACCGGGGCCGGGTTGCAGTCCTCGGTGAACAGCTTCAAGTACAACTTCCTGCCCAACGCCATGTACGGCCCGTACTTCGGCGCGGACGCACAGAACCTGTACCAGAGCGCCCAGTCGTCCTGAGCCACAGGCCGGCCGGGAGCCGGGTCCTCCTCCGGACGGCGGGGGAGGACCCGGCTTTCCGGCGTCGCCGCGCACGTGACGAACACGTCGCGCCGACCAGCGGTTCCGACAGAATGCCGGAATGACCGGCAACCGCATCACCTACAGCTGAGCTGCGGCTGGGTCGACACCGAACTCCCGGACGGCGCCAGGGCGTCCACCCATGAGCTGGCGGCGTGGCGGTTCAGCGAGCCGCGCACCCGGCTCACGCCGGAGCTGCTGCTGGCCGAGGTCCGCGACACCATCGACCAGCTCAACGGACGCCCGGACTCCACGGACCGCTGCCTGGCCGCCGTCGACGCGCTCCTGGCCGACCGGACCGAGGAGAACCGGGCCGCGGCCCGCGCCGCCCACCTCGCCATCCCCGAGACCCAACGCCACTACGTGCTCGGCGACATGGACCGCTAGGGGGTGTCCGCAAAGCCCCGTCGTCCGCCCGGAGGGCAGGCGGGACTTTACGGACACCCCCTAGGACCGGCCGCTTCAGGTCCTGGTGACCGGACCCGGCGAGCACCTGGACGGCGCCGCGCTCGGAGACCCGGTCACGCAGGAGGAGTACGACGAGGCCATCGCCTACTTCGAGGACCGGGCGAAGTGGATCGCACAACGGCCCGCACGCGTCCCGGACGGGCCCGCGACACCGATCGCCCCCGCGATCCACCTGTACGAGAGCCATTCCCGCACGCCTTCGGACGACCCGGGCACGAAGGCCCTGCGCAACGACTTCCCCGCCCCCGTCCTGGTCGGGGCCGTCACCTACCCCTCCGCCGCCCACGCGTACTGGGCCCTGACCACGACGGACCCCGATGCCCGGGCCGTCATCAGGGACGCGAACACCGTGTACGGCGCCCGGGACACGGCGGCCGTCGCTCCCCGGCGCGAGCCGCCTCCTGGAATTCGTCCGTTCGGAACTCCGCGCCGAGCAGGCGGGAATCACACTCCCGGAACCAGGCACCACCGAGGGGTGAGTGGCGGTCGCAGGTGCTTCAGCCGGTCGCCTCGGCGAGCAGCCCCACCTGCTCCAGCCCCGACGCCGCGGGCACGAAGATGAGCTCGTCACAGCCGGCCGCGGCGAACGAGTCGGCGTACGAGGCCACCATCTCCGCACTCACCGCGGCACTCGCCGCGATCTGCGCGGCGGCGTCGCCGAGGAAGCCGTAGTAGTGCTGGAGATAGCCGTCCGCGTGTGCCCGGGCGTCCGGGCCGAGTGCGAAGTACGCCAGCGCCAGCTTGCGCGGCGCGCCGGCCCGCCCCGCCTCCTTCCACGCGGCATCGACGCCGGCCGATGCCTCCGCGAACATCTGCGGCGTGCCACCGCCCATGATCCAGCCGTCGGCCAGCCGGGCCACCCGCCGGAAACCGGCCGGGGCCGATCCGCCCAGGATGAGCTCGGGGCCACCGTCGCGCACGGGCTCCGGCCCGATCGCACCGGCGAGCCCCCGCTCCTCGCCCGACCAGACGCGTTTCATCTCCGTCAGCTGTTCATCCAGCCGGCGTCCCCTGCCCTCGGTGGACAGACCGCTCGCGGCGAAGTCGTCGTCACGCCCGCCCAGCCCCACACCGAGCACGAACCGCCCCCCGGAGAGCCGGTCGACCGAGGCCGCCTGCTTCGCCAGCAGCGCGCTGTTGGTGTACAGCGGCCCCAGCAGCACACTCGTCGTCAGCCGGATCCGGCTGGTGACCGCCGCGGCCGCGCTCAGCGCGACCAGCTCCTCGTACCCCGGGTAGACCAGCCGCCCGATCGTCCCGAGCGTACTGAATCCCGCCTCCTCGGCCCGCCGGGCCCACTCCACGAGAACCGAACCGTCGGTCCCGGGAACCGTGTTGGGAAGGCCTATACCGATGTCCATCTCCACCTCCGGTCATGAGAGGGGGAGCGCCTACCCACCCGCTGCCCGGCGAACCGGATGTGACGAACTGATCACCGAGAGAGGGAGTTCCGCGATCACGCGGTGGGCATGCATCGATCGTTTGTCGCCCCCCCACAAGGAGTGAAACCGGCCAGGAACGCTCCCGCGACGTCCCCCACCCGCACCGCCCCCGGAGCCCTCCCTCTGATCGGGCCACGGCCTCCAACTCGCCCGCGGGCTCCTGCCGTTCCCCCCGGCCGACGCTCCACCCACAGTCGCAGCCGCCGGCACCGCCATCGACTCGCGGTGCCGGCGGCTGTGCCTTGCCTTGTTGACAGGCAAGTGCACTTTCAACTCCCCACACATCAGCCGGGCTTACCTCGGCGAGCCCCGCCAGGTCTCCGAACTGGTGCCCTTGCGTTCCCCGTACTGGAGTCCTCACGCAGTGCAGAAGGTCCTGGGCATCATCCTGACGGCGCGCGGCACTCCGTGGGGGTGCTGTCCCTGGCGGCCCGCCCGCCGAGTCAAGACGGCAGGCGGCTGCCACACGCACCATCAGGAGCGGGCGTTCTCAGGCAGGCTGTGCCTCGGCCTCGGGCGCAGCCGTCGGCTCCGACGCGGGGGCGCTGTAGAAGACGGACCGGCCCTGCTTGGTGCGTTCGGCCTGGCTCTTGGCCACGAGGCCCTCGAGCGTGACGCGCACGACCTTGGTCGCGATGTCGCGATCGGGGTGAGCCTGGCTGAGCGCCGCGGAGACTTCGGTTGCGGAGCGCGGTTCCTTCTGCTCGGCGAGGTGGCGGCGGATGAGCTCGACCAGGGTGGGCTGGGCCGCCTTCGGGGTGTCCGCGGCCTTGGCCTCGGGGGCCTTGGGCTCCGTGGCCGCCTTCTTCCGCGACCGGGTCGTGGACTTGCGTGCCTTCTGCTTCCCGCCGGGCGTGGCGTCGGCTTTCTTCCGTCGCGGAGAGGGCACCGTGGCGCCCTGATTCTCGGCTGCGGGCTCGGCTGCCGGGGCAGTTGTGATGCCGAGTGCCTGCTGCATGTTCACCAGCACGGTGTGGTCATGCTGCAGGGCGGCGAGCTGCTCCTGCAGAGAGGCGATTTCCGCACCGATCCGTTCCTGCTCCTTGACGTTTGCCTCGAGGTCGCCGGTCACCTGGGCGATGTACTGCGACGCCAGTTCAGTGGCGGGAGTTGTTGTCTCGGGCATGGTGCTGACCTTTCCTCGGCGTGTGGCCGTGCTGCGGTGTTCCTCTGGTGCGAGGTCTCGGCGGCATGGTGCTGTGGTGTAGAGATGGTACGGACATACGGAGCCGGATGTTCCCACCGAGTTGTGTCAGGTGCCCGGCATCGACTTTGAGTGCGATGCCTGGGCGAGCCAACGAGGCAGTACGCGAGCCGAGTCAGGCCTGCCACTGGTCGTCACCCCCGGCCGGCGGGCGGACTGTACCCGGTTCCAACTGCTCAGAGGAATTCATGGCGGCTCGGTCGGACTCACCGCGCAGTACGCAGAATTCGTTGCCTTCGGGATCAGCGAGGATTGCCCAGCCTGAACCATCGGGGTTCCGGTGATCGGCGACAAAGGTGGCACCGAGGCCCAGCAGCCGGTCCACCTCCTGATCGCGCGAGGTCTCAGGGCGCAAACACAGATGGATCCGGTTCTTGATTGTCTTGGTCTCGGGCACCTGGTTGAAGTACAACACCGGGCCCTCCGCCAGCAGCACCTGAGTCTCCCGGTCACCTGGTCTGTCCTCCGGATGCAGCGGACGGCCAGTCACACTGCTCCAGAACCGAGCCAGCTCGTAGGCGTCCGCACAGTCGATCGCCACGTTCTGCACTACCGATACCATGCGCGCGAGCCTCCCTGATCTCCACGCCAAGCGCCACCGAGTACTTCCGCCTCGCCGACGACACCGACCTCGCCACGCTGGTTCGTCTGCGCGACGACGCTGCCCGCTGGATGCTCGCCCAGGGCATCACCGGCCAGTGGCAGCCCGGCCGGCTGGACGAGGACCACTTCCGCCGGTCCATGGCGCTGGTGAGGTCTGGCTCGCCGAGGCCGACGGCCGCGTGGCCGGGGCCTGGGGGCTGTGGTGGGAAGACGAGGACGCCTGGGGACCACAGCCGCCGGTGGCGGCTACGTGCATCGGCTGATGGTGGACCGCAACAGCGCCCAGCCGGGGACGGGGCGGTTTCTGCTGCGTGCTGCGGAGCGCCGCGTTGCCGCGGCGGGGAGGGCGGTCGTGCGTCTGGACTGCCTGGCCGACAACGCGCGCCTGAACGCCCTCTAAGTCATGGGGCCCAGGAACCTACTTGCGAGTTCCTCCCGGCTGAACCGGGGATACAGACAGAGCGCCTCGTGGCGCACATGGTGCGCTCGACGACCCAGCGGAAGACGCCCAGACCAGAGCCGTGCGGCTGGCCTCGTTCGGCGATCACCGGGCGGATACCGCGCTTCCAGAGCAGGCGCCGGTACTTGTCGTGGTCGTAGCCGCGGTCGGCACCACGAGGCCCAGCCCATCGGCACAGGCGTCTTGTTCGGGAGGCGAAACGCTGAAGGGGCATACGGGTTCCTTCCGGAGGCGGCAACGGAACACGGAAGATCGGTCTCCCGCAGCCGCCTCCGGGTGCCGCGGGGGCCGGGCCTGACCGGCCGGCCCGGCCCCTGCGGCGGTACTCCCGTCGTGGCCACCGTGTGAGACGGCCCGGGGCACGGGCGGGGCCCCCGCGTCCGTCGCGTCAGCTCGGCTTGAGGATGATGGCCTGGCCGCCCGCGGGAGCCATCGCCACGCCCAGCGTGGTGGCCGAGGTGACCGTCCGAGTGCTGACCACGACCGGCGTCTGGTAGGGGCTGGTGCCCGGAGTGCCGTCGGCGTAGACGGTCGCCGTGTATGTTCCGCCGCCCAGGAACGTCAGCGGGAGCGACAGGGTCCGGGACGTCTCGTTGGTCATCGCCCCGACGTACCAGGTGTCGCCGCGGCGGCGGGCGACAGCGACGTACTCGCCGATCGATCCCGCGAGGGTGCGGCTCTGGTCCCAGGTGGTGGGGATGGCGTCGAACCATGGCAGCCCCGGCCAGTTGGACGTGTTGGCGTACTTGGACGGCGAGTCGTACCAGTACAGGAAGTTCAGCGGCTGGTAGAAGACCGCCGCCATGGCCATCTGGTGGACGTTGGTGGTCCGGTTCCGCGACTGGCCGTAGCAGATGGTGTAGTCCATCGGCCCGCCGATGTTGCGGGCGAACGGCAGGGTCACGTTGTGGCTCGCGGTCGGGAAGCGCTCGTTGCCGCGCACGCCCTCCATGGTGACCCAGTTCGGGTACGTCCGTTCGTAGCCGAACGGCCGCACGTTGTCGTGCATGTCCATCAGCAGGTTGTACTTGGCTGCCGTCCTGACCCAGTTCGTGATCTGGTTCGTCATCGCCTGGGTGCCGTCGTTGACGAATCCGAGCTTGACGCCTACGACGCCCCAGCTCTTGTAGAGGCTGAACAGGCTGTCGGGGTTGGTGGCCGCCACGCGGTCGACGTAGAGGATGACGCCGATGCCCTTGCTCGTGGCGTAGGAGATCACCGAGGGCAGGTCGATCTCCGCTATCGGCTTCGTCGCGTCGGTTCCTCTGACGTCGCCGTACCAGCCACCGTCGTACTCGATGAATTGCAGGCCGCGAGCCACGGCGAAGTCGACGCCCGCCATCCCGGCGGCGGTGGTGAGCTGTACACGGAAGGCCTTGCCGGGCTTGATCCACGAGGTGTCGGCCAATGTGCTCGCGGGGGCCAGGTTGAGCACCAGCTCGGCGTTGTCGACCAGTTCGGCGTGGGTGGAGCCGGTCACCACCGCCCGCCAGGGCGTGGCGAACGGCGTGGTGACCGTCGAGGTCGTCTGGACCCTGTCCGAACCGCGGCCGGTGCGCTCCATCAGGTGGGCGGCGAGGGTGCCCGGCTGCCCGGACACGGAGCTGAGCATCAGCCGCGGGAAGTTGAGACGGGAGGATTCGCAGATGCAGGCGATCAGGCCGCCGCCGGCGTAGGTGGTGGTCAGCGGCAGGTCGGTCAGCGGGCCGGTGTCCGTGGTCGTGGTGCCCGTGGAGGGGATCGAGCCGGGCGCGACCGGGTTGTAGGGGTCCTCGTCACGCGCGCTGTAGACCAGGGTGCTGTCGGGGAAGACGAACGTGGTCAGCTCGTCGGCGATGGTGGCGGTGCCCTTGCCGAGCAGCACGTACCGGAAGGCGACGCCAGTCGGGTAGGCGCGGATCTGGATGCTGAAGTTGATCAGCGAGGCGGTGTCCTGGAGGTTCCAGCGCATCTCCTGGTACCGGTCGCGGACGGTCGCGTTGCGGCCGTACACCGGAGTCCAGGTGTTGTCGATGGTCCAGTGCTGGTAGTTGGTGATCACCGTGCCGGCGGCGCCGAGCACCGTCCCGTCGCTCAGCTCGAGGCCGAGAGCCGAAGTGTCGACCACCGTCACGCCTCTTCGCTTCGCCGACCAGGTGAGCGCGCCCGAAGTCAGCGACATCGTGATGGTGTTGCTGCCGTCGGGGGCCGTCGCGGTGACCGAGGCGTCGGCCGCCTCGGCCGTCCCGGCGGCGCCGGCACCCAGCGCCGCGGCTCCCATGGTGACGGCGGCGCCCTTGAGGAGTCCACGCCGCGAGAGCCGTCCCGGGGCGCCGGTCGACGGCTGTTCAGGTATGGCGTGGCTCGCTGAATCTGCCATGACTCGTACACCTCTCCGTTGTGTGCATTTCGATTTGAGCCCAAACAAACAAGGTTCAATGTTTCTGAGCGCAGGCGCAGTTGGGCACGCCCGGGAGTTCCGTACTCAAGCTGGAGCCGCTCACAGCAGGAGTGTCAGGACAGGAATCCCTCCAGGACGAGGGTCGCCGCGCCGAGACTGACCGGGTTGCGGTCGATGGGGCAGAGACTGATCTCGGTGCCTTCCCAGGGTTCGGCGAGTGCGTAGCGGGCGGCGGTGGCGCGCACGTGCGGCAGGACGGCGCTTCCCAGACTGTCGGCGACCCAGCCGGTGAGCACGATGATCTGCGGGTTGCACAGGTTGATCAGGTTGGCGATGGCGATGCCGAGGTAGCGGCCGGTCGTGGCGATCACCTGCTGTGCGGCAGGATCGCCGGCCGCGTGGGCGGTGGCCAGGGCGTGGATGGTCGCCGTCTGGTCGTCGGGGTGCAGGAGCGGGCTGTCCGGGTCGATCTCCGCGAGGTGCTGCATGATGCCGGGTGCGCCCACGTAGGTCTCCACGCATCCGACGCATCCGCGGCGGCACTTGCGGCCGTCGATGACGAGGTTGGTGTGGCCCCATTCGCCGGCCGTGTTCGTGGCCCCGCGGTAGAGCGTCCCCTGGACGGCCAGGCCCGCGCCGACGCCGGTTCCCAGGGTGAGGACGGCGACGTTGTCGTGGCCGCGGGCGGCACCGAACCACAGTTCGGCGACGGTGCTCGCACGCAGCGGGTTGTCGAGGAGGACCGGCACATCAGGGACCCGGTCGGTGAGCAGGGCCTGTAGCGGTACGTCGTTCCAGTTCCAGTTCGGGGCGAAGACGGAGGCCGTGCCGTCCGGCCGTACCTGGCCGGGAATGCTGACGCCGATCCCGAGAATCCTGCCGCGCTCCACCTGGGCCCGCGCGCTCACGTCGTCGACTCCGCGGACGATTCGGTCCACGACGTAGTCCGGCGGGTTGGCGTGCGGATGCAGTTCGTACTCGGCTCTGGCCAGGACCCGCAGAGCGGGGTCGAAGACCTCGACGTGGACCGATTGCGCGCCCCCCCACCCCGCCGGCTTCGCGTCGCGCTCATACCGGCCGCACTCCGCGGCCGTCCACAGCGTCATCATCCGCCGTCGCGGCCTCGTCCCCAAGGCCCGGTCCCACACCCGACCTTCACAGCAGAGACGCCCATGTCCCCTGAGCAGAACCCGAGATCGTTCGGCCGCAGATCCTTCCTGCGCGCCTCCGGCACCGTGGCGGCGGGATTCCTCGCCGCGTGCGGCGGGAACGCCGGTCGCGGCGGCGGCTCCACCGGCGGTAAGGCGGCGATCAGCCAGTGGTACCACCAGTACGGCGAGGCGGGCACCCAGACCGCCCTGACCGACCCCGACCGCCACGCGGCAAACACACTCCAGCACCAGGACCGCGTGACGCCGAAGCCGGTGACCGGCACCGTCACGGACGGCGGACGGCCGAGCGCCCTGCTGCCACCGATGTCCTGGAACACCGTCACCATCCCGCTCGCCTCATGAGCGGCCCCAGGATCCCACCGCTCGGCCCGTACCCCCCGTTATCTTTTTGGCGGTCCTGCAAGAGGGCCGCTGGCCTCCGGGCCCGGCATGACTGTTGCCCCCTGTCGAGTCGATGACCTGGGGGGTG